>NZ_LZLE01000283.1 GCF_001673155.1 Mycobacterium sp. 1423905.2 | reverse complement strand
CATTGCAGAGGCGCTGACCGACAATCGGCTCGTCACATTGACCGGTGCCGGCGGTGCGGGTAAGACCCGGTTGGCCGTCCAGGTCGCGGCCAACCGAGCCACCGATTTCGCCGATGGCGTGTGGTACGTCGACTTGGCACCCATAACCGACCCCGACGTGGTACCCGTGACGGCCTCCCGCGCGCTAGGCCTCCTCGACCAACCCGGCCAACCGACAATGAACGTCCTGGTGCGTTTCTTGCGCGACCGTCATACCTTGCTGCTGCTCGACAACTGCGAGCATCTGCTCGACGCCAGTGCCCAACTCATCACCGACCTGCTGGGCACCTGCCCCACCCTGACGCTGCTCGCCACCAGCCGCGAACCGATCGGGGTGCCCGGCGAGGTGAGTTGGCGGGTGCCTTCCCTTTCGCTGACCGATGAAGCGATCGAGTTGTTCAGTGACCGTGCCCGCCGGGCCAAACCTGACTTCCGCATCACTGGCGACCACTTGGCAACCGTGACCGAGATCTGCCGCAGGTTGGACGGGCTACCGCTGGCGATTGAGCTTGCCGCCGCACGAATCCGGGCGCTGTCGCCACGGGAGATCCTCGACAGCCTGCATGACGCGTTTCGTCTGCTGACCGGCGGAGCACGGACGGCGGTGCGCCGACAGCAGACCTTGCGCGCGTCGGTGGACTGGTCGCACGCGATGTTGAGTGATCCGGAGCAGGTTCTGTTCCGACGGGCACGGTCACTGAACAACTCGATCGCTTCATCGGTCAGCGAAAGGGAAGGCACCCGCCAACTCACCTCGCCGGG
>NZ_LZLE01000282.1 GCF_001673155.1 Mycobacterium sp. 1423905.2 | reverse complement strand
GCGCGGCGGGTCGGTTGCTCAGCCTGATCGAAGGGGACCGCCGCGACGAGATACTGGCCGAGATCGGCACGGACGCGGTGCAAGCGCCTCGCGTGGTCGGGATCACCGGACCTCCGGGCGCGGGGAAGTCGACGACGGTCGCTGAGTTGGTCAGCGCGTTCCGCGAGCGCGGCCATCGGGTGGCGGTGCTGGCGGTGGATCCGTCCTCACCCTTCAGCGGGGGCGCCATCCTCGGTGACCGTATCCGTATGTCCGCGCACATCAACGACTCCGACGTACTAATCCGGTCGGTGGCCAGTCGCGGGCACCTCGGTGGACTGGCCGCCGCGGTGCCGGCCGCGATCCGACTGCTCGGCGCCATCCGATACGACATCGTCATGCTCGAGACCGTCGGTGTCGGACAGTCTGAGATCGAGATTGCCGCGGTGGCCGATCCCACCGTCGTCATCCTCAACCCCGGTGCCGGTGATGCGGTGCAGGCCGCCAAGGCGGGATTGTTGGAAGTCGCCGACATCGTCGTGGTCAACAAGGCCGACCGCGACGGAGCGGAGCAGACAGTGCGGGACCTGCGGGCCGAGACCACTGCACCGATCGTGAGCCTGATCGCGGCGCGCGGAGAGGGTATCGCGGACTTGGTGACCGCCATCGATGCACATCACCGCGCCGACAACCGCGCCCGCCGGCTGGCTCGCGCGCGGGCGCAGATCCTGTCGCTGGCGCAATCTCGACTGCGCAGCCGCGCCGATTTGGATCGGCTCGCCGAGGCAGTGGTCGACGGAAACGACGACCCCTACACCGCGGCCGAGCGGCTGCTGTCCCCGCCGGCGCCAGACTGAAAGCGCCGGCGTATCGGGCCGGAAGTTATTGGCGCACGACGCCGCGTAGCGAAACCAGGCCCAGCTCTTTGTGAGTCAGGAATCCCGGCGGCGCGTCGCAGACAGCTGGAATGGTGTTGGCGGGTCCCATGGCCGTCCAGGTATATCCCGGCTTCTTGTACTCGCCCTGTGGGTCCGGGGGCGCCTGCAGGATCAGTTCGGTCGGCTCATCACCGTCGATGACGATGCGGTAGTGGTAGTGCCCGCCCCAATCGGGCTGTGGCTCAATGGCGTCGTATTCATCCATGGTGTACATCTCGTGGAAGGTCATGAAGGGTCTGTTGTCCACCCACGTCGTCCACTTGTGATGCTGGGAGGCGACGGTGCCCTTTCTGATCACGCCTTTGAAGCCAGGCATGTCGCTGGTGGGGCCGCCCTCGAAAGGGATGTCGCGGGTGGCGGTTCCGAGTTCGACTTCCGTGGTGTATTTGTCAACGGTCTTGCCGAATCCGGCGACGACCATGGCCATCGATTGGGCGAATAACGGCCACGCGTTGCCGAGGAGGTTGGGACCGGACAGGAACGCCTGCGGATCACTGCCCATGCCCATCTCGTGCAAGTACTTCAAGGTGTCTTTGCCGAAGTTCACCACCTCGTAGATGTGGATCATGTCGATGCGGCTGACGATGCGGGCCAGCGTCAGGACCAGCAGATCACCGGCGAACCCGGGGTTGACACCACCCGCGTGAAACGATGTACCACCCTCGTGGCAGGCAGCGTCGATCTTATCGATGTCGGCACTGCTGTGCTCGGTGCGAAACCACCAGGCGCCGCCCGATGCAACGACGTTCTTGCCCGCGCGTAGTAGCCGACAGACCTCGTCGGGGTCAGACCAAAGTGGTGCGTAGAAAACGCAGTCGGCGTCGAGTGCCTCGATGGCCGCCTTGTCGTCGGTCGCCCGCACCCCGATCGGCGCTACGCCGGCGAGTTCACCGGCGTCTTTGCCGACTTTCTCCGGGCGATTACACAGGACGCCGACTACCTCGTAGGCGGGATTGTGGGCGAAGTGACGCAGCGCGATCGTTCCGACATTGCCGATGCCCCACTGGATGACTCGATACTTCTTCTCGGCCAACGCATTTTGGGTCATGTGTCCTCCTTTGCTGGCCCGACGACATCGTCACGGCAGGGCTTCACCACATCAATCCGCGGATGACGGCCGCCGGCGGAACGTCCTCCACCGAGATCAATCCTGCAGGCGCACCGCAGATCCAGTCGATGGCATTGACCACTCGGGCAGCGGTTGACATGCAGCCGGCTTCTGTGACGTCGAACGCCGGGTGGGAGACGTGCGTGTTGATCTCGACTCGGGGTTCACCTTCCACCACGACCCGGTGCACTCCTGCCTGGCCACTTGGTGGAAACTCCCAGTCCGGTGCGGCGGCGGCCGTGAGCCGGTTGATGTGCTCCATGGTGATCACAGGTGCACCGTCGCGGATTCCTTCGACGGCGAACCGTGCCGCAGCCATCTGCCCGGGGTCGACGGTGGTCATCTTGCACTCGATACGTGAGTCGGTGTACCACGGTTCGGTGCGTTGGCGTACTTCGTCGAGTTCGATGCCCAGCTGCTCGGCAAGGTTACGCACCGGACCGCCCCACATGGTGGTGATGACGCCCGGCAAGAAAAGCATCGGCGTATCATCCTCCGGTGTCATGCCGAAACCCATTGACGTGCCGGTGAACTCGTAGTCGTCGTAATTGCCGTAGTCGAAGATTTCCTGCACCGTGATGGATGTTGCCCGAGTGACGAGGCTCAGCGCGGTGTGCACCTCAGTGTCGCCGGAGTATCCGGGGTCGATGCCGTTGACGTATAGAGACGCATTACCCGTCTCGCACGCCTGTTGCAGCGGTACGCGTAACCAGTCGTCCGCCTGACGCGGAGCGACGAGCCACACCATCGATGTGGCGGCGACATTGATCCCCGCGGCAAGGAATCTCGACATCTGTTCGATGGTCTCCATCGGTCGCGTCTCGCCTTGCGCGGTGTAGACCACACACTCTGGGCGCAGAGCGATCAGCGCGTCGATGTCGTCGGTGGCGAGGACACCGGTTGGGGTGCTCAGTCCGCACAGCTCGGCGGCGTCTCGACCGATCTTCTCTGGGGTTGCGGCGTGTACGCCCACCAACTCGAGGTCCGGGCGTCCGATGATGGCCCGCAAGGAGTGCTGCCCAA
This sequence comes from Mycobacterium sp. 1423905.2, assembly GCF_001673155.1. Classification (GTDB taxonomy): domain Bacteria; phylum Actinomycetota; class Actinomycetes; order Mycobacteriales; family Mycobacteriaceae; genus Mycobacterium. The sequence goes on along the minus strand of NZ_LZLE01000282.1, from coordinate 19,724 downwards.
CGTTTCCGGTGGAGAACTGAACGACCCTACGCATGGCTATTCCATCTGGCTCAGTAATCGGGAATTGGCAGCGGAGAATTGTTCGCCTCAATGCCTCCGTCGACATGGAAGGTTGCGTTGGTCGCGTAACAGTCACGGGTGGACAGGTAGACACACAAGCGCCCAAGATCTTCGACGTCGCCGAGTCGATGCAGGGGAGTGGCTTCGTTCATCTTCTCCAAGGATCCCGGCATCATGTCCAAGCTGCTCTGCAAACCGTCGGTGGCAAACGAACCCAGAGCAATCGCGTTGACCCGGATCTTGGGAGCCAGTTCCTGCGCCATGGCACGCGTGAGTGCTTCCAACGCCCCTTTGGCCACGCAATAGGCGGTGAGTGCTCGAATGCCGAACCTCGCCGCACCCGACGAAATGTTGATGATGGAACCGTGTCCGGCACTGAGCATGTGCGGTGCCGCCAGCTGGCTCATGATGAACGCCGACGTGACACACCAGTCGAAGGTGTGCTTGAAGTCGTCGTCGGTGATATCGAGAAACCTTGCGTACGTGGATCCGCCGACATTGTTCACCAAGATGTCGATGCGACCGAACCGCTCCATCGCGGTTTCCACCACGCAGGTGCTGTCTGGGCGGCTCATCGCGTCAGCGACGATCGGCAGTCCCTGGCCACCGGCTTCTTTTATGCCGGTGATCGTGTTGACGATGTCGGACTCGGTACGGGCCGTACCGACGACAATGGCGCCGGCCTCGCCGAGGACTCTCGCGATACCTTGACCGACACCCTTCCCGGCACCGGTGACGATCGCGACCTGGCCGTCGAGTCTGAACTGTTCGAGCGCCATGCCACCCCTTTCATCGAGGGACTTAGGTCACGACGTCTCATCTAACGGCGCAAACTGACTCAAGTCAATAATCGGCGTCGAGTGCCTCGCGCTGACCGCACCATGCCGCTTGCGCGCTACCATTTGGTCGACGCCAGTCGATCAGCCGCATTGGTTGTTGCTCTGATGCAGAAGGAACTGACCAGCTATGGCAGACAGCCTGACTACGCGTGAGACCAAACGCCTGCAAACCCGGGAGCGGTTGATGGGTGCGGCCATCGCGGAATTCAAACGATCGGGCATCGCAGAAGCGGACGTAGGCGCGATCGTCACTGCTGCGGGAGTGGCCCACGGGACCTTCTTCTTTCACTTTCCCACCAAAGAACACGTGCTGCTCGAATTGGAGCGGCGCGAAGAGGAGCGGATCGCAAAACAGATGAGCCGGTTCCTGCAATCGCAGCCCGAGCTGGCCGCCACGCTGCATGAAGCGGTCCGGTTGATTCTGGGCCTCGAGCGCCGCCTGGGTGACATGCTCTTCAAAGACTTTCTCGCCCTGCATTTCTCCCAGACTCGTCCCCCTACCGAAAACGGGAGGGACCATCCCTTGATCGTTGCCGTGGCCGAGGGAATCGAACGGGGTCAGCAGCGGGGCGATATCGACACCGACGTCATCCCGATGAACAGCGCAGTGTTTTTCCTCCTGGGCCTGTACGCATTGCTGATCACCACCAACGCATGGCCGACACGCGACGCGATGCTGGAGGACTATGTGAAAAGGACACTGTGCGGCATGCAGATTCGACGCTGAACGCACCGAAGTGGAATCGACCGGCAATCTAGCGACCTTGGTAGATGCTGACTATAGTCAGCGCATGCTTTTGTTACGGTGTCGAATGGGGCCAGCGTGATCCTGCCAATCTCGGGTCGCCTCGCCGGCGGCACCGCCAGCATGGACGAGCACATCGAGGAGTCGCAGCTGGCCCAGCGCCAGGCCGACCGGTGGTTGATCACCGGCAGCATGCTCATCGGCACGGCGGCCCTTGGTGTTTTCGGACTGCCGTTGTTCCTGCGTGGGGTGTGGTTGCTGCGGCGCGCTCAGCACAAAGGCCTTGCCGTGCGGCCGATGCTGGTCACCCTGCTCGGATACCTGGTCATCATCGACGCGGCGATCAACACCGTGGGATGGGCACTGGATCTGGTCGCCAACCACACGATCCTCGCCCGAGTGTTGCTCAACGGTTGGGGCGCCATGTTCGACGCCGGATATTTCTGGCACTACAACGAACTATGGATTGGCGGTGCCGCCGGCCCGGGCGAGAAGGGTTGGGAAGTAGGGCTTATCCTGACCGTGTTCACCATGCGAATCGCCGCGGCAATCGGGTTCCTGCAGATGAGACGCTGGGGCCATCAGTGGATGGTCATCACCTGTTGGATGGGCGTGGTGATCTGGATCGGCTACGTGTTCAACATGACGATGTATGCCGATGTGCGTTTCGCCGGTGTCGTATTCCCTGTCGTCGGGTGGTGGCTCTACGACATCTTCTACATCACCCCCTTCCTGGCAGTCCCGTACCTGCACACCGTCAACCGGGAAATCTTCTCGGATTGACCGGTGCAGCGCGGCCGTTTCCTGCTTGTCCTTCTTGGCCAACGTGTCGATGGACTCCGATAACACGGCGGCGCTGTATTCACTGACCGTCATCCGGTCTCGGCAGGTGGCATTACCCGAAGCGCAGCACACAAACCCGCGGCCCCAACGTAGATCGGGCCGCTCCGTGCCTCCAATAAAGGACTTTCATTGACTTAAGTCACTGAGTGGGCTACAAAGGAGCACACCATGTCGCCTATGGTCAAGCGTCTCATTCGGCAGGGGCGTCGTATGCCGACACCTGCGCGCCTGCTGGTCGCAGTGACAGCCGAACCGCGGCGGTTGAGCATGGCGGCAGTTCACGTCGTCGTCGCACAGTTCGTGCGTTTCACGGGGAGGTCCGATCATGCTGTGGCTCTGGGAGATTGGCCGATACGTCGCAGCTTGGGGTGGTACTTGCCTGATCATCGGCTTCTGGTACTGGATGTTCTCCAACATCGGAACGTTTTGATCCGGTGCTTTGAAGGCCGGTCGAACGCGGCACGGCGCGGCCATGGCTGAGCTGATCGGTACGCACCCGCTGGCTATCGAACGCAGCTGCGCGTTGACGGCGGTTGCGCTGAGCGATAATCGGCGTGCCCAGGCACGTCTGATCACTGGTGACAACCGTATCTTCGGTTTGAGTGAAGGCCTGACGGTGGTGGGCGTGCCGTACCCGGTGCCGCGTGACTGGACGCGTCGCACATTGACGTGCGGCGTGGCGCTGCAGTGCTCACCTTCAAAAGACCGACTTGCTCAATACCGCTTGACTGAACTGTCCCCGCACGAAATTCGCGCGCTGACCCTTGTCGAGGCGAACGTGGCCCTGGGCTGGATGGCCGGCCAATGGCCTGGCCTGTTGCCCGAGATGCGGCGCTTAGTGCCCGACCTCGACATCGCCGATCCAGACACGGACGCCATCGTGATGCTCGACCGGGCCATCGAGCTGGCCCGGACCCGCCAAACCCTGGTGGTCCACCCGCTATTGGGCGCCTTGCCCGCCAGATTGTCGACGCCTCGAGGGTTGACCAGTCTTGTCCGCCGCTACGGCCGGATGCCTTGGACCAGTTCGCAGAAACGCCGTCCCCGGCCTTACTCCGTACCTATCGGTGGAGACGGCGGCGTGCGCAATCCCAATCTGCCGCCACCAAGCCAGCCAGAGAACGATGACTTGGACATCACCCCGAAGCACCGGCAGGGTATCCCGTACCCCGAGTGGAATCAGCGGACCATGCGCTTCCTGCCGGACCATGTGGCGGTAGTGGAGCGGCGGCGCACCCGGCACAGTTCTCCGTCCGCACCGAGCCCGCCGAATCTGCGGAAGTGGTTCGAGGAGCACACCACTCGCGCGATGACCGGCCACTTGGAGGATGGATCGGAGTTCGACGTCGAGTCCTATGTCGATCACTACATCGACACATTGACCGGTGCGGCAAAAGAGCCCCGTGTCTTCCGCGAACTACTACCCAACCGACGCGATGTCACCACGGCGCTGTTGCTGGATGCGAGCTCCTCCTTGGGCGTACAGGGCGGCCGAATCTTTCGCCTGGAACTGGCTTGCGCAGACGCACTTTCTCGAGCCATGACTCATGCCCGGGAACAACACGGCATATTCGCGTTCACCGGAAACACCCGCCACCACGTCGAGGTGCACTGTCTCAAGGACTTTCACGACGTGCGCTTCGTCGCTCCGGGCAGCCTGGGCCTGATGACAGGCGGTTACACCAGGCTGGGCGCGCCCGTGCGCCACCTGACGAATCGACTGCTCGGGCAACCGTCACAACGTCGACTGCTCATCGTGATCGGGGATGGCCTGATGTCGGACGAGGGCTACGAAGGTCGCTACGCCTGGGCCGATGTGGCTCACGCCGTTGAAGAAGCCAACTCGGCCGGCGTCTCGGTGTATTACATCGGCGTCGGGCCAACGCGGGTCGATCCGCTTCCCGAGGTCTTCGGGCCGCTCCGATCAAAACGAATCCGATGTGTCGACGAGCTGCCACGGGTGCTTGCCCACGTCCACCGGGAGCTGGTCGCCGCATGATCGAAACGCAGCGGAGGGACACGTGACGACCGACCTCTACTTCGCCAACGGCAACGAAGTTCGGCTGTTCGAGCAGGCGTACCACCAACACATCCCTGTGATGCTCACTGGCCCAACGGGATGCGGTAAGACCCGGCTCGTCGAGCACATGGGTCAGCTTCTTCAACGGCCCGTCGTCACGATCAGCTGCCATGACGATCTCACCAGCTCAGACCTGGTCGGACGGTTCATGGTTACCAGCGGCGACGTGGTCTGGACGGACGGCCCGCTCACCAAGGCCGTCAAGACCGGGGCCATCTGTTATCTGGACGAAGTAGTGGAGGCACGGCACGACTCGTTGGCCATCCTGCACTCATTGACCGATCACCGACGCGTGTTGTACCTCGACCGCGCGGGAGAAGTTGTCACCGCGCCGGATTCGTTCATGCTCGTGTGTTCCTACAACCCGGCGTACCGCAGTTCACTCAAAGAGCTCAAACCATCGTTTCGGCAGCGGTTCGCCACTCTGCCTATGCATTACTTGCCTCCCGAACGCGAGGCTCAGGTTGTCGTGAGCGAAGCGGGAGTCGACATATCGGTGGCCTCTCGCCTGGTTCGGTGTGCCAATGCCATCCGCACCGCCGATGAAGTGTTCCACTTCGAGCCGCCGTCGACCCGCGCGCTTGTTACTGCGGCGCAGTTGATCGCGGTCGGCGCCTCAGAGATCGAGGCAGCCGAAGTCTGCATCTTGGCGCCCCTGACCACCGACGGCGCGGTTCAGGAGGGATTACGCGAGGTGGCGGCCGCCAGCCTGCTCACCACCTTCTAGGAAGGAGTAACCGAGGCATGGATCAACAGGAACGGAAGCGCAAGAGAGCGATGATCGTATTCCAGCTCTTCATCTACGGCTACCTGCTGGTCATGTTCCTGGTCCAGCTCTACATGTCATTCGTCCGGGGCTGGTGGAATCTATGAATGTCCCGCTGCTGCAACGTCGTTCACCTGACGGCTCCGTCGGTCTCGACGAGCACTACGATGAATCCCGCGGCGCGCAGCGCCGTGCCGACAAATGGATGATCGTCGGGGCCGCCTTGATGGGTATGTGGGCGCCAGGACTCATCGGGTTCCCAGTCTTCATGCGCGGAGTTTGGTTGCAGCGTCAGGCCCTGCGCGCCGGCTTGTCGGTGCGTCCGATGATCGTGACCTTGATCGGCTACCTGGTCTTGATCGACGGAATGCTCAACAGTCTGGGTTGGGCACTCGACCTGGTAGCCAATCACACGCTGATCAACCGGGTGCTGATGGTCGGCTGGGGCAACATGTTCGACGCCGGATACTTCTGGCACTACAACGAGTTGTGGATCGGCGGTGCCGCCGGTCCTGGCGAAAAAGCTTACGTGGCCGGGTTGATCCTCACGGTGTTCTCCATGCGGGTAGCCGCTGCGATCGGCTTCCTGCAGATGAAGCGGTGGGGGCATCAGTGGATGGTCATCACCTGTTGGATGGGGACCGTCATCTGGACCGCCTACGTGTTCAACATGACGATGTATGCCGACGTGCGTTATGCCGGCGTGGTGTTTCCAGTGATCGGCTGGTGGCTCTACGACATCTTCTACATCACCCCGTTCCTCGCCATTCCGTATCTGCACACGGTCAATCGCGAGATCTTCTCGGACTAACCGGTATAGGAGTACAGCTGTGACCACTGCGTCGACTGCAACAGACCACGACTCAAAAGATGAGCTCCCGCCCGGAACGACCGCGTATTACGCACGCATGCACAAGTGGATCAAGCGAGCGGTGCTGGTATGTCTTGTGGCGTTGGTCCTGGAAGGCGCCTTCACGCTGCCCTTCATGGCGATCTACTACGGCTATCCGACACTGAGCCTCACCGAGATCTGTAGCGAACTGTTGAAAGTTCGCTACTCCAACGACACCCTGGAATGCCAAGTCCCGTACCCGATGTTGGGTCCCCCTGAGGGTGCGGCGGGCAAGGCCACGGCGCAAGATGTGTGGGGGATTCAACCGACGCCCAAATACCATCGCCTCGGCTTCCGCGAGCTGGTCAAAATTCACGATGAGCGGCTGGCTCGGCAGGCGGCGCAACAACACCCGGCGCATCCTTGACTCACCCGCATCCTGGAAGCCGACGCGAGTGCCCCCTGTGAGGCCGCCGATTGAATTCGCGCCAGCTCACGCGGCCGGATAGGCCACCGCCGGCGGGCAACGGTCGATGCGGGTCCGTCGATCGGGGGACACCGAAATCATCCGCCGTAGTGGCCGCTCAGCCGACAGACGTGGGCACCGTCGCCCGGCACAGTATTTCCCATGCCATTCGTGACCAGTCAACCCGAACTACTCGTGGCCGCCGCGGCGGATCTCCAAGCGATCGGCACCGCGATGAGCTCGAGCAACGCGGCCGCCGCACCCCAGATCACCGGCGTCGTCCCGGCCGCCGCTGACGAGGTATCCGTCCTGACCGCAATGCAATTCGCCGCGCACGGCTCTCTCTACCAGGCGATCAGCGCGCAGGCCGCGGCGATGCACGAGATGTTCGCCGCCACGTTGGCGGGCAGCGGTGGTTCCTACGCCGCAACCGAGGCGGCGAACGCCATCGCTGCCCGCTGAGAAAGATTCGCGGCCATGGTGTACGGGGCGCTACCGCCCGAGATCAACTCCGGGCGCATGTACGCCGGCCCGGGCGCGGGTTCGCTACTCGCCGCCGCTGCCGGCTGGGACGGATTGGCCACCGACCTCAGCAGCGTCGCGACCTCGTTCGACTCGGTGATCACCGGATTAATCAGCGGCCCTTGGCTCGGCGCGACCGCCACACGGATGGTCGCCGCCGTCACGCCCTACCTGGCCTGGCTCAACGCCACCGCCGCTCAGGCCGAACAAGCCGCCAGCCAAGCCAAAGCGGCCGTCGCTGCCTACGAAACCGCCTACGCGATGACCGTGCACCCTGCGCTCGTCACGGCCAACCGGACCCGATTGACGACGTTGACCGCCACCAACTGGCTCGGCCAGAACTCCCCGGCGATTGCGGCAACGGAAACCGAATACGGCCAGATGTGGGCCCAAGACGCAACAGCGATGCACGGCTACCTGGCCGCCTCCGCCGCGGCGACGAGGCTGACACCGTTCGCCGAACCACCCCAGACCGCCAATCCATGCGGGCTGGTCGCCACGCTGGCAAGCGTCGGTGACACGGTGCTGCCCGAGTGGATCACCGATCTGGACACGCTCATGAGCATTTTCGGCACACCGTTTTTCGTCTGTACGTCGTCGGCCGGTTTGATGATGTCGATGCTGTCGACCGTCAAGGGTCTGTTCCCCGCGCCCGCCGCCCTCGCCGGTCAGGCCGCGTCGTCGATCGAGTCGACTGCGGCTAACGCACTGACCGCCACGGGACTTGCCGGTGCGGTGTCGGCAAGCGTCGGGGATGCAACGTCGGTGGGGGCACTCTCGGTACCAGCCGCCTGGGCGGCGTCGGCGCCGACGCTGGACCACGCGGCGGTCGCCGCCCTGCCGGGGGCGGTTCCCGCCGCCGCACCGTCACGTGTCTCGGGGCTGCCCGGCTTGCTTGGCGGAATGCCGTTGTCCGCCAATGTAAGTCGCGGCGAAGCGGCCGCCAGCGCTGTTCAAGACGGCATTGAACCGCTTCGGGTGCTGCCCGCGCTGATCGGGTGACGACAGCCGATGTCCTCCGATCAGCGGACGGACTGACCACCGCATTTTGGGCCCGATCGGTGGAGTTATCAATTCGTAATCCGCAATAGCGTTCCAATGGTGACGACGACGGCGGCTTCCCCAGTCCACCACCTCGGTTCCAAGATCGACTCTCCCACCGCGTTTCTGCGGCCACGCACCGCAGCGTTCCGGTACCCGGGACTGGGTGCGGCCGGCCTGCCCGGCGCCAGTAGGTCCACGGCGCCAAACCGATTGCGTTACATCGGCTCCCGCCACGTGCGCAGCACACTCATCCGGAATCGCCAAGCCACCGACCGACCGGTCGCCGAGCGGTACCCCGCGGTCATCTGGTTTCTGCTGATCGGCAACCTCGTCGTGCGGGCCGCCGGATTCGCCTACCCGTTCCTGGCTTACCACGTAGCCGGCCGCGGGCACGCCGCAAGCGCGGTCGGTGCGGTGCTGGCCGCATTCGGGGGCGGCTGGGCGGTGGGTCAGCTGCTGTGCGGATGGTTGGTCGACCGACTCGGCACACGGGTCACCTTGATGTCCACCATGCTGGTCGCGGCCGCAGTACTGATTTTCATGGCCGAGGCGGTCAGCCTGCCTGCGCTGCTGGTCGGGGCGGCGATCACCGGTGTCGTCTACGACGCGCCCCGTCCGGTGTTGGGCGCCGCCATCAGCGAGATGGTTCCCGACCCTCAGCGCCGCGCCAAGCTCGACGCGTTCCGCTTCGGCTGGGTGGTCTGCATCGGCCGGGCCATCACCGGAGGAGTCGGTGGCATGCTCGTCGGTGCGCTCGGCGTACCGGTGTTGTTCTGGGTGAATGCGGTGGCCTGCGGGATGCTCTCGCTGGTGGCCGCGTTCTGCATCCCCGCGCGGGAACGGCGTGCCCTGCCGGCCGCACCGAAGGTATGCCACGTCAGCTACCGGAAAGCGTTGGCCGACAGCCGGCTTGTCCTGCTCTTCGGGTCCAGCCTGGCCACATTGATCGCCGTGCGCGGATTGTATGCCGCCGTCCCCATGCTGATGGCAGACCGTGGCCTCGATGCCGGTCAATTCGGTTGTGCGCAATTGGCCAATGCCGTGGCCGGTCTGGCGCTTACACCGGTGATCACCCCATGGTTGGGCCGCAAAGTCGCTGCCCGCTTCCGGCCCCGTCTCGACATCCTGGCCATTGCCGGTCTGTGGACGACGTTGAGCATGGGAGCGGCGTCGCTGGCGCACACCACCGTGGGTTTCAGTGTGGCCACGGCTGTGTCGACTCCGGGGGAGGTGGCCTGGTTCGTGGTCGCGGCCGGTGTCGTGCACCGCATCGCACCGCCCACGACCGGCGGTCGCTACCACGGCATCTGGTCGATGGCCTTGGCGCTGGCATCGGTCATCGCTCCGATCGTGGCCTCCTACAGCCTGATTCACGGCGGGCACCAGCTGGTCGCGATCGTCACCGTGGCGGTCGGCTTGATCGGCGCCGCGTTGTGCCTACCGCTAGCGCGGTCCCTGCAGAAGTCCGGCTCGCGGCGCGTCGCCTGACAGTCACAGTTCGAATACGGAAGTGGAGTCAAAGAGCATGATGGTCAACAGAACTCGTCCGTCGGTCAACATCGCCGACCTGCATTCGCGACCCGCCGGGGAGCAGGACCGGATCCTCGTCGAGGCAGAAGCCGACATCGCCCATGCCATCTTGCACGACTTCGCGGACACCAACCCGCAGATGTCTGCCCGGCAGGGCATCATGCCGTGGCAGAAGCGGGCCGCGCAAGCGCTGGCAGCCGCGGGCGTCATCACCGCACTGGTGGCTCCGTCGGCGCTGTTGGTCATCCTCATCACGGCGACAACGGCCATCGTCGCGGTGTCGTTCGTCGTGGCAATGACCGGCTTGCAGCGTTGGGGTCGGCAGGCCCGCCGGCAGCAACAGACCCCGGAGTTGACCGACGAACAGCTGCCCACTTACACCGTTTTGGTGCCGGCGTACCGCGAAGAAGAAGTCATCGGTGACATGGTCGGCTGCCTGGCCAATATGAACTACCCCACGCAACGACTGGAAGTTTTGTTCCTGGTCGAGACCACCGACACCGCCACCCAGGACGCCATCACCGCCGAGGCGCCACCCCCACACATGCGTATCCTCCATGTGCCGCCGGGTCCGCCGCGCACCAAGCCGCGGTCGTGCAACGCGGGTCTGCTGGTCGCCAAGGGTGAGTTGCTGGTGATCTTCGACGCCGAGGACCGCCCCGAGCCTGACCAGTTGCGGCGCGCGGCCCGGGTGTTCGCCAGCAATCCACCCGAATTGGCTTGTGTGCAGGCCATTTTGCAGACCAGCAACGTCGAGAAGAGTCTCCTCGCACATTGCTTCGGCGTGGAATACGCACGACGTTTCCGCATGACGGTGCCGGGGCTGGCGGCCTTCGGCGCGCCTTTCCCGCTCGGCGGGACCAGCAACCATTTCCGGACCGGGGTGCTGCGGCGCGTCGGCGGCTGGGACGCGTGGAACGTCTCCGAGGACGCCGATCTGGGCATGCGGTTACATGCCCTGGGTTATCGCACCGACGTCGTCGACTCTGTCACCTTCGGTGACGCTCCGGACCGGTTGCAGGACTGGATTTCTCAGCGGACCCGTTGGCACAAAGGCTTCCTGCTCACTGCCCTCGTCCACACTCGCTCACCGCGCGAGGCGGTGCGCCGGTTCGGGCTGCGCGGCCTGCTGACCTTGCTCGTCTTTGTCCTCGGCATGCCCGTGCAGTTCCTGGCTCAGACCGTCATATTGGCGCTCAGCATCGCCGACAGTTTCGGTTACGGCGGCCTGATCACCGTGGCGGTCGACCCAGGCGCGATAACGCTGATTCAACTGGGCAGCACCCTGACCTGGTTGATGGCGACTTACCTGGCCCACCCGGAGCAGCGCCGGAGCCACTTGCGTGCCGTCGCCGCGCTCCCGCTGTACTGGGTGGCGCACTGGGTCGCAGCGTGGCGGGCGCTGTACCAGCTCATCAAGGCACCGTTCCTGTGGGAGAAGACAGCGCACCGCAGTACCGCGGCGGTCGATCGGCTACCGGTGCCGTGCGTGTCCGCGCCCTAACGCCAAGGGATGTCCCCCGATCGGGGGAACCGCGGTTCGTCACCCGAGGGGCCCGATCGGAGGTACTTCCGGGGCACCGAGATGCCTAGCTTGAATGAGGTGACCACAGCACGGGCCATTGCCGTCCAGAACCGGGTGCTGAACACCCAGCTCCCCGCCGCAACCGATGCCCGCTATCCGGCAGTCCTCTGGCTCTTGCTGGGCGGGAACCTGCTGGTGCGCGCGGCCGGGTTCGGCTACCCATTTCTGGCCTACCACGTCGCCGGGCACAGCCACGCCGCCGGCGCGGTCGGCGCGGTGATGGCCGCCTACGGCGTGGGCTGGTCGATTGGCCAACTGTTGTGCGGCTGGCTGGTGGACCGGATCGGGGCCCGAGCCACGCTGGTGGGCGCCATGTCGGTGGCAGCTGCGGCGTTGATCTCGATGGCCGACGCGACGAGCGTGCTCGCGTTGCTTGCCGGCGCCGTGATCGCCGGCTTGGCCACTGATGCGCCGCGCCCGGTGCTCGGGTCCGCAATCACCGAATTGGTGTCCGACCCCCAACAGCGGGCGAAGCTGGACGCCTGGCGACACGGGTGGGTGCTCAACATCGGCGCGGCAATCGCCGGTGGCCTCGGCGGTTTGCTCGCTGCGGCGGCCGGCACCGCACTGCTGTATTGGCTCAACGCACTCGCCTGCGCGGCTTTCGCGATAGTGGCCGGCGTCTGCATGCCGGCCTCGATACGCCGGGTGACTCCGCACGTCAGCGGAAAATGCGGTTATCGGCAAGTGCTTTCGGACTATCGTCTGCTGCTGTTGGTGGTCTCGGCCCTGGCTACGCTCACGGCGCTGATGGGCTTCTTTGCCGCCGTCCCGATGTTGATGTGTGACTCCGGGTTGGGGGCCGGCGATTACGGCTGGGTGCAGGTGGCCAACGGCATAGCGGTCATCACCATCACGCCGGTGATGACGCGCTGGCTGAGCAAGCGCCTGGCCCGCGCTCCCCGGCTCGACATTCTCGCCGCCGCGGGAGTGTGGACAACGCTGTGCATGGGCGCCGCGGGGCTGGCACACACGACGCTGGTGTTCAGCGCCGCGGCCGCGGCCTGTGCACCGGGCGAGATCGCCTGGTTTGTGGCGGGCGCCGGCGTCGTTCATCGAATCGCCCCACTCGCCAACAGTGGCCGCTACCACGGGATCTGGTCGATGACCACGGCTGCGGCCTCGGTCGTCGCGCCTATCCTGGCGTCCTGGAGCATGAACCATGGCGGGCGACCGGTGGTTGCGCTCACCACCGTGACGGTAGGTCTGTTCGGCGCGGTGTTGTGTTCTCCGCTGGCTCGGGTGCTGTCATGTGTCACCGGCATGGCGCCGCAGTGAGCCAAGGCTCGAATGGGTTCACAGCGAGTGTGGTCCCGGCAGTGACCTCTTCCTTCAGTACGGTTGTTCGGTGGTGATCGCCAACAACGTCGAACTCGAGCGGGCGCGCAACATGCATCGGTTGCGCTCGTACCGCATCGTCGCGGTCATGCGCATCGGTGTCCTGGCCTTCATGGTGGGAGCGATGGTGGTCAGCAGCCCGGAATCGGAATGGGGTTTACAACTAGCCCTGGCCGGTCTGTACGGCTTCGCCGCGCTCACCGCATTGATCCTGGCGTTCGTCCCGTTCAACAAACTCGGTGCCACACAGCTGGACGGAGTCGGACGACTAGAACCGTTCGCCTTCATCGTCATTGACGTCGTAGTGCTGGTCGGTTTGCAGCTGTTGTCCACGGACGCCATCTATCCGCTGCTGATCATGATCCTGTTGCCCGTGCTGGTGGGCCTCGATGTGTCATCGCGGCGGGCAGGCGTGGTGCTGGCCTTCACCCTGGTCGGCTTCGTGGTCGCGGGAATTCAAGACACCGTGTTCCGCCGCGTCATCGAATGGCCCGACACCATCTTCCTGTCGGTGTTCTACGCCTTTTTGTGTGCCACGGCGTTCGTCGGAGTCCGCGTCGAGGTGCGCCACGTGCGCACGATCGCCGGCCTGAGCGCCTTGCGTGAGGAGTTGCTGGCTCAAACCATGACGGCGTCGGAAGATTTGCAGCGCCGCATTTCCGAGGCCATTCACGACGGTCCGCTGCAAGATGTGCTGGCCGTTCGGCAAGAGGTCGTCGAGTTGCAATCGGCTGCTCCCGACGACGAGCGCATCGCCCGCGCCATGACCGGTTTGCAGAGCGCGTCAGATCGTTTGCGACAAGCCACTTTTGAGCTTCATCCTGCCGTCCTCGAGCAAGTCGGCCTCGGTGCTGCCGTCGCCCAGCTGGCAGTCGCCACCGCGCAGCGCTCCGGCATCGAGGTCACCACCGACATCGACTATCCCGTTCGCACCCCGGTCGATCCCATCGCCTTCGGCGTCATTCGCGAGTTGTTGTCCAACGTGGTCCGGCATTCCCGCGCGACCGAGGCGTCGGTCTCGCTTCTGGTGTCCGACCACAGCTGCGTCTTCGAGGTGTCCGACAACGGCATCGGCATCACCGATGAGACCATGGCCCGCCGCCTCGGTGAAGGCCACATCGGTTTAGCGTCACACCGCACCCGGGTCGAGGCCGCCGGGGGCGTGTTCGCCTTCATGGATACCAGCGAGGGCACCCGTATCCGGGTGGAAGTTCCACTGCCGCACTGACCTTGCGGTGTCCCCCGATTGGGGACGCGCTGTCCGCCGGTTTTCGGCCCGATCGGTGGAGGTCTGCACAGGCGATCATTCTTAATCTGAGGCTTGTGACCACGACGGGCGACCTGGTATTCGTTGGTCGGGGAAATGGCCGACGGTCGCCCGGAGTGGTCATTTCCGACGGGTGAAGGAGTCCACCTATGACGGGTGTGATGATGCGCGGCGGCGACGACGGCGCCCTGCTGCTGGCGGCCGGCCACGCCTACAACGAGTGGCTGGCCGACACGGGCCGGGTCACGGTATGCCGCATCGGCGATCGGGTGGTGTACTCCGGCGCTTTCGACGAGGTCACCACCATGGCCGCGGTGTGGCAGTTGCCCCTGGTGCTGCTCGCGGAAGTCACACACCTGCCCCGCCGGGCAGCCGAATACGGCATGCCCGGCGTCGAGGTTGACGGCGACGACGTCGACGCGGTGGACTGCTGCGTTCAGGCAGCGGTTCGGCGGGCAGGCGCCGGTGGGGGTCCCACCCTGGTGCACAGCAGGCCAAGCGTTGCCCCGGTGTTAGTCGAGCAATCTTTGGCGCATCGCCTCGGCGACCGCGGCGGCGCGGTCGCTGACGCCGAGCTTCTCGTATAGCCGCTGTACATGCGTCTTGACCGTCGATGGCGCCACGAACAACTCCGCCGCGATGGCCGGGATGCTCTGTCCACGGGCGATCCGATGAAGTACCTCGCGCTCCCGGGCACTGAGCACCGGTGCGCTGGGGGCAGCGCGCTGGCGGATCTCTCCAGCAAGCCCGCCGACCAGGGAGGGCGCCACCACGTCACGTCCCTTGGCGCAGTCCAGCACCGCCTTGACGATCTCGGTGCGGGTGGAATCCTTCAGCAGAAATCCGGCGGCGCCTTGCTGCAGTGCCTGGTAGACGATGGCCGATTCGTCGTGGGCCGAGATCAGTAACACCCGCGTCGGCAGGTCGTAGCTGCGCACCGCGGCCGCCACCTGCGCACCGTCCATTCCCGGCATGCGGTAGTCCAGCAATGCCACGTCCGGCGAGTGGGCTTTGATCAACTCAAGGGCCGCCGCACCGTCGTCGGCCTCGCCGACGACGTTCACCGAGCCGCTCAGTGAAAGCGCGCGCACCACGCCCTCACGAAATAGCGGGTGATCATCGCCGACTACGACACGCACTTTCTCGGAAGTGGTCATATTCCTACAGCGCCGAACATGGCGACGAGTTTAGCCCGTATCGGCAAAGATTCGTCCGTAATTGCCGGACATTCAGCCGGGCATGTTGAGCGCCGGGTCAATTCTTTGATCCTCGCGTTGTGCTATGCCGCCCGTTGGGGGACGCCGATGAGTACGGTGTTCGATGTGTTGACCAGTGACGCGGAACTGGACCGGGTGCGCCGGGTGCACCAGTTGCGTTCCTACCGAATCGCTTCGGTGCTGCGCATCGGCGTCGTGATCCTCATGGCGGCGGCCATGATGATCGGGACGCGGCGGTCGGAATGGTCACAACAAACTGTGCTGATTGCGCTTTATGGCATCACAGCGCTATGTGCGGTGCTTTTGGCGTTTTCGCCGCTGCGGCAGAAAGTCGGTTTGGGTGCGCTTGTGGCGATGCGCCGCTACGAACCATTCGCCTTCACCGCCATCGATGTCGTGGCGTTGACGAGTTTCCAGTTGCTCTCCACCGACGGCATTTATCCGCTGCTGATCATGACCCTGCTGCCGGTGCTGGTGGGCCTGGACGTGTCGACCCGTCGCGCCGCGGTGGTGCTGGCTTTCACTCTGGTCGGGTTCGCCGTTGCCGTCATCCAAGACCCGGTGATGGTACGGGCGATCGGTTGGCCGGAGGCTGTCTTCCGCTTCCTGCTGTACGCATTCCTGTGCGGCACGGCGTTGGTGGTCGTGCGCATCGAGGAGCGGCATGCTCGCTCGGTCGCCGGCCTGAGCGCGCTGCGAGAAGAGCTGCTGGCGCAGACGATGACGGCGTCGGAAGATCTGCAGCGCCGCATCTCGGAGTCCATTCACGATGGTCCGTTGCAGGATGTGCTGGCCGCACGTCAGGAGCTGATCGAGGTGGACGCGTCCTGTCCGGGTGATGAGCGGGTGGGTCGCGCGCTGGCCGGTCTGCAGGCAGCCTCGGAACGGCTGCGCCAGGCCACATTTGAGTTGCACCCAGCCGTGCTTGAGCAGGTCGGATTGGGTCCGGCGGTGCAGCAGTTGGCCGGGTTCACCGAGAAGCGGTCCGGCATCAAGGTCACCACGGACATCGACTACCCGACCCGCAATGAGGTCGACTCCATCGTATTCGGTGTGGTCCGGGAATTGCTCTCCAACGTGGTGCACCATTCGCGGGCCAAGACCGCGTCGGTCACGCTCGGGATCACCGATGGCACGTGCATCGTCGATGTCGCCGACGACGGAGTAGGAATCACCGGCGACACCATGGCCCGCCGACTGGGGGAGGGGCACATCGGTCTGGCGTCGCACCGGGCCCGCGTCGACGCCGCCGGAGGCAGGTTCGCCTTCCTCGATGTGCCTGCGGGCACGCACGTGTGTGTGGAACTGCCGCTCAAGCGCTGACTTTGACCGATGCCCCGGTGGCCGCGGCGTAACCGGCGCGGTAGCCGAAAACCATTGCCGGCCCAATTGTTCCGCCGGCACCGCCGTAGGCTCGGCCGGTCACGCCGGCCATCGCGTTGCCGGCGGCGAACAGACCGGGGATGGGCTCGCCGCGCACATGCAGAACGCGGCCGTCGTGATCGGTGCGCGGTCCGCCTTTGGTGCCCATCGCGCCGACCCGGACCGGCACCGCATAGAACGGCGCGGTGTCGATAGGGCCGAGTGTCTTTCCGGCGACCGTGCTCGCCCGGTCGTCTCCCCAATAACCGTCGTAGGCGCTCGATCCGCGCCCGAACTCCGGATCGGTGCCGGCGGCCACGTTGCGGTTCCACTGCTCGATCGTGCGGGCAAGGCCGTCGGCGTCGATGCCGGTCTTGGCGGCCAGTTCGGCGAGGTCGGCGGACTCACAGAACCAAGCCGGAACCGGCTCGCCGGGGCTGACACCCAGAAAGCCATAGCGCTGGAAATGAATTGAGTCGAAGACGATCCAGCCGCTGTCGTTGACATAACCGCCGCGCGGATCAAGATAGTGGAAAGCGCCGGCCATGGAGTTGTAGTCGCACGCTTCGTTGACGAAGCGACGGCCGGCGCGGTTAACCATGATGCTGCGCGGACGGGTCCGTTCCAGCCGCACGCTGCGGCTGCGTTGCTTGCCCTCGATGGTGTCGTCGGGGATCTGAACGATGGGCACCCACCAGGCTTCTCCCATGTTGGCCAAGTCGGCGCCGTGGGCCATCGCCATGCGCAACCCGTCACCGGTGTTGTTGGGCGGGGACACCGCGCCATGCATCGGACCACGCAGGAAAGCGCGCACCAAGGCCGGCTCCCACTCGAAGCCGCCGGTAGCCAGGATGACGCCGCGGCGCGCGCGCACGTTCTGGTCGGATCCGGCGCCGGTGACACGCACACCGGTGACATGCCCGTCCTCGACAATCAGCTCCGTCGCGCGGGCGCCGGTACGCGGCGTCACACCGACATCCAGCAAACCTTTCAGCAACCCGGCGATCAGGGCGGTGCCGGCCACGCACAGTTCACCGGCGCGCGCCGCGTCGGCGTGTAGGCGAGCCCGGGTCTCCGCGTCGAAACCCACGTTGGACCAATCGGCGGGGAAGGAGGTGATGCGGGTGGCCCAGTCGCCGAGTTGGCTTAGGTCGAATGGTGCGGCGCTCAACGACCGGCCCCCGGCCGGTTGGCCCCCGGGCAGCTCGGGCTGATAGTCGGGGAACCCGTCGGCGATCTCGAAGCGCAGACCGCTGTGCGTCTCGACGAAGTCGAGCATGACCGGGCCGGTGCGCACGAACGTCTCCACCAACTCGTCGTCCATCGAACCGAAAGACTGCGCGCGCAGGTATCGCAACGCGTCGGCCACCGTCAGGTCGCGCTCGGCCGACCGGTCGTGGGCGGGAATCCACACGATGCCGCCGGATACCGCAGTGGTGCCACCGACGGTGGAGGCACGCTCGAACACCTGCACCGACGCGCCGGACACGGCGGCGGTCAGCGCGGCGGTCAGGCCGGCGCCGCCGCTGCCCAGGACGACGACGTCGTATTCCTCAGTCCACGACATGCCTTCTACCCCTTCAGCTCAGCAGCGCGGATAGTTGCTTGGCGGCAGTGACCACCGCGTCCTTGCCGCGCATCACCACGTCTTCGCGGTGGGAGATGAGATTGATGCAGGTGGGCGGCGACGGGGCGGGACGGTGTACCGGTACGGCCAATCCGTAAGTGTTGGGCTCGATTTCGCCGTGGGTGGTGACCCAGCCACGCTCGCGGGCAACGGACACCAGACCGCGTTCTCCCGGCCGCGGCGGCATGCTTGCGAGTAACGCGATGCCGGCCGCGCCCCGGTCCAGCGGATATCGGCTGCCTTCGTGGAAGGCGAGTTGGTAGGCGACCTGCGTAGGCACTATTACCGCGACGGCCACCTGCTCGTCGCCTTCTGCCACCAGCAGCGAGACGGTGGTGCCCAGGTCATCGGCCAGCGCGCGCAGTGTCGGCAGGCTCAACTGCCGCACGTTGTGGTCGAAGGCTGCGCCCAGGACCGCCAATGCGGCTGCGGGTCGGTAGCGACCGTCTTCTCCTTTGGAGACCAGCCGGAACTGCGTCAACGTCGCCAGCAGTCGGTAGGCGATGGTCCGATGCACGCCGACCTGGTCGGCGACCTCTTGCATGGTCAGACCACGCGGAGACGCGGCCACCAGTTGCAGCGCGGTCAGTCCTCTGGCCAGCGTTTGAGAGCCCGTCCCGGAACTCGTCACGGCCTTGACAGACCCCGCCGGGAGAGCAAAGCTCTGTATATAACGCACATTGTTGTGCGATATTAGCACATCAGGTAGTGCGCAGACGAGAACCGGATTTCCGGTCAGGAAAGGCGGCGAGAAAGGGACAGTGGCGGAGTTCGAAAGCGTGTGGAGCGATCTGCAGGGAGTCGCCTTCACGCAGGGCTACCTGGATGCCGACGGCGTACGGACTCGGTATCTGCAAGCCGGCGACCCTGACCGGCCGGTCCTGGTGTTACTGCACGGATCCGGCGGCCACGCCGAAGCCTATGTCCGCAACCTGGCCGCGCACGCCGAACATTTCTGGACGTGGTCGATCGACATGCTGGGCCACGGTTACACCGACAAGCCCGGGCATCCGCT
The DNA here is from genome assembly GCF_001673155.1 of Mycobacterium sp. 1423905.2. Lineage (GTDB taxonomy): Bacteria > Actinomycetota > Actinomycetes > Mycobacteriales > Mycobacteriaceae > Mycobacterium. The sequence goes on along the minus strand of NZ_LZLE01000282.1, from coordinate 586 downwards.
CGAAATCCCGCACTACGTCGATCATTTGATGGCAGTCGTGCGCAGCATCGGCGCGCAAAAGATCAAGCTGAGCGGTGAGTCGCTCGGCGGCTGGGTGGCCGCGCGGGCGGCCGTCGACCATCCCGACGTCATCGACCGGCTGGTCCTCAACACCGCGGGTGGGTCGCAGGCCGATCCTGTGGTCATGAAACGGATCATCGACTTGTCGATGGCGGCCGCCGAGAATCCCTCCTGGGATACCGTGCAAGCACGGATCAAATGGTTGATGGCCGACAAGTCGAAGGGTTATGACGATCTGGTCGCCAGCCGCCAACGGATCTATCGGCAACCGGGCTTCGTCGCCGCGATGCGCGACATCATGGCTCTGCAGGATCCGGTAATCCGCGCTCGAAACTTGTTGGGCCCGAAGGAATACGGGGCCATCACCGCGCCGACTTTGGTGTTGTGGACCAGCGACGACCCGACCGCCGACGTTCCAGAGGGCCGCCGCATCGCGTCCATGATCCCCGGCGCCCCAGCAGGAAGTCGATGTGCAGTCGATTGAACGTCTTGGCGTCCTCGTACTGCGGCCAATGACCACAACCGG
>NZ_LZLE01000281.1 GCF_001673155.1 Mycobacterium sp. 1423905.2 | reverse complement strand
CTGTGGTCCGCCCGGGAACTGCGCGGGCGAATCCTGCAGGTGCGTCAGGAGACCGAAGACTCGGCCACCCTGGTTATCAAGCCAGGCTGGGGCTTCAGCTTCGACTACCAACCGGGGCAATACATCGGAATAGGGCTCTTGGTCGACGGCCGCTGGCGTTGGCGCTCCTACTCGCTGACCTCGAGCCCGGCCACCACTTCGGGCTCGTCGCGCATCATCACCATCACCGTCAAGGCGATGCCTGAGGGCTTTCTGTCCGCGCACTTGGTGGCCGGCGTCGAACCCGGCACCATCGTGCGACTGGCCGCGCCGCAGGGCAACTTCGTGCTGCCTGACCCGGCGCCGTCATCCATCCTCTTCCTGACCGCCGGCTCCGGCATCACGCCGATCATGTCGATGCTGCGCACGTTGGCGCGCCGCGACCAGATCACCGACATCGCGCACCTGCATTCTTCGCCCACCGCGTCGGATGTGATGTTCCGCGCGGAACTGGCCGCCCTGGCCCAGGAGCACCTGAGCTATCGGCTGGTACTGCGGGAGACGCGCACCCAGGGCCGGTTAGACATGTCCCAGCTCGAGCAGGTGGTCCCGGATTGGCGCGACCGCCAGACCTGGGCCTGCGGGCCGGAAGCCATGCTCAACCAGGCCGAGAAGGTGTGGTCGGCGGCCGGCATCGAGGACCGGCTGCATCTGGAGCGGTTTGCGGTGAGCAAGGCCGCACCGGCAGGAGCCGGCGGTACCGTCACTTTTGCCCGCAGCGGCAAGAGCGTGTCCGCCGACGCGGCGACCTCGGTGATGGATGCCGGGGAAAGTGCCGGTGTTCAGATGCCATTCGGCTGCCGAATGGGTATATGTCAGTCATGCGTGGTGGAGCTGGTCGATGGTCACGTCCGTGACCTGCGCACCGGCCGCGAGCACGACCCGGGCAGTCGCGTCCAGACGTGTGTGACCGCGGCATCGGGCGACTGCGTAGTCAACATCTAAAAGCTACCGGCTGGTAACCTACGAAGTCGTAGGTTACGATAGCGTAGGTATCACAGTCACCGATTGCATAACCGTAGGGAGGCAAGGCGATGGCTATCACCGACGTCGACGTGTTCGCACATTTGACGGACGCCGACATCGAAAACCTGGCAGTTGAGCTCGACGCCATTCGCCAGGACATTGAAGACTCTCGTGGCGAGCGGGACGCTCGCTACATCCGCCGCACCATCGCCGCGCAACGGGCGCTCGAGGTGTGCGGCCGGTTGATGCTGGCCGCCAGCTCGCGTCGCTCGGCATGGTGGGCCGGGTCCGTCACCCTGGGGGTGGCCAAGATCATCGAGAACATGGAGATCGGCCACAATGTCATGCACGGCCAGTGGGACTGGATGAACGACCCCGAGATTCACTCCTCGACGTGGGAGTGGGACATGAGCGGGTCCTCCAAGCATTGGCGCTACACGCACAACTTCGTGCACCACAAGTACACCAACATCCTCGGGATGGACGACGACGTCGGCTACGGCCTGCTGCGCGTGACCCGCGACCAGCGGTGGAAGCGGTTCAACGTGTTCAATTTGGTGTACAACACACTGCTCGCGCTCCTCTTCGAGTGGGGCGTCGGACTGCAGCACGTGGAGATCGGCAAGATCGTCAAGAAGCGGATGGACAACGAGGACGCCCGCGAGCGGATCGACGAGTTCCTGGCCAAAGCCGGCCGGCAGGTGTTCAAGGACTATGTCGCCTTCCCGGCGCTGACCTCGGTGTCGCCCGGCGCGACGTGGCGGTCGACGTTGACGGCCAACGCCACGGCCAACGTGTTCCGCAACATCTGGGCTAACGCCGTCATCTTCTGCGGCCACTTCCCCGACGGCGCGGAGAAGTTCACCAAGACCGACATGATCGGTGAAACCAAGGGGCAGTGGTACCTGCGCCAGATGCTGGGCAGCGCCAACTTCGAGGCCGGACCCGCCCTGCGGTTCATGAGCGGCAATCTGTGCCACCAGATCGAGCACCACCTGTACCCCGACCTGCCGAGCAACCGGTTGCACGAGATCTCTCAGCGCGTCCAGCAGGTCTGCGACAAATACGACCTGCCCTACACCACCGGCTCGTTCCTGATGCAGTACGGCAAGACATGGCGCACGCTGGCCAAGCTTTCGCTGCCGAACAAGTACCTGCGCGACGACGCCGACAACGCCCCCGAGACGCGCAGCGAGCGGATGTTCGCCGAACTCGAGCCGGGATTCGCCGGCACCGACCCGACCACCGGGCGGCGCCGCGGGCTGAAGACCGCGATGGCCACGGTGCGGGGCTGGCGGCGCGACAAGCGGGCCGCCAAGCAAGCCCGGCAGGTGCTCAGGGACGCCGACGGCTTAGCGGCCTAGCACTGGACGTAAGTCGTCCAAGCGGTCCAGTAGGTGCCAGACATAGTTTGACGAGCCGCGTTCCCGGTGGGGATGTAAGTCGGCCAGTTGCGGGTCGTCGCGATAGGAGTCGAAGGCCTCCTTCGATTCCCATTCGACCAGAATCATTACCTGCCGCGGTGCGATGTCGCCGGTCACCGCCTCGCGGAACTGTCCGAGCGCGACGACTCGCCCCCCGTGTGCAGCGACCTGCCGAGGTGCTTCCCGCGCGTACTGCAGGTACTCGTCAGGGTCGGCCACATCGAAAAGGTTCAGGGCGTAGACGGTCACGGTCGCCTACGCTACCTGCGCTGTTTCGTTGGCCATACTGGGATTCGTGCAGGTGTTCGCCGGACAGCAGGTGTCGCATTGGGACTTCCCGCGCAACACCGGCAGCGTCGCGTTGATGACCGAGTTCGGCTGCGCACACGGGGTTGCCGTCGCCGACCTGCTCACCGGCTCCGGTCTGTCCGAGGCTGACCTGCGCGACCCCAACCGAATGATCGTCGGGCGCCAGGAGTTAGCGGTCGTGACCAACCTGGTGAATCTGCTGGGCGACCCGGCCAACCTCGGCGTGCGGGTGGGCGGCAGCTATCACGTCGGATCGTTCGGCATCTTCGGTTTCGCCTGCCTTACTAGTTCGACGCTGGGCGACGCGGTCCGCTTCGCCGCCCGGTTTTACGAGCTCAGTTACGGGTTCTGCCTGCCGACGGTCACCGTCGCGGGGCCAGTGGCGGCGTTGCGGCTGGATTTGCCCGACCTGAGCGGTCCGGTAGCGGACTTCTTGGTGCGACGGGACCTGGCGGCGATCGCCCGCGTCATGTCGGAGTTGGTGGGCAGCCCTGTTCGGTTCACCTCGATCGAATTGGCAAGCCCGGCACCGGCTTCGGGCGACGCGGCGGTCCTCGAGCTGTTCGGTGTGACACCGCGGTACGACGCGCCCGCCAACCTGGCGTCCTGGCCGGCCGTGCTGCTGAACAACCGGCTACCGCAGGCCAGCGCGCTGAGCGTGGCGATGTGCGAGCAGCAATGCGACGCCCTGCTGGAACGCCGACGGCAACGGACCGGCGTCGCCCGGCGGGTGCGGGAACGACTGGCCTCGATCGACGGAAAGCCGCACACCATCGCCAGCGTCGCCAGGCAATTGGCGATGAGCGAGCGGACGCTGCGGCGGCGCCTGGCCGAGGAGAACACCACCTTCCGAGACCTGGTCGAGGAGGTGCACCGCTTCCTCGCTGAGGAATTGTTGGCCACCGGTGCCCTGTCGGTGGAGGACATCGCGTTGCGGCTCGGCTATGCCGAGGCGACGAGCTTCATCGCCGCGTTCAAGCGGTGGACCGGCACGACTCCCGCCCGTTATCAGCGGTCGACCGCGCCGCGGGGGCGATCGCTGCCCGTCTGACGCGCCACTTTGGCCGAAATGATGGATTCAGCGTCCGCAATCGGTTGCCGGTGGCTTGCCATTCGCTCGTAACTTCAAAGCCATGACTGCGATTCGTCGACCCCGGGTAGTGGTGATCGGTGCCGGTTTCGGCGGATTGGCCGCGGCCTATGAGCTGTCCAAGGACGGTCTGGCCGAGGTGACGGTGCTGGAAAAGGCCGACGACATCGGCGGCGTCTGGCGGGAGAACACCTACCCCGGTGCCGCCTGCGACGTCCCGTCCAACCTGTACTCCTACTCGTTCGCCCGCAAGACCGACTGGGGTCGCCGCTACGCCGAACAGCCCGACATCCTCGGCTATATCCACGACACCGCCGACCGGTTGGGCCTGCGTGAGTTGGTGCGCACGGGCGTGGAAGTCGCGTCCGCCTGTTACGACGAGTGCAGCGCCACCTGGCGGGTGACCGCGGCGGGCGGTGAGGTCTTCGAAGCTGACGTGCTGGTGCCCGCCGTGGGTCAGCTGTCGCGCCCTGCGCTGCCGAACATTCCGGGACTGGACACCTTCGCCGGCCCTTCCTTTCACTCGGCGCAGTGGCGCCACGACGTCGACCTCACCGGCAAGCGCGTCGCGGTGCTGGGCACCGGCGCGTCGGCGATCCAGTTCGTGCCCCGGATTCGCCGAACCGCCGGGCACGTCACCGTCTTTCAGCGCTCCGCCCCCTACGTCGTGCCGAAGCTGGACCGCGCCTACACCGACACACACCACGCCGCATTCCAGAAGGTGCCGGGCTTCGCCGCCGCCATGAGGGGTGCCATCTGGGAGACGACCGAACTGCTGGGCTTCGCGCTGACCAAAGCGGCCCCGCTGGCGCGGGTGCTACACACCCTGGCGTTGTCAAACCTCAAGCGCCACATCAAGGATCCGGTGCTGCGGGCCAAGCTCACGCCCGACTATCCGATCGGCTGCAAGCGCGTGCTGTTCAGCAGCGAGTGGTATCCGGCGCTGGCGTGCGACAACGTCTCGGTGGAGACCGACGCGATCACCGAGGTGACGCCGACGGGTGTACGCACCGCGGACGGCCGGCTGCACGAGGTTGACGTCGTCATCTACGGCACCGGCTTCAAGGCCACCGAATTCCTGGCTCCCATGACGATCACCGGCCGCGACGGGCAAGACCTGCATGCACGGTGGGCCGACGGCGCGCGCGCCCACCTCGGCATGGCCGTGCCGGGTTTTCCGAACATGTTCCTGATCTACGGCCCGAACACCAACCTGGGCAGCAGCTCGATCATTTTGATGATGGAGCAGCAGGCCCGCTACATCCGCCAGATCACCGAGCAGCTCGCTCGCGACGGGGTGACGCGGGCGTTCGAGGTAAGGCGGGACGTCGGGCAGGCCTACGACGCGGCCGTTCAGTCCCGCCTGGACAGCGGGGTCTGGACGACGTGCCAGTCCTGGTACCGCACCGCCTCGGGCCGAGTCACCACCAACTGGCCGGGGTTGGTGCACGAATATCAGCGCCGCACTCGCTTCGCGGCCCTTGAGGATTACCACGAAGTTCTTCCCGCCCGCGAAACCACGGAGGTCGGCGCATGACTCGGTTCGACTACGACGTGTTGGTCATTGGATCTGGCTTCGGCGGCAGCGTCACTGCGCTGCGGTTGAGCGAAAAGGGTTACCGCGTCGGCGTTCTCGAGGCGGGCCGACGATTCCGCGACGAGGACTTCGCCAAGAACAGCTGGCATGTCCGCGACTACCTGTTCAAGCCGTCGGTCGGCTGCTACGGCATCCAGCGCATCGACGTCCTTTCTGACGCAGTGGTGCTCAGCGGTGCGGGCGTCGGCGGCGGCTCGCTGGTTTATGCGAACACGCTCTACGAGCCGGACGATCCCTTCTACGCCGACCCGCGATGGAGTGGCATCACCGATTGGAAGGATGAGCTGGCACCCTGCTATGACCAGGCGACGCGGATGCTCGGTGTCGAGACCTACCCGCGGACGACGCCGTCGGACAAGGTGATGCTGCAGATCGCGACCGACCTCGGCGTCGCGGACACCTTCCACGCCACCCGAGTTGGGGTGTGTTTCACCGACGCCGACGGGCAGCAGGCCGCCCCGGGCGCTGCCGTCGGTGACCCCTACTTCGGCGGGGCCGGCCCGGACCGCAACGCGTGCCGGCACTGTGGCGAATGCATGACCGGATGCCGGTACAACGCCAAGAACACCTTGGTCAAGAACTACCTGTATCTCGCCGAACGACTCGGTGCGGTCATACACCCGCTGACCACAGTCGTCGACGTGCGCCCGCGCCCCGGGGGCGGTTACGACGTCGTCACTCGTCGCACCGGCAGCAAGCTGCGTCGGCGCCGGCGTACCTTCACCGCCGAGCACGTAGTGTTCTCGGCTGCCGCGCTGGGCACCCAGCGTCTGCTGCACCGGCTGCGCGACCGGGGCAGCTTGCCGCACGTGTCGCGCAAGCTCGGGGAATTGTCGCGCACCAACTCCGAGGCCATCCTGGCCGTACGCGCCCGCCGCGACGACGTCGACTACTCCGAGGGTGTGGCCATCACATCCTCGATCCACCCGGACAACCACACCCACGTGGAGCCATGCCGCTACGGACATGACTCCAACCTGATGGGGCTGCTCGGTACCGTCCTCGTCGACGGGCTCGACGGTGGCAGGAGGTGGCGGACCGGCCTGAAAGAGCTTGTTACGCAACGCCGCGACTTGCGTCGCCTGCTCAACCCGCGGCGCTGGTCCGAGCAGACAATCCCGCTGCTGGTGATGCAGACCCACGACAACTCGTTGACCACCTACACCCGGCGCTGGTTGTTCGGGCGCCGCATGGTGACTCGTCAGGGCGTGGGGGACCCGAACCCGACCTGGATTCCGGTCGGCCACGAGGTAGCCCGCCGCGCCGCCGAGCACCTCGACGGAATCGCCGGAGGCGCCTGGGCTGACTTGGCGGATATCCCGATGACGGGACATTTCATCGGCGGCTGCGTAATCGGCGAGACGCCGGCCGACGGCGTGGTCGACCCCTACCACCGGATGCACGGCCACCCGGGATTGCACGTGATCGACGGCTCGACGATCACCGCGAATCTGGGTGTGAACCCTTCCTTGACCATCACCGCCCTGGCCGAGCGCGCCACGTCGCTGTGGCCGAACAAGGGGGAGCCGGACCCGCGTCCGCCGCTGGGTTCTCCCTACGTCCGCATCGCTGCAGTGCCGCCGGTCCGCCCGGCCGTTCCGGTGAGCGCACCGGGTGCCTTGCGGGTGGCTAGCTAGCGGTCACCTTGGCGGCCAATGCCGCTAGTTTTTTGTCCAATTCTTTTGCCGCCTCGTGCAATTCAGGATTAGGCTCGATCACCATCAATGACGACGGCTTGACGTAGGTCAAACTGCTGCCGTCGGGGTCGTCGAGCAGCAGCAGCTCTACCGGCGCGAACAGCCCGGCGGACACGTCATGGCGCAACATGGTGATGGCGATCAGCGGGTTACCCAGGATGACGCGCAACGCGGGGCGGTCGATGCCGGCCTTCGCGATCCAGGCGCCGTGGTCAATCAAGGCGAACAGCATGAACCCGCTCGGTCCGACGTGGGATTCGACTTCACGTTGGTAGGAGTCCCAGTCATCATGGCTTTGGGCGATGTTGTTAATCGGCACCGGCTGCCGGCCGATGTCGGCCAGCAGCGCAGCGACCAGTTCGTCGTAGCTCTTGGCGCTGCGGTAGCACACCCGCACACCGTCGAACCGGGTTTCCTGAACCTCGCCCATCAGCCGAGACGCTCGATGATGGTGGCGTTGGCCATGCCGCCGCCCTCGCACATCGTCTGCAGCCCGTACCGGCCGCCGCGCTGTTCAAGCGCGTTGACCAGGGTGGTCATGATCCGAGCACCGCTGGCGCCCAACGGATGACCGATGGCGATAGCGCCGCCGTGGACGTTCGTCTTGGCCAGATCCGCGCCGGTGTCGTGCGCCCAGGCCAGCACCACCGGGGCGAACGCCTCGTTCACCTCGAACAGGTCGATGTCGGCCAGCGTCAAACCGGCTCGGTGCAGAACCCTTTCGGTGGCCGGTATGACCCCGGTCAACATGTAGAGCGGGTCCGAGCCGACCGCCGTCGCGGTGTGGATGCGGGCCAGCGGGCGCAGGCCGTGCCGCTTGGCGAACTCAGCGCTGGTGATCAGCACCGCGGCACTTCCGTCAGACAGCGGCGACGAGTTGCCCGGCGTGATCTCCCAGTTAATCTGCGGGAATCGCGCGGCCATGGCCTCGCTGTAGAACGCCGGCTTGAGGCCGGACAGCGTGTCGACGGTGGTCCCCGGCCGGATGATCTCGTCGGTAGACAAGCCGGCGACCGGGACCAGCTCGTTGTCGAACCACCCCTCTTTGGTTGCCCGGGCAGCCTTCTCGTGGCTGGCCGCGGAGAACTCGTCGAGCTGGGCGCGGGAGAAGCCCCACTTTGCGGCGATGAGTTCAGCGCTGATGCCCTGCGGGACGAGGCCGTCGGGGTAGCGTGCGGCCATGTCGTTGCCGAACGGGTTGCTGCCGGGCAGGACTGAAGTGCCCATCGGGACCCGGCTCATCGATTCCACGCCGCCGGCGATCACCACGTCATAGGCGCCGGCGATGACGCCCTGGGCGGCGAAGCTGATCGCCTGCTGGCTGCTGCCGCACTGCCGGTCGACCGTGGTTCCGGGTACCGACTCCGGGAAGCCCGCTCCCAGCAACGCGTTTCGGGCGATGTTGACGGCCTGGTCACCGACCTGGGTGACGGCACCGGCGATGACATCGTCGATATCCGCCGGATCCACGCCGGTGCGAGAGACCACTTCGCGCAGGCTATGCGCCAGCAGGTCGGCGGGCAGCACGTCGTGCAAGGCGCCGTTGGCCTTGCCTTTTCCGACGGGAGTGCGGACAGCGCCGACGATCACGGCGTCACGGGACATGGCTCCTCCTTGAGCTGAGTATCTATCGCTATACCTAGCTATAACACCTAGGTATACTGAGTGCAACCTAGATGGGAGGTGATGTGGGTGACAATGCTGCAAGGACCGCTGGTGGACCGCGATGCCTGGTCGGCGGTGGGGGAGTGCGCGATCGAGAAGACGATGGCCGTGGTCGGGACCAAGTCGGCCATGCTGATCATGCGGGAGGCCTACTACGGCACCACCCGGTTCGACGACTTCGCCCGGCGGGTGGGCATCACTAAGGCCGCCACCTCGGCGCGGCTGACCGAACTGGTCGACATCGGACTACTGCGGCGCCAGCCCTACCAGGAGCCGGGCCAGCGCAGTCGGGACGAGTATGTGCTCACCGACGCGGGCGTGGAATTCATGCCGGTGGTGTGGGCGATGTTTCAGTGGGGACGACGGCACCTGCCTGGGCGCAACCGGCTGCGGCTGACCCATCTGGGCTGCGGCGCCGAGACCGAGGTGCAGATGCGTTGCACCGAAGGGCATTTGGTGCCTCCGGACGAACTCGGGATGCGGCTGGTCAAGTCTCCCTGAGCACGGCCAGCAGGCGTCGGGCCGCCGTGACCCGGCGCACCGCGGGACCAGACAGGCTGTCCAGCGCGCACTCCGGATCGGCCGGCGGCCCCATGTGTCCACAGCCCCGGGGGCAATCTTCGGTCGCCTCAGCAAGGTCGGAGAAGGCCATCAACACGTCGTCGGGCGAGATGTGGGCCAGGCCGAACGAGCGGATCCCCGGAGTGTCGATCACCCAGCCCGAGTTGTCCAAGGGCAGTGCCACCGACTGCGTCGAGGTGTGTCGCCCGCGCCCGATCTCGGTGACTTCGCCCACTGCCCGATCAGCTTGCGGCACAAGACGATTTACCAGCGTGGACTTGCCCACGCCGGAGTGGCCGAGCAGCACGGTGACCTTGCCCTCGAGCAGGTCGGCCACCGCGAGCAACGGATCGTCGCGGCCGGCGACAATCACCGTCAGATCCAGATCGACAAATTGCTCGGCGAACGGCTCGGGTGGGGCGAGGTCGGTTTTCGTCAGGCACAGGATCGGCGTCAACCCGCCGGCGTAGGCGGCGATCAGCGTGCGGTCGACCAGTCCGGTGCGCGGCGGCGGATCGGCCAGCGCCACCACGATCAGCAGCTGATCGGCGTTGGCGACCACCACTCGTTCGGTGGGGTCGGTGTCATCGGCGGTTCGGCGCAACACCGTTCGGCGCGGTCCGCGTCGCACGATGCGGGCCAGGGTGTCCGCGCGGCCGGACAGGTCACCGACGATGTCGACGTCGTCGCCGACGACGATCGGGGTGCGGCCCAGCTCGCGTGCCCGCATGGCGGTGACGCGCCGGTCGGGCCGGCCGTCGAGCACACATCCCCAGCGGCCTCGATCGACGCTGACCACCATGGCGGCTTCGGCGTCGGCGTGCTCGGGGCGTGTCTTGGTGCGCGGTCGCGAGCCGCGTCCGGAGCGGACTTTGACGTCGGATTCGTCGTAGTCGCCGGGTCTCAACCGCTCGACTCCTGAGGGGCCAGCATGCCCGCCCAGAGGCGCGGAAACTCTGGCAGCGTCTTGGTGGTAGCGCCGATGTCGTCGACTTCGACGCCCGGCACCCGCAAGCCGACGATCGCGCCGGCCATCGCCATGCGGTGGTCGGCGTAGGCGCGCCACACCCCGGGCCCCAACGGGGTCGCGGTGATCAGCAGACCGTCGGTCGTCTCCTCGCAGTTGCCGCCCAGGCGGTTGATCTCGGTGCTCAGCGCGGCGAGCCGGTCGGTTTCATGGCCGCGCAGATGCGCGATCCCGGTGAGCCGTGACACCGCCCCCGGATTGGCCAGCGCCGCCAGCGCGGCGACGGACGGCGTGAGTTCCCCGACCGCACGCAGGTCGACCTCGAATCCGTCGTATCTCCCGGGGCCTTTCAGTGACAGCGACAAATCTTCCTGTCGGACAACGGCATTCATCTTCTGCAGGATCGCCAGGATGTGCTCTGCGGGTTGGACGCTGGTAGCGGGCCAGCCGGTGATGTCCACGGTGCCGCCGGTGACGACGGCGGCGGCCAGGAACGCGACCGCATTGGTCAGGTCGGGCTCGACGTCCCAATGCCGCGCCGTCACCGTGCCGGGCGGCACGTGCCAGCGGTTGGGCGTTTCGGCGTCGACGTCGACGCCGGCTTGGCGCAGCATCGCCACGGTCATTTCGATGTGCGGCGCCGAGGGCAGCGTCGTGCCGGTGTGCTCGACGGTGAGGCCGTTGGTGAACGACGCCCCGGACAGCAGCAGCCCGGAGACGAATTGCGACGACGCCGACGCGTCGACGGCCACGGTGCCGCCGGCCACCGATCCGCTGCCTTGCACTCGGAACGGCAACCGGGTGCCGTCGACGGCGACCCCCAGTTCGCGCAGCGCGTCGAGCAGCGGCGCGATGGGCCGGGCGCGGGCCTGTTCGTCGCCGTCGAAGGTGACCGCTGTCGCGCTCAGTGCTGCCAGTGGCGGGACGAACCGCAGCACGGTACCCGCCAGGCCACAGTCCACGCGGGCGTCGGACCCGGGTTCGATGCGGCCGCTGACCGTCAGGTCGGTATCGGTGCCCTCGACGCTCAAGCCGAGCGTCTGCAGCGCGCCGATCATCAGGTTGGTGTCGCGGCTGCGCAGCGCGCCGCTGACGGTGGACGTACCCGCGCCCTGCGCGGCTGCCAGCGCGGCCAGAACCAGCGTCCGGTTGGTCTGCGACTTGGAGCCGGGAATGGTGACGGTGGCACGTACCGGCCCCGTCGCGAATGGGGCTGCCCAGCGCTCGAAGCTCACCGCTTCATCCTGCCGTGTCGGCGGGTGTCATGGGTATTAGGCACCATGGAGATATGTGTGGACGATTTGCGGTCACCACCGATCCGGCCTTGTTGGCCGAGAAGATCCACGCGATAGACGAAGCCACCGGCGCGGCCTCGGACGTCGCGGGACCCAACTACAACGTGGCCCCTACCGTCAACATCACGACGGTGGTCACCCGTCATAGCGATCCCGACGACGATCCAACGCGGCGGTTGCGCCTGATGCGCTGGGGGCTGCTGCCGCCCTGGGTAAAGGCCGGCCCCGACGGGGCGCCGAACACCAAGGGACCTTTGTTGATCAACGCGCGCGCGGACAAGGTCGCCACCTCGCCGGCGTTCCGGTCCAGCGCCAAGTCGAAGCGGTGTCTGGTGCCGATGGACGGCTGGTACGAGTGGCGAGGCAGCCTGGAAGGCCCGAAGGGCAAGAAGAGTGCCAAAACTCCGTTCTTCATGCACCGCGAGGACGGGGGCCTGATCTGCATGGCCGGGCTGTGGTCTGTGTGGAAACCCGCCAAAGACGCCGAGCCGCTGCTGAGTTGCACGATCATCACCACCGACGCGGTAGGGGAGTTGGCGGGCATCCACGACCGGATGCCGTTGATGTTGTCCGAAGAGGACTGGGACGCCTGGCTGAATCCCGATGCGCCGCTGGACGAGCGGCTGTTGGCCAAGACGCCGGACGTCAGCGGTATCGAGTTGCGGCCGGTGTCGACGCTGGTGAACAGCGTCCGCAACAATGGACCGGAGCTACTCGAACCGGCCGAGCCCGAGCCCGAGCAGATCACCCTGCTGTGACGGCCTGCATGCCCCCGTCCAGTCCTTGAGCTAACTGCGAATGTCGGCAACCACCGCGCCGGTCAACTCGATCAGATCGTGCGGGCCCACCGCCACATCCCAGCCGCGACGGCCGGCGCTGCAGAAGATCCGCTCCCAGCCGAGCGCACTCCCGTCGACCACGGTGGGGAGCGACTTGCGCTGGCCGAACGGCGACACGGCGCCGACGACATAGCCGGTGGCGCGCTGAACGACTGGAGGGTCGGCCATGCTGGCCTTGGGCACGCCTAGTGCCGCGGCGGCCGCCTTCAACGACAGCCGCGCCGAAGCCGGCACCAGCGCGACGGCTAGCCCGCCGGGTATCGCGAGCACCAACGTCTTGAAGATCTGCCCGGGCGCGATGTCGCCGTGTTTGGTCAGCGCTTTGACCGCCTCGACACCGAACGACTGCTCGCGCGGATCGTGGCCGAACTTCAAAACTTCATGCGGCACACCGGCTTTGAGCAACGCCGCGACTGCGGGCGTCGCGGCGCCCGTCACATCAGGGTCCGGAGTACCCGGGCGGGTTGACGCCGTCGACCCAGAAGTCGACGCCGAGCTGCGAACCCGGAATGCAGTCGTACACCGAAAGATCTGTGACGCCGGACTCCACCAGAACGTCCTCGCACAGCAGCATATTGCCGGTGTACTCCTTGGACGGCTTGTTCAGAATGACGTACGCGGCGTCGGCGTACACCTCGGGTTTGCGCGCGCGGCCCATCGCCTCCTCCCCGCCGAGCAGGTTCTGCACGGCGGCAGTGGCGACCAGTGTGCGCGGCCACAGCGTGTTCGAGGCAATGCCCTCATCGCGCATCTCTTCGGCAATGCCCAACGCGCACAACGTCATTCCAAACTTCGCCATCATATAGGCGGTCGGCGTGAGCCACTTGCTCTCCAGCAGCACCGGCGGCGACAGGGTCAGGATGTGCGGGTTTTCTCGCCCCTTGAGGTGCGGGATACACGCTTGCGACACCGCATAGGTGCCGCGCACCTGAATGCCGTTCATCAGATCGAAGCGCTTCATCGGCACGTCGGTGATGGAGCCGAGGTTGATGGCCGAGGCGTTGTTGACACAGATGTCGATGCCGCCGAACTGCTCCACGGTCTTGGCCACCGCCGATTCCACCGACTCCGGGTCACGCACGTCCCCGACGATCGGCAAGGCTTGGCCGCCGGCCTCCTCGAGCTCCTTGGCCGCGGTGTAGACGGTGCCCGGCAGCTTCGGATGGGGCTCGGCGGTCTTGGCGATCAGGGCGATGTTGGCGCCATCCTGGGCAGCGCGTTTGGCGATTGCCAGGCCGATGCCGCGGCTGGCGCCAGAGATGAACATGGTCTTGCCGGAAAGGGACATGGCGTCACATTAACGCCCTGCTCGCGGTGGGTGAACCGGGGGACCGGACGGTCCGGAAATAGTCCGTCGGCGAGTGCTGTTATGTCGTGCGGTTTCTACTGTCGGTTGCAGCCTCTAGATTGGAAGGCGGGGAGTCTGGTGTCAACGGCGACGAGCCTCTTGGGCGAGCAGCGGTTGGCGTCCTGTGACACCGCAACCGAAGGGACCGGGTTAATCGAGATGGCCGACATCGATGGTGTGACCGGGGTGGAGGTTGCCGAACCGAGGCCGCCCGAGACCGACGCGGAGCTGACGGCGCGATTCGAGCGCGACGCGATTCCGCTGCTGGACCAGCTGTACGGCGGCGCGCTGCGCATGACCCGCAATCCCGCCGACGCCGAAGACCTGCTGCAGGAAACCATGGTCAAGGCCTACGCCGGGTTCCGCTCGTTCCGGGAAGGCACCAACCTCAAAGCGTGGCTTTACCGCATTCTGACCAACACCTACATCAACAGCTACCGCAAGAAGCAGCGCCAACCCGCGGAGTATCCGACCGAGGAGATCACCGACTGGCAGCTGGCGTCCAATGCCGAACATTCCTCGACTGGACTGCGGTCCGCAGAGGTCGAGGCGCTGGAAGCGCTGCCCGACACCGAAATCAAAGAGGCGCTGCAGGCGTTGCCGGAAGAATTTCGGATGGCCGTTTATTACGCGGACGTCGAAGGTTTCCCATATAAAGAGATCGCCGAGATCATGGACACGCCGATCGGGACGGTGATGTCCCGGCTGCACCGCGGCCGGCGCCAGCTGCGCGGTCTGCTGTCGGATGTCGCCAAGGATCGGGGCTTTGTTCGCGGCGAGCAGGCGCACGAGGAGGTGTCGTCATGAGTGAGTTCTCCGGCCCATCCGACACTTGCGCGGGCGGGCAGTCACATGCCCATGTCGGCTGCGCCGAGGTGATCGCCGAGGTGTGGACGCTACTCGACGGCGAATGCACGCCCGAGGCGAGGCAAAAGCTGCGCCGGCACCTCGAGGCATGCCCGGGCTGCCTGCAGCACTACGGGCTCGAGGAACGGATCAAGACGTTGATCGCCGCGAAATGCAAGGGCGAAAAAGCCCCGGAGGGGCTGCGCGAGCGGCTGCGGCTCGAGATCAGTCGAACCACCATTATCCGCGGCGGTTCTTAGACCGTCCTAGGCGTTGGGGCGCTTGCCGTGGTTGGCCTTGTTGTGCTTCCGGTCGCGCTTCTTACGGCCACGCTTGGCCATGGGGAACCTCCGTCGTTCGGTCTTCGCAGGGCGGGCCAACGCCCACCAGTTGCTGTCCAGTCTCTCATGGCGGCGACTCGGCGGCCGCAGTAGCCCGCGCGCCTCGGCCCCGCACGGTCTTATGGTTCGATATACACCAGCCTGATGGACCGGCAGTCAGCATGCGCAAGTGGCCGAGACGAGTGGGGTGAAAATGTCCGAGGAGGTTCGCGCCGAGATCGTGGCCAGCGTGCTCGAAGTCGTGGTCAACGAGGGTGACCAGATCGGTCAGGGCGACGTCGTGGTGCTGCTGGAATCGATGAAGATGGAAATCCCGGTGCTGGCCGAGGTCGGCGGCACCGTTAGCAAGGTCAGCGTCGCGGTCGGCGACGTCATCCAGGCCGGCGACCTCATCGCCGTGATCAGCTAGCCCCCGGGCCCGCGTAGTTGCATGTCCACACTCGGTGATCTGCTGGCCGAGCACACGGTGCTGCCAGGCAATGCGGTT
>NZ_LZLE01000280.1 GCF_001673155.1 Mycobacterium sp. 1423905.2 | reverse complement strand
ACGCGCCCGGATCGCTATACAACGCTGCCTGCTGATGCGGGTTCTCGCCGTAGCGGAGCGTTGCTTCGCGGCGCCAGTTGCGGCCGAACCAGTGCGGGAACTCGGTCGGCGGTTGCTCGGGCGCCAGGGTGGACTGCATCCAGCTGGCGACGGCGATGTCGTATTCGGCGGTGTGCTGAAAAGCCAACGAGGCGAGACGTTTACGTTCGGCGAGGGCGAAGCCGCCGGCGCGTACCGCGGCCAGCACGCCGTCGTAGCCGCGCGGGTCGGTCACCACCGCCACGCTGGGGTGGTTCTTGGCCGCCGCGCGCACCATCGACGGTCCGCCGATGTCGATCTGCTCAACGCATTCGTCTTCGGTCGCGCCGGATTCGACGGTCTCGGTGAACGGGTAGAGGTTGACGACGACGAGTTCGAACGCTGCGATGCCGAGTTGCTCGAGGGCGGTGGCGTGCTCGGGTTTGCGCAGGTCGGCCAGCAGCCCGGCGTGCACGTGCGGGTGCAGGGTCTTGACTCGGCCGTCGAGCACCTCGGGGAATCCGGTGACCTCTTCGACGGGGGTCACCGAAATGCCGCTGTTGGCAATGGTTTTGGCGGTCGATCCGGTCGAGACGATGTCGACGCCGGCGGCGCTGAGCCCTTGGGCCAGGTCGACCAGGCCGGTCTTGTCGTAGACGCTGATCAAGGCGCGGCGGATCGGCTTCTTCGCGTCGTCGGTGCTCATCCCAGTGTTGCCTTTCGTCCTGTCAAGGTCACTCCGCCGGTCGCCATCGCGGCCACCACGTCGACCAGCAGTCGTCGTTCGGTGACCTTGATGCGCTCGTGCAATGTCGCCACGTCGTCGCCGTCCAGCACTGGGACGGATTGCTGGGCCAGTATGGGGCCGGTGTCGGTGCCGGCGTCCACCAGGTGGACGGTACATCCGGTGACCTTGACACCGTAGGCCAGCGCATCGGCCACGCCATGAGCACCCGCGAACGCCGGCAGAAGCGCCGGGTGGGTGTTGAGGACGCGGCCGTAGTAGCGGGAAAGAAATTGCGGCCCAAGGATTTTCATGAATCCTGCCGAGACGATCAGGTCCGGCTGATGCGCGGCGGTGGCGTCGGTGATCGCGGCGTCCCAGGCGTCGCGGGTCGGGTGGTCGCCGAGGCGGACGGTGAAGGTGGGTATGGCAGCTTGGGCGGCAATGTCGGTGGCTGGACAATCGCGATCCACGCCGACGGCCACGATGCGTGCGGGGTAGTCCCCGACCGCGGCGGTGATCATCGAGTTGAGCAATGAACCCGTGCCCGAGGCCAGGACCACTAGCCGCGCCGGTGCACTCGGGGGTACACGGAGCGGTTCCTGCACACCGGCAGCCTAGTCGGACGACGGTGCCGGCCGTACGGCCGGAGGAGGAGTCCGACCCTACGACCCAGTCGGACGACGATGCCGGCCGTACGGCCGGAGGAGGAGTCCGACCATGTCGGCTAGTCGGACTGCTTCGAGTGTGCGCCCGTGGCGTTCACTGTGCGCGTGGGGCGGCGATTCGCCGGTTGGGCCGCCGCTGGCTCACGCTCGACGCCCTAGCCGCACACTCGACGGCCTAGCCGCACACTCGACGGCCTAGCCGCACACTCGACGGCGAGTGTGCGGCCATGGCTTTCACTGTGCGTGTGGGGCGGCGATTCGCCGGTTGGCCCGCCGCTGGCGCACACTCGACGCCGCAGCCGCACACTCGTCGCCGCAGCCGCACGCTCGACGCCCTAGGCGCACACTCGACGGCCTAGCCGCACACTCGACGGCGAGTGTGCGGCCATGGCTTTCACTGTGCGCGTGGGGCGGCGATTCGCCGGTTGGCCCGCCGCTGGCGCACACTCGACGCCGCAGCCGCACACTCGACGCCGTAGCCGCACACTCGACGGCCTAGCCCTCACGGTCGCGCTGACCCGTCGCTTCCTCATCAGCAGGAACATCGGCGCCGACGGTTTCAGACGCCTCGCCGACATCCGCGACATCCCCGACATCCGCCTCGTCCTCGCCGGCACCCTCGACATCGTCCTCATCCGCGAAATCGTCCTCCACCGGCGGCGGAGCGGGCCGCGGCCGCGGGCGGCGGGGCCGTCGTCGGATGCCCCCGGCGATCACCACCGTGAACGCTCCTACCACGGCGAACCAGAACAGCGACCCCAGCAGCATCGCACCGACGTCGACGCCGACGTTGCCGAAGTTGCCTAGCTTGCCGCCACCGGCGTAGCCCAGCAGCGCCATCACCAACGCGGCGGCCACCGCGGCCACCAGCACCTTGGCCATCGCCGCGATGAAGGGCAGCGGACGGCGCGCGCATTGCTGCCCGACGGCCACACCCGACGCGGCACCGAGGATCAGCAGCGCGACCCACACCGGCCCCAGCGGCGGCGTGGGCGCGGCCGCCAGGATGGGTAGCGCCGGAATGTCACCACCGAAGACGGTGAACGAACTAAAGGTCGCAAACCCGATGTGAGCGCTGGAGCCGACCGCGACGGCCGACGCGCCGACGATCACGTTCGGTGCATACAGCGCCGACAAAGCGGTCAGGTTGAACTGGCCCCAGATCGAATCGGTGATCCCATAGAGGTCTTGCATGGTCGACCAGTGCACGACCAGCGACACCGCGGTCACGGCCGCAGACAGCCCCACCAACGCCAACACCCCTGCCGTGGCCGCCCGCACGGAATCCTCCAACCAGTTGGGCAGCGGCGAGGCATACAGCGCGCGCCGACCCAGCCGCGACCACACCCCGATCGCGGCGCCGATCGCGTGCACGACCAGCACGCTGGTGAAGGCCCGCAAGGCGCTCGGGGTCTGCAACTCGGTGAGCACCGAGGACGCGTCGTGGATGACCGCCAGCGCGATCGCCG
>NZ_LZLE01000279.1 GCF_001673155.1 Mycobacterium sp. 1423905.2 | reverse complement strand
GTGATGGCGGCGGGGTGCTGCTGATCACCGATGTCGACGCCCTGCTGCCGGCCGACCCGGAGCCGGTCGCGTCGTTGATCCTCGGGGAGTTGCGCACCGCGGTCGCGACCGACGGCGTGGCGTTGATCGCCACCTCCGCGCGACCCGACCAGCTCGACGCGCGGTTGCGCGCCCCCGAACTGTGCGACCGGGAACTCGGACTGCCGCTGCCCGACGCCACCACCCGCAAGGCGTTGCTGGAGGCGTTGCTCAAGCCGGTCCCCGCCGGTGACCTCCGCCTCGACGAGATCGCTTCCAAGACACCGGGTTTCGTCGTCGCTGACTTGGCCGCGCTGCTGCGCGAGGCGGCGTTGCGGGCCGCGTCGCGGGCCAGCGCCGAAGGGCAACCACCTCAGCTCAACCAGGAAGACCTGGTGGGGGCGCTGACCGTCATCCGGCCGCTGTCGCGCTCAGCGGGTGAGGAGATCAGCGTCGGCAACGTCACGCTCGACGACGTCGGTGACATGGCCGAGGCCAAGCAAGCCCTCACCGAAACGGTGCTGTGGCCCTTGCAGCACCCCGATACGTTCTCCCGGCTCGGCGTCGACCCGCCGCGCGGCGTGCTGCTGTACGGGCCGCCCGGGTGCGGCAAGACCTTCGTGGTGCGCGCTCTGGCCAGCACCGGGCAGCTCAGCGTGCACGCGGTCAAGGGCTCCGAGCTGATGGACAAGTGGGTGGGCTCCTCGGAGAAGGCGGTGCGCGAATTGTTCCGCCGGGCCCGCGATTCCGCGCCGTCGCTGGTGTTCCTCGACGAGGTGGACGCGCTGGCGCCGCGGCGCGGCCAGAGCTTCGACTCGGGCGTGTCCGACCGGGTGGTGGCCGCGCTGCTCACCGAGCTGGACGGCATCGACCCGCTGCGCGACGTCGTCGTCTTGGGAGCCACCAACCGGCCCGACCTGATCGACCCGGCGCTGCTGCGGCCGGGCCGGCTGGAACGGCTGGTGTTCGTCGAACCGCCCGACGCCGCGGCCCGACGCGAAATCCTGCGTACCGCGGGTAAGTCCATTCCGCTGAGCTCCGACGTCGACCTGGACGCGGTGGCCGCCGGGCTGGACGGTTACAGCGCCGCCGATTGTGTGGCCCTGCTGCGGGAGGCCGCCCTGACGGCGATGCGGCGCTCCATCGACGCCGCCGACGTCACCGCGGCCGATCTGGCGGCCGCCCGCGAGGCGGTGCGCCCCTCCCTGGATCCATTGCAAGTGGAGTCGTTGCGGGCGTTCGCCGACGCGACGTAAATCGTTCGCTTTAGGTGGTATCGTCCCCCCGCTGAGCGACTGATCCGCCGCCGCAGTCGATTTCCCCGATTTGTTGCGTTAGCCCGACCGACTCTTGGGTATCCCGACCCATCAGCGCAACGATCTCGGGTTTCGGTGCGCCACCCTCTTCGAGTCCCCTGCGCCGGCATTAGAGCTGCGACCGCTCATTCCTGCCCGGCATCGTCCGGCAAGGCGCGACGAAGTACTTCCACGACACGGGTCTGACCTATGCCCTCATCAATGCGACGCGGCGCGCCTTGACCCAACACTGACGAAAGCAGGCGGCCGTGCGAGCCAAAGCAGCATCCTCAGACGTGAGCACGACCAAGCGCTGGACGATGCTGATGGTGTCCCAGACCGCGACCCTGTCGGCCAATGTCTTCATCAACGGTGTCGCCTTCCTCATTCCCTCGTTGGCCAGCCACGGCACCAGCCTCACCCAGGGCGCGCTGCTGGCGTCGATGCCCAGCGTCGGCATGATGTTCACGCTGATCGCCTGGGGTCATCTGCTGGACCGGGTCGGGGAGCGCATCGTGCTCACCCTCGGTCTGGGACTCACCGCGGCGGCCGGGCTCCTGGCGGCTGTCATGCAATCGCTGGCCATGGTGGCTACCTTCCTGGTCCTCGGCGGCATGGCCGCCGCCAGCTGCATCACGGCCAGCGGCCGGCTGGTCACCGGCTGGTTCCCCGACGGGAAGAGGGCGTTGGCCATGGGTATCCGGCAGACCGCGCAGCCGCTGGGCATTGCGGTGGCCGCGCTGGCCATTCCCGCGCTGGCTCAACACGGGCTCTCCACCGCGCTGCTGTTTCCGGCCGGCCTGTGCGCGGGCGCGGCGGTGGCCAGCGCGATAGGGGTCAGCGATCCGCCGCGCGAGGCGCGCGACCACGTCGACATGGGCGAACTGGCCGACCTGTACCGCGGCACCGCATTGTGGCGAATTCATTTCATGTCAGCGCTGCTGATGGTGCCGCAACCGGTCGTCTTGACCTTCATGTTGGTTTGGTTCACCACCGAACACCACTTGTCGGTGGCGTGGGCCGGTGTGCTGGTGGGTACCTCGCAGATCCTGGGCGCGGCGTTCCGGATGGGGGCCGGGCGCTGGGCCGACCGCATAGGTTCCCGGATGCGGCCGATGCGCCCGATCGCGGTCGTCACCGCCGTCGTAATGCTGCTGCTGGCGCTCACCGATCAATTCAACTGGGCGGTGTCCTTGGCGGTCATGGTTGTTGCTTCGGCCATCACCGGTGACAACGGCCTGCCGTTCACCAAGATCCCCGAGATCGCCGGGCCGTACTGGAGTGGGTGGGCTCTGGGCAAACAGAACACCTTCGAACGGTTCATCGTGGCGGTGGTGCCACCACTGTTCGCCGAGCTGATCACGGTCGCCGGTTACCCGCTGGCGTTCGCCATCAGTGGCTTGTTCCCGTTGGCGGCGGTGCGGCTGGTGCCCGTCGACACTCCATCCGAGCCGGCACGCGACGAACCGTCGGCGGTCAGTTAATCCGACAGCTGGAACTCGACCATCGCGGTCACCGAGTCCACCGCTTCCAGCAGCGCGACCAGCCGGTCCGCCGGGGACGGCGCGGCCAACACGGCATACCGGTCGGCCGGGCCCATCGGGACACGAGAGGCCAACGCGTACAGTCGTTTCCCCGCATCGCCGGCGCTGTCGGCGGGATCCCCGAGCAACACCTCACGCGGCGGCAACTCGGCGTCACGCACCGCGGCGATCCGCTCGAACAACGTCAGGACGCGGTCTTCGACGTCGCGCAATTGGGCGTCCGTCACCGTTGCATGCTGGTCCGGCCACGCCTGGACGCGGGCCCGCGGATAGGGATCGTCGGGTAACCAGTCGCACACCCGGATCCGGTCTCCGACGCGGCAGCTCAGCACATATCGGGCCGCACCGGCAGCCACGCACTCGGCGATCGTGGCCAGGGCGCCGACGTCGCAGCGCCCGTCACCGCCACCGACCTCGCGGCCCCGCGAGATCAGCACCACCCCGAAGGACGGCACGTCGTGGTCCAAGCAGTCCCGCACCAGGGCGGCATAGCGGGGTTCGAAGATCCGCAGCGGCAGATCCTCGCCGGGCAGCAGCACCGATTCCAACGGGAACATCGCCAGCTCGACCGGTTGGGCGGGCGCGACGGGCAGCATGGCTAAATCACCAACTCGGCGACCAGCGCGTCGACCACCGCGCGCAGGTCCCCATCGTGTTCCTCGGCCACTCGCCGCTGCCGCTGATAGGACGCGCCGACGCGTGGGATCTCGGCGACCGCGGCCAATTCCTCGACACAGTCCAGCGACTTGGCCACCGGCTGCAAGCGGGTCAGCACGTCGTCCAGGTCGTCGGTGACCAGGCGTTCGTTGCTCTCGGCGTCCAGGATGATCACCGCGTCCAGCCCGTAGCGGGCGGCGCGCCACTTGTTCTCCTGAACGTGCCAGGGTGGCATGGTCGGCAGCTTCTCCCCGGCGTCCAGCCGGCGGTCCAGGTCCACGATCAGGCAGTGCGTCAGGGCGACCAGCGCGCCCAGCTCGCGCAGGTTGGACACCCCGTCACAGACCCGCACCTCCAGCGTGCCCAGATGCGGCGAGGGCCGGATGTCCCACCGGACTTCATCGATGTGGTCGATGATTCCGGTCTTCTTCTGGTCGTGCACGAAACCTTCGAATTCCGACCAGGTTTGGAACTGGAACGGCAGCCCGGCGGTGGGCAGCTGCTGGAACATCATGGCGCGGTTGCTGGCATAGCCGGTGTCCTCGCCGCCCCACCACGGCGACGACGCGGAGAGCGCCAGCAGGTGCGGATAGCTGTTGAGCAGCGCGGACATGATCGGCATCACCTTGTTGGCCGCGGAGATGCCGACGTGTACGTGCACGCCCCAGATCAGCATCTGCCGGCCCCACCACTGCGTGCGTTTGATCAACTCGGCGTATCGCGGTGCGTCGGTGAGTTTTTGGGTGGACCACTGGGCGAACGGGTGGGTGCCGGCGCAAAACAGTTCCATGCCGCGATCGCGGACAATGCGCCGCGCCGGGCCCAGCGTCTGGCGCAGGTCCTCCATCGCCTCCGGGGCGGAGGTGCACACTCCGGTCACCACTTCGACGGTGTTGCGCAGCAATTCCTTGTGCACCCGCGGGTTTTCGCCGATTTCGGCGATCACCGCGGTGGCTTCGTTGCTCAGGTCGCGGGTCTCGGCGTCGACGAGGGCGAACTCCCATTCCACCCCGACGGTGGGCCGGGGCGAGCGGGCGAAGTCGATGCGCGTGCCCGCCCGGGTCACGGGTGAGCTGGCCGGACTGTTACCCAGATCCGATGACACCGCACGCCACCCGCTTGCCGGCGTCACCGGTGGTCATGGTCGTCTCGTCCGGGCCAGGCGTCCCATTGGCCTGGTTGTAACGCTCCGACGGGATGTTCGCGAAGTTGTCCGCGCCCGCGTGGATGATGATCGCGGTCTTCTGGCCGTTGGTCAGGTCGTCCATGGTGAACGCGTCGGTGGTGGTGACCAGCATCCCGGTTCCGTCGCCGCGGACCTGCAGCGAAGTCAGGTCGCCGCCGGCCTGCCCGCCGCCGTGCCCGCTGCCGTGGAAGTGGCCGCCCGCGGAGAGGAAATCGCCGGGGGCGCCGCCGGTGGGCGCGACCGAGTTGGGCTCGCACTTGCCGACCTGATGAATGTGCACGCCGTGGAAGCCCGGCGACAGTTTGCCCGGCCCGCTGGTGGCGATGGTGACGGTGGCGTAGCCGTTGGCGAACTCGAACTTGGCGGTCGCGACCTCCGTGCCGTTCGGCCCGGCGAGCCGAGTGGTGATGCTTTGGCCGTTACCCCCACCGGCGCCGCCACCGTTGCCCTGGCCGCCGGGCTGCCCCGCCGGCTGAGGGCCTTCGTGATGACCGCCTTCGTGGCCCGAGCCTGCGCCCGACGGGGCGGGCGACCCGGTCCAGACCGGCGGCGTGGTACCCGGTGAGGTCGCGGGATACTGGGGCGTCGTGCACGCGCTCAACAGCGCGACGCTGGCAGCCGCGGACAGGGCGGCGACGACAGTGCGGTGACCGGCGGGCATAGGCATAGCGAGAGCCTAGCGTGATCGCGTCATCGAGTGTGCGCCCACGGCTTTGAGTGTGCGTCGACGGCGCAGATCCGGCTGATCGCCCGCCCTGGGGTCACACTCGACGCCCGGGATTCACTCTCGCCGCCACGGCGCCAGCGAGGCCAGCTTCAGCCGGCTACCAAGACGATGACGCCGGCGGGCTGGTCGGCCAATGCGGCGATGCGCCGTTCGACGGGTGCGCCCAACTTCTGGCCGACCGCGTCCGCGGTGGCCTTCTCTCCGTCGGCGTCGGAGTAGTAGACCGTGGTGGCGGTGACCTCCGCGACGGTCAAATTGGTGACGTCGGTGACCTTGAACCCGGCCGCCTTCAGCTCGTCGGCGGTTCGGGCGGCCACGCCCTCTTTGGACGAGATGTTGTAGACGCGGACCTCGGCTTGGTTGGCCGCCGGCTTACCGCTTGTCGGACTCGCCGCGCTGGTGGTGGGGGTGGAGACGGGCGAGGTGTCGTCGTCGGCCTTGCCCGACGAGTCCAGGGCTTGCCAGCCGAGCAACAAGAAGATGACGCCCAGAAACAACAGCACCATCACCATGGCCCGTAAGGGAAGCCCGGTGGAGTCGGGCACGCGCTCGTTCATCGAGCCCACTGTAGCCAGCCGGCAACGGGAGGCGTCAGGTCACCTCGAAGCCCAGGCGGCGCGCCGCGCGCGCCTTCTGACGGCTGGCGCGCAGCCGGCGCAGCCGCTTCACCAGCATGGGGTCGGCGGCCAGCGCCTCGGGCCGATCCACCAGCGCGTTGAGCACTTGGTAGTAACGCGTCGCCGACATCGAGAACAGCTCTTTGATCGCGTCTTCCTTTACCCCGGCGAACTTCCACCACTGCCGTTCGAAAGCCAAGATGTCGTGTTCGCGTCGTGTCAGCCCATCAGCGATGTCCGAGTCGTCCCCCGACCGATTTGCCCGCGCCATCGCGCTGTCCATATCGCTTCCCCTGGACCCTTCCGGCGAATTCCCAAACTGCTCTTATGACTTGAACTATCTATGGGCTTGGTTCGGCGATTATTGAACCACGCCGCGAACCCTCAAGCTGTAATGCAGACCCGCGAGTCGGCAGAGTCGCTGAGATTGCCCCCGCCCCTCCCGGCGCCACCGCGCGGCCCGCATAAGCTAGCCGACCATGGCCGTGGTTCCGATCCGCATCGTGGGTGATCCCGTGCTGCACACGCCGACGACGCCGATCGCGGTCGCCGCGGACGGATCGTTGCCCGCCGATTTGGCCGCCCTGATCACCGACCTGTACGACACGATGGACGCCGCCCACGGGGTGGGACTGGCCGCCAACCAGATCGGCGTCGGACTGCGCGTCTTCGTCTACGACTGCGCCGACGACCGCGCCTCGACCGCCCGACGCCGCGGTGTCGTCGTCAACCCGGTCCTGGAGACCTCCGAGATCCCCGAGACCATGCCGTCGGCGGGCCACGACGACGATGAAGGCTGCCTGTCGGTGCCCGGCGAATCGTTTCCCACCGGTCGCGCCGACTGGGCACGAGTCACCGGACTCGACGCCGAAGGCAAGCCAGTCTCCATCGAAGGCACCGGATTGTTCGCCCGCATGCTGCAGCACGAGACCGGGCATCTGGACGGATTCCTGTACCTGGACCGCCTGATCGGCCGGCATGCCCGGGCGGCGAAGCGGGCGGTCAAATCGCACGGCTGGGGCGTTCCCGGACTGTCCTGGCTGCCCGGTGAGGGACCCGACCCGTTCGGTCACTGATGACGGCGTGGCCGGAGCTGGGCACGCGCGTGACGGTTCGCTACCGGCTGCCCCACGGGTCGAGCCCACCGCTGAGCGACGCGGTAGGTCACCTGGTGGCGGTGCACCCGGCCGTCCGGGTGCGGATCAAAACCGGGGCGATCATCGAGTGCGCGCCCGCCGACGTGGTGGCGGTGCGGGTGTTGACCGACGCACCGGTACGCACCTCGGACATCCGCAATCTCGAACACGCCGCCGCAGGACCGGGCACAACCTGGCTGCACGGCTGGTTGCTGCGCGCCGGAGACAGTGCCGATGCGCTGCTGAATTCGGCTGTACCGCTTGAAATTTCGGCAGACATCACCGCGCTGCCCGCGATCGTCGACTGGTACCGTCGGCGTGACCTGATCCCGCGCCTGGCGATTCCGGATCGCCTGCTCACCCCGCCGGCCGGTTTGATTCTGGAACGGACCGAACAGGTCTTGGTGCGCGACGTGCCCGACGTCCCGGTGGCGCAGGCGGAGACGGCCAGCACGCTGAAGACCGCCCCCGACGGCACCCGCTGGGTGGGCCTGTCCAAGGACGTCGACGCGTGGGCGCACGAGTTGGCCCGGGCGGCCGATCATGGCGCCACCCGTGCCTATGTGCGCGCGCATCGGCCCGAGCAGATCGCGCTGGCGCAGCAGCTGGGCTTCAAGCCGCATCATCGCAGCCGCTATTTCGCCGTTCCCGCAGCCCGATAACCTCTAGCCATGCCCGACGGCGTGCTGCGGCTGGCCACCTGGAACGTGAATTCGATTCGCACTCGGCTGGATCGCGTGCTCGACTGGCTGGCTCGCGCCGAGATCGACGTGTTGGCCATGCAGGAGACCAAGTGCTCGGACGCCCAGTTTCCCAGCTTGCCGTTGTTCGAGTTGGGCTACGAAGTCGCCCACGTCGGCTTCAACCAGTGGAACGGCGTGGCAATCGCCTCGCGCGTCGGACTGGACGACGTCCAGGTCGGTTTCGACGGACAACCGACGTGGAGCAGCAAGCCCGAGGTGGCCGCCAGCGCCGAAGCGCGCGCGCTGGGCGCCACCTGCGGCGGCCTGCGGGTGTGGAGCCTGTATGTCCCCAACGGCCGCACTCTCGACGATCCGCATTACACCTACAAGCTGAATTGGCTTGCCGCGCTGCGAGATACGGCGGCAGGCTGGCTGCGTGAAGACCCCGGTGCCGCCATTGCGCTGGTCGGTGACTGGAACATCGCCCCGACCGACGAAGACGTCTGGAGCCCAGAGTTCTACACCGGGTCCACGCACGTCTCCGCGCCGGAACGCAAGGCGTTCGACGCCATCCTCGACGCCCAATTCACCGACGTGGTAAGGCCTTTCGCGCCAGGACCGGGCGTCTACACCTACTGGGATTACACCCGGTTGCGGTTCCAGAAACGGCAAGGCATGCGCATCGACTTCATTCTGGCCTCACCGGCGCTGGCCGCCCGGGTGCTCGACGCGCGGA
>NZ_LZLE01000278.1 GCF_001673155.1 Mycobacterium sp. 1423905.2 | reverse complement strand
TGGATCGGAGAACCGACCTGTGTCATGTTCCGGCGTCAGCTCGCGCTCGACGCCGGAGGTTTTCGCACCGACATCTTCCAGCTCGTTGACCTGGATTTTTGGTACCGGCTCATGGTGCGGTCGGCAGTGTTCTTCGTTCCCGAAGAGCTGTCCGTGCGGACTCACACGGTAACCACCGAATCAATGCGCATTGTGAAGGCAGGGCAGAACTGGCTGGACCAGCTGCGGATACTGACGTGGCTGGTGATAGATCCCGCTTCCTCCAGTGCAATCCGCGTCCTTGCCGGTGTTCGCTGGTCGCTTACTTGGTTAGGCACTGCATTCAAGAGCGCAGCTTTTGGCCCGCACCGAAAGGCGCGTCTCAAGACGTTAGCGCGGGCGCCTGTTCGTGAGTTCGCTCATGCCCGGCGGTGGCGTGGCCATCTAGCCAACGGCTGAAGCCGTAATGCAGAACCAGGCGTTCGCGTCAGGGTGGCGCGGTCATTGGTCGAACCCACGTAGACGCTCCGCAGCCGAGCCTCATCACGTTTTGTTCGATGAGCTCATAAGGGTATTCGGTGTGCTGTTCGATGAAGTCGCGCAGGTGTTCCATCGAGTCGTGCCACGGCTGGTTGTGACGCGGCAGAATCGTTTTGAGGAATGGGAACCGGTGATGCGTGATGAGGCCATCCCAGAAGAAGAGCGTGTTGTTGAAGGGGTCCCCGGAGAACTTGCTCGCCCACTCGTGCGACTGGGCTTGACCGTACGTCGCTTTGACGCTCGCGGCCGAGACGAATGGTTTGATGCGCAGCCCCGCCGCACGAGCGCGTTCCGATAGCCCGATTTCGTACTCGCGAACCAGATTGACCTTGTCGACGATGTACTGGAAGCCGTCCCAGAAGTCTTTGAGGAACTGGCGGGTTCGCTCATTGAGGTCCCACGCCAGAAAGAATGATTGGAGATGGAGGCCGAACTCCTCACTTTCGATGGCGCCGTACATGTCGGCGTTGTCGAATGCACTCCACATTTCCTGTAGCGGAAAGAGGGGGCCAAACACACTGTCATTGGCCAGGACCAGGCGGTCGAACTGGTCGAGCGACCAACCACGTCGTTGCAGAAGCGCGTACGCGAGGTGCCAGGATCCGAAATCCATCGCGAGCGTGCGGCGGGTATAGATTCCCGCGCACAGCGAACGTATGGGATCCACCGACTCCGGTACGAGCTTCGGCGAACCCGAGACGAACACGATTGTTGCGCCTAAGCCGTGCAGCGCGTTGAGGTAGTACGTGACGTACGGGTCGATCATCCGTTGCGGATCGAAGTGCGCGAAGAGCACAAGCGTCCGACGGCCGGCCGGCGGATCGGGCGGTAGCTCCTGATGGGTCTGGCGTACGAAGCGTAGGGCGTTACCCCTCAAGCGATAAGGCACGGCAGCGAGGTATCTGCGGTAACGGTCGGATTCGACGCGTAACCGTTCGATTGACTCCAAGGTGACCTCGCTTCACCCGTGACGTTGCTGATAGGACGATCGTGGCCTTTAGCCGGCGGAGTCCTCGCTGAGGCCAGAGACCCGACCTTACGATAGAGGGCCGCACCGCTGACGCCGATACGAAGGCGATTTTGCGCGCACTCATCCTGCGGTGCTGGTGGCTCGAGGAGGATCGGCCGCACGCGCTCAAACCCGTCGTTGTTGGCACAAGGCCGTCTTGCTGTCCTAGATTGGTGGCTTAATGCCCGCTGAAATTCCCTACATCCGACCGAGCTTTCCTGGATCGGCGCAGCTTGCCGAGGACTTCGAAGAGATCGTCAGTAATAACTGGTATACGAACTTCGGACCGAAGGAGCAGCAGTTCGCCCGCGCCTTGGCCAAGTATCTCGGGCCGGACTTGCACGCCGCCACCTTCGCCAACGGCACTTTGGCACTCGTCGCGGCGTTGCACGTGAACATCGGTCCGGGCACGCGCGACCGCTATCTACTCATGCCATCGTTCACCTTCGTCGCCGTTGCCCAGGCCGCGTTATGGGTGGGCTACCGTCCGTGGTTCGTCGATATCGACCCCGACACGCTACAGCCCGGGATCGCCTCTGCGCGTGCGGTATTGGAACGCTCCCGCGATGAGGTCGCCGGTGTCCTGCTTGCCAATGCATTCGGCGTCGGCAACCCGCAGATCGACGCGTGGGAAGACTTAGCTGCGGAGTGGGAACTACCCATTGTGCTCGACTCGGCGGCTGGATTCGGCTCGATGTATGCCGACGGCAATCGCTTAGGTGGGCGTGCCGGCTGCGAAATCTTCTCCTTGCACGCTACTAAGCCATTTGCTATCGGCGAGGGCGGCGCATTGGTTTCTCGCGACCCCGCGCTCATCGAGCAGGCATACCACTTCCAGAACTTTGGCTTCAACGACTTGCGAGAGAGCACTCAGCTCGGAATGAACGCAAAACTTCAAGAGATCAATGCCGCGATCGGCCTGCGCCAGCTCGTAGGACTCGACGAACGCCTCGCCAGCCGTCGTGACGTCTTCGAGCGATACCGTGCCGAACTAACCGGGGCCGGCCTGCGCTTCCAACCCAATGCCGAAGCTTCGTCGCTGTGCTGTGGGACCGCATGCTGCGTGTCGGCCGACCATCGGGCAGCGGTGCTCAGCAGCTTGCACGCCGACGAGATTCAGGCCCGCAATTACTACAACCCGCCGTTGCACCGCCACCCATACTTCCTGGCGAACAGCGATCTCATCACGTCGGCCGACTTGCCTGTAACTGAAGACGTCTGCTCGCGCATAGTGTCGCTCCCGATACATGACCATATGGCACCGGACGACGTTGACCGAGTCATTGCCGGTGTCGTGCAAGCGAGCTAAGAGCAGCTATCCGAACTTCCGTTCTTTGTTCGCGTAGTACTGGATGCACTGCTGTGGAAACCCGCGTTTGGTGAATTCCGCCAACAGGCGATCGACATCGTATGGGACGGAGCGGAACTCGAGTTCACCCGTGGCGGTGTCCAAGATCAAAAAGTCAGCTGAATCAATCCATTTGCGGTTCTGGCCGATGCTGCCGGGGTTCACGATCGTGAAGCCGCTGCGCTCGATCTGATACTGATGATGGGTGTGCCCCACCATGTAATGCCGGTCGACTTCAATCACTGTGTCGGGGTAGATCCTCAGGTCGTCGATGGTGTGTGTGCATCGGTAGATACCAAGGTCGACGTGATCCAGCAGATCTGTGAAGAACCCCTCACGCGTGAACAACGGTCTGCAGTGGTGGTAGAAGTCCTGAACCAAGGGAATCTCGTGGGTAAGGGGCTCGTCCCCGCGAAAAAGCCGCTCGTGATTGCCCTCAAGGACTCGAATTCCTGGCAGTGACATGACGAGGTCGACACACTCGTCGCTCCACGGGCCGTAGTTGACCACATCCCCTAGACACAAGTACGCATCTACGCACTCGGCAGTTGCCTCAACGAATTGTTGCAGCGCAATTAAGTTGCCGTGTACGTCGCTGAAAACGGCGACTCGCATCAGATCTCACCTCGCTGGAGTAAGTACTGGTGGTAGTCGCGCAGCCCGTCAGTGATCAGATGTGGAGCGAAATGCCATGTGCGGGTCGTCTTTTCAATCGACAACGGCGCGAATCCCAAAAATGCATCGGGTTCCGCAGGATCAACTTCTAGGTCCGCTCTGCCGTCGCGCTGCAATGCGACGATCAGCTGACCTAACTCAAGAACACTTATGTGCTCCCCTGATGCGACGTTATAAATCCCGCCACTGCCCGAGTTGACCGCTTTTGCAACGATGATCGCCACGTCCTTCACATGTACGTAGTTGTAACGCGCGACGCCTCCATTGACCATACGCAGTGGTTTGCCCGCCGCAGCCAGGCGCAGAAATGTGGGGATGACTTTGGCCATTGGCTCACCGGGTCCGTAGGGGCTGGCGATGCGCAAAATCAATACGGTCATACCGGTCCGCTCGGCGATATTCGATACGTAGACCTCGCCCGCCAACTTGCTGACGAAGTAGGCCGTTCCCAGCTGATGCGGAAACACCAAGTCTGACTCCGTCCGTGGGGAGTCTGACTGCGCGTACATGTTGGCGGTGGACAGGTGAATAAACCGCGCCACGCCGCGCTGCGCTGCGGCCCCTGCCAGCTCCATCGCGCCCAACGCGTTAATCCGATTGCAGTGATCCGCTTCACCCAGGTCCGCCATGCGCGCGGGAATGTACGCAGATAGGTGACACACAGTGTGGACTTGGTCGAGCGCACGTTCGCGGACCTGCGGGTCGCTGATATCGCCGGAGACTACTCGTTCGCACAGTGGGGTCAGGTCAGCTGGCAGCGGCGTCCGATGCTGCAAAGCAGCAACGCGGTATCCATTATCAGCAAGGGCGCGGACCACATGCCTGCCGATGAATCCGGCCGCACCGGTTACTAGCACCAGACCAGTCCGATCGGCGGCCGTCTCGGTCATAGCCGTTTGCCATGACCGCGTAAATAGCCAGTTTCCCCTAGTTGTCTCACGTCAGTATTGGGCACGACCAACTCTTGCCAGTAGCGCAGCACAGTCACCTCGTTGACCGAGAACGTTGGTGTCCTACCGCTGAGGATGTAATCTGCGATCATCTTCGGCTCATTGAAGCCGGCGAGCGCTCGGGCAGCCGTGGTACCTGAACAGCGCGCATTGATCTCGAAAACGTATGCTTGCCCGTCTTTGACACGAAGCTGAATATTGCAGGCGCCGAACGGTTTCAGCGCCTCGACGATCCTGCGGACCGACTCCTCCAGGTCCGAATTGCGCTCGACGAAGGCTTTGTACGTATCGCCGTCGCGAAGAATTCGCCGCATGACGATCACCCCATGACACGTGCCATCGAGAGTCACACTGCCGCAGGTGTATTCGTCACCTTCGATGTACTCCTGCACGATGCAGTTGTCCGGATCTACAAGCTGACGGAAGACATCGAACTCTTTCTCGGACTTCGCGACGTAAGTGCTTCGCGAGCGTGCACCGCCGCGCTGCGGCTTGAGTACCACCGGTCGCTCGAATCTTTCGACATCGCACAACCTCTGGGTCTCAGGGGTCGGGAGTCCCAGCGATCTCAGAAACGCACTGGTCTCGAGCTTGTCATCGCACAGCCGAATGATTCGTGGTGAGCTGATCACCGGAACAACGCCATGCGCCTCGAACTTGGCAATGCTTTCCGACAGCGGTAGGAGCTCGACGTCATGGCCGACGAAGATCAGTCCACACTCTTCGACGAGACATATTTCCACCAAGCGATCGATGAAGCGGTCGTCGGACGCGTATCGGCCCAAGTACGCCTTGGGCGCGGCATGCAGACCAGCAGCGAGCGCTTCTGAGTCCGTAGCGACCACGCCGTAAGAAGTGTGCGCCAACGCCTTGAGCACACTCTGGCCCACGCCACCTCCGACGCCGGTGACCAGAATGTTTTTCACGGACGCGCTCCGGGCTGAGTAACGTACATCCCCCATTCCGACACGACCGGCATCGTACCTGCCAGGCTGAGATCCAGCTCCGCTTTCAGCGGGCAGGCCACCGGAGAGCGGCGCCGCTCGCCGAGCACCCGTCTAGTCCAACACGGCGAACGAGATTTGCGGATGGAACGGAAATCGCTCGATATGCAACGTGTCTAGCCCCAGCACATCGTGCACGGCCTCCGTTTCGCCGGGCCACTGGCTGTTGTAGAGCTCGTCGAATGCGATCACCGCACCTTTTGGCATTCGTCGTCGGAACTGCTCCAAAGCGACCTTTGTCGGCTGATATACGTCGAAGTCGAGATAGAGCAGTGCGACAGTGAGGTGTGGATTGTTAGCGACATAGGCAGGAATCGTCTGCGTTGCGTCGCCCTCTTGCAGTTCAACCTTCGGGATGTGTCCCAGTGGCCGAAACATGTCCGCGAGTGCTACAGCACGTTCGATGTCTTCCCGCGCTGGGGCCGCAAGCCCTCCAGCTCGGGCTTCCCCGGTGGACTCGGACGAGCGATCGCGGCTGGAGATGTCAGAGAATCCGCTGAAAGTATCGAATCCGACGATTCGTCGGACGTGATTGATCGGCTCCAGGATGGTGCTGAAGGCCAACCAAGAAGCCAGACCGCCACCCAGGTGAACACCGCACTCGATGACTGCGCCATGGATGCCCACGACTTTGCGAAAGATCTCATAACGCGCTATGAACCGGGCCAAGTCACCGGTCGGAACGAACTTGGTGAACGAGCGCAATTTGTCGACGGTCGTCCCGAGGCTTTCGTCCCAGTAGTCTCCGAGACCCGCGTAGTACGCAAGATCGCTTGGACGTTGGTTCTTCTCGCTCTGCATCGAGAATGATTCCGCGCGGCCATCCGGCGGTACGGGCGAGGTCTCGCGACTCATGGGCCGATTCTGTCACAAGGGTGACCACGAACTACGCCATGCGCTGCGCGAGTGCTTGCAACGCCGATGTGACCGGAAAACCGTTGGACGCCGCTGCATGCCGGTTAGTGTTCTGAGTTCAGTCGGAGAACAAGCCGTCACCGGAATTACTTGCCAGGTGGCCGTGATGGCTCAAGCTTCATCGTCGGAGAGGTCGTGCGAAGTGTCCGAAAAGGCGTCAGCTGAGCCGCCCAAAGTAAGCGTGGTGTCGATTACGTACCACCACGGTGCCTATGTTCGTGACTCCCTTGAGGGGTTCATTGCGCAGCGAACCGACTTCCCCGTCGAGATTATCGTCGCGGACGACGCGTCGACCGACAACACCCAGGCAATCATCGGGGAGTACGTCCAACGACACCCCGGATTGTTCCGGCCAATTCTCCGGGAGAAAAACATCGGAGCCCACGCCAATGTCGTTGGCGCGCTATCTGCAGCTCGAGGAGAATACATCGCCCTATGCGAAGGAGACGACTTCTGGACCGACCCGATGAAGCTGACTAAACAAGTAGATTACCTGGATCGGAACCCACAGACGGCACTGTGCTTTCATCCCGTGCGAGTGATGTCGGACGACGGCGGAGCAGATACAGAGTTCCCGCCGATCCCGTGGCGCCGCCAACTGACCCTGGAAACCCTCATCTCCCGGAACTTCATCCAGACCAACTCCGTTGTCTATCGCCGGGATTCGAGCTATGACGACATCCCGCCGAAGGTGATGCCGATGGACTGGTACCTACACGTCCGTCACGCAGTCAAAGGCGACATAGCCATGTTGCCGGATACTATGGCGGTCTATCGGCGCCACACTGAGGGGCTCTGGCACTCCGGATACGCAGACCCGACGAAGTTTTGGTTAACCCGCGGCCCCGGAGTGGCTGCCATGTATGACGCGATGCTCGACCTCGTCAGCGGCGACCCCGCGCTCGAAGACGCGATTGGGGCAGGGGCGAACTGGGTCTTCTCCGAGATGGCGAAAGTGCCCGGTTCGGTCGGCGACGCCGCGCTTACCGAATCAATTGCGCAGCATCCGCGACTAGGTGCACTCGCTCTGCGGCAGCTGTGGACCCAAACCCTTCAGCGAAAGCTCAAGAAACGACTTTCCTCCGAATTCGCGGGCTGGAAGGCACATATGGATGCCTACACCGCCCGAATCAAACGCTCGCCGTCGACGGATTGAGATCTCGGTGGGGGCTGTGGTGAGTCACGACAGCCTGGCCTTGGGGGCACGCTGACCCAGCTGCGCCGCAGTTCGATGACTTTGCACTACAGCGCGCCTACGCCGTTGACATCATTCGGGTCGGGCGGCGGCTTATGCACGACGTAAAGCACCGACTTCCGCTCGATGCCGTGTTTCATGAACGTCTCTTCACCGAAAGTCTTCGCGTCGAGAGCCGAAACCTCGAAGTTGTTGGTGCGTAATCGCGCACACAGGGTTGATCGGTCGTATAGGCGGACATGGTCGCCCTGACCGAAGCGCCGCCAACGCTCCCCTTCATCCGTCACGTCGGGATCCTCATCGAAGCTGCCCTCCGGTGCCACCGGCGTCATGACGATGCCGCGCCCGGCCGGCGCGAGTATTCGATGAAGCTCGCTCATCGCGCGCGAGTCGTCAGACACATGCTCGAGCACGTGAGAACAAATGAAGAAGTCGAATGAGCCGTCTGCGTACATCGGCATGTCGGTGATGTCGACGACGTCGTCGACGCCGTCCATCATCAGATCGGCGGTTCGGTGCTCGAAATCTGCCCGGTGGCGCAGATATGACGAAAGCGGAGCAGAGGGCGCGAATTCGAGTACCCGCTGAACTCCGCCAGCCGGCATGAAGCGGTCAAAGTACAACTTGTAGAGGCGATCTCGGTCGGCGGCACCACAGACCGGACACAGATAGCGGCGATGATTCAGGGTCTCGAAGTCGTCCAACGAATATGGGCAACCGTACTCAGCCAGCGTGTTGCCGAGGATGCGCGTGACGCTCTTGAAACGGACGTGACTGCCGCACAGATTGCACAGACCCGGACCGGCATGTATTACACGGCGGATGAAGCGGGCACCATCGCGGCCCGCGTCCGAACGGAGCATAGGGTCATATTCAACAGCAGGTGCGACATCGACGACACCAAATGGCGGCACGAACCCTGACAGGAGGCCAGCGGTCAGGTTGGTTCGACCACTCGAGGTCTCCCGCTCGGCGATCACCCGGTCGCGGGAACCTTCGTGGCGAGTGAAAAGAAGTCGGTCCGCGTGGTTGTGATATCGAGCGTCTCGAATCCGGCGAAGTCCAGCATCTGTTCCATCAGTCCCCGGTCGAAGACATGGTGGTGCAGAGTGCGATTCTGAAAGTTTTTCAAGCTTCGGCTTCTGAATTGCTCCAAGTCACCGGCCGGTGGGTCCATGGCCAAGTCGTGCAGCGCCAAGATCTCATCCAAGTGAGTGAGATCATCCTCCTGCGTGTTCTGTCGGTAGTCGTCCATCAAGTGCTCGAATTTTGTGACGGGCCGCCGGTGGTCGAAGTTACTGTCCTTATTCGGCAGAACGAGGATCATTACTCCGCTGTCCTTGATCACTCTTTTCCACTCTAGAAGTGCTTTGAGAGGATTTGCGACGTGCTCCAAACAATTCGACGAGAGCAGGAAGTCGTATCGTTCGGACTCGATACCGCTCAAGTCCGTTGCATCCGCAATAAATTGGCGCCCCGACTTCGTGTGGTAATACCGGAAAGCCTCGCCAGCGCTGATGTTACCTTCCCAAATGGTATCGGTAGCGAAATTCACTCCGTCTAGAACGTTCACCGCTTGGTAAAGGGGTAGCACCGTCTTGAACAATGTGCTTGGCCCGCCGATCTCGATGCCGCTCTTCCCCTCTATTGCGGCACGGTATCTTTGGTAGATTGGCAGGCGCGACATACCATACTTCAGGGTATAGGAAACGTCGACCGCCGATTGCGGCACGAATTTTTTCATTGCCCTTAGCATTTCTGTCCTTCTCGATTACGTCACCTGAAGCGGCGTCGGAGCTGTCGCTGGTTCGCCTCGGTCGCACCGGATATCCCCCGCCGGCCGCGCCGTTTGTCCAGCAGCGGACCCAGCGTATCCGCTAGGACGGCGGCGGGTGAGGTAAACCGACACAACTCTGCGAGGGCGCTTCCGTTTCACCCTTCATCGTTCTCTCCCGGGCCCGAGTCGTCCGCCGACACCAGCGGCTCTTGTGCACTAGTCTGGCTCGGCGTGATTGCCGTGGAAGGTGTGTCTCGGGCCGAGGGCCGTGCTCCAGGCGATAATCGGCGCTTCGACATCCAAGGGCTCCGCGCAGTAGCGGTCCTTTTGGTCGTCGCCTACCACGGCGGGTTCGCGGTGCCAGGTGGATTCGTCGGTGTTGACGTCTTCTTCGTCATTTCCGGTTTTGTGATCACCGGGATGATCGATCGAGAGCACCAAGCAACCGGGCGTTTCCGATTCGGCCGTTTCTACCTCCGGCGATTCAAACGCCTGACACCGGCCCTATCGCTTATGGTCGCTGTGACGATGGTGCTGGCCTTTTGCCTACTTTCGCCATTCGTTATCCAGCAGGTCACAGCCCAGACGGGCATGGGGGCCATGCTCCTAGTTGCAAACTTCGCGATCGCGCAAAACACCGGCGGCTATTTCGATGCGGCGGCAGAACTCAACCCGCTGCTACACACCTGGTCGCTGTCCGTCGAAGAGCAGTTCTACCTTGTGTTTCCGGCCATCCTGCTGCTCGGTTGGGTGCTCACCCAACGCAGACAGCGACGGATACCCTGGACGATAGTCCTGATCAGCGCGTCGGCTCTCATATCTTTCTCGTTGGCAATGGTAGGCCCGGATGCACTCGGTTCATCGTCGGCCAAGTTCCTAGTTGGGTTCTATGGCCCTGTTTCCCGGGCCTGGGAGTTCGGCGTGGGCGCCCTACTCGCCTACCTCACTGAGAGACGTTCGTTGCGATCTGACAGACACGCCCAATACCTTGCTTGGTTGGGAGCGGTCCTACTGGTCGCGTCGGCGGCACTCATCAACGGCCACACCCCTTTCCCGGGGCCGTGGACAATACTTCCCGTCTTCGCAACACTTCTGGTGATCGCTGCCGGCACCGATCGGACGCCCATAGTAAGTCGCGCCCTTGCACTTCCCGCCGTTGTCAAGATTGGAGACTGGTCCTACTCGATCTATCTGTGGCACTGGCCGTTCCGGGTCTTCGCCGATCACCTCTGGCCGGAGGTGCCGTACGCGGTCCCCCTAGCGACGACACTGTCCGTGCTCCCCGCGATCGCGTCTTATCGCTGGCTTGAACAACCGTTCCGACGATTGCCGCCGCAGTCGCGCAGGCGAACTACTGCACTCATCGCCGCTGTCCTTAGCCCATCCCTTCTGCTGGCAGCGGGCCTGCATGTCGGCGCGAATGACTACTGGAAGCCGCGGTACAAGTCCGGCGCCGTGCCTGTTGCCCACGCCGGGGACATCGAGTGGACGGACTTCTACGCATACCTGCGCGATACCTACTACCCATGCTCGGATCAAGCGCTGCGAGACATCGCCTACAACTGGGAGGGCATCACTCGCTGCCGGCAGTCGAAACCGGGGACTCACATTGATGTGGCCGCCGTTGGCGATAGCCACGCCGAACAATTATTCCTCGGCCTGGCCGAGGCACTGCCGGATAAGAACGTCGTGTACTACATCAGAGAACTGCCGGTGAGATCCATACGCGGGATGGACCTCATCATCGACCATGTTGCGGCAGACCCGGCAATCAAGACCGTGATCGTGACTGCGGAATGGTCTTTCCGCGGTGTACCAGACCAACTGACGAAGACCTTCGAAACCTTCACCTCGAAAGGAAAAGCCGTCTTCGTGACCGATGACGTTCCTACCTTTCCCTTCGACGCAGTTGCTTGCAAATACCGCCTTTCTCCGGTCCTGCCGTTTGCCAAATGCAGCGAGGACCTCAAACTGTTCCGAAGTGCCCATGACAAATATGGCCCGCTACTCAAGAAGGCGGCGGACGAGGTGGCGGGAGTGCAACTGTTGAACACAGCGCAGTACTTCTGTGACGATTCGGTGTGCAGCATGAACAAGGGTCAAGCGCTCCTGTACCGAGACACCAACCATGTCAACAACATTGGCAGCAGGTATCTGGTAAACCGGATGCTTGTCGATTACCCGCAGCTCAGTACGGCGCTAGCTCGGAGGTAAGCCGCCTCTACCGCCTCGGTACGCGGTCAGCAAGCGCGAGGCGCGTTGCCACCGCAAAGAACAGGGCCACCCCGACTGCCAAAAAAGCCGGACCTACGAAGAGCAGCAGGTTAAGAACAGTGGCGGTGGCAGCCGCCAGAGATCCTCTGAGCCACATGTGGTTACGAGCTCCGGCGAGATCGGCGTCCGCCGGCCGCAACTCGCCGGGCAGGATGGCCCGCACGTCAGGATCGCGCAAAACCGCGGCCAGCCGCTGTGAATTCGGATAGGTGACGTCGATCGTCTGTCCTGGCTTGCGCCGCGAGTTCAACTGGTCGACATTTCCGGTGGCGAGGTGGGCCTTGACGTGGGCGAGCTGCTCACGTGCCGAATTGCTCCATTGCGTGGCGCCAACGCCAAATATGTACCCCATCACCCCGAACGTCGCTACGACAAGGAACACCCCGGCCGCGGCGCCGGGTGCTGCATACCGACCGAACCCCGTTGCGTCGTCTGTGCTGTCCACTAACAAGAACACCGCTACCACCGCCAAGGGGTAGACGAGAAGCACAATATCCATATACCGCACGGCGATGTCGGTCCCGCGGCCGTAAGCCAGCAGTACGAGCTGAATCACGACCCATCCGCTGATTCCGATTGCTACCCAGGCGCGGTCGGATGCGGCCGCACGCCTCGCCAATGTGCGACGCCAATACCAGGCGATCGGTATGAGTGCGATGACCGTTCTGGCGGCAAGCAACGCCAGCCCTTGCAGGAAAGTCCACGGGGTGCTGGTTGGGTGCGCCCGGGATGCCGACCAGAGGATCATCGCGCAAGCGACCAATGCCAGAACGGCAACGCCGGCGAGCTCGCGACCACTTCGCTTCCTGATGTTGCTGAGCAACTGCAGACCCACCAGCGCACCCGCCGCGAGCGTCGCTGCGACACCTGTGGCAAAAGAGAAGTAGCTGAGCACGGCCGCGGCTAGACCACAACTCCACCGCACGGAGAACGGCCGAGCCGATGCCAGCGCCACCAGAGCCGCGATACCGAAAAGCAAGCTGAAGTACAGCTGGCCTTGGAAGCCCGAGAGTGTGTTCTCGTACCCGAAGGGAATTGCGAAGAAGAAGGTGACGAAGCACGCCAAGAGCAACCGGCGCCGAGCCGCGACCAGAGGCAATAACAACGCCAGGAGCCAGGTAATCGCGGCGGTGTGAATGATGGCGCCCAAGACCATTTCCAGGCGCGGGTTCCACTCGCCTGCCAACTCGAGATGTGTCAGCGCGAACAGGCGGAAGACGAAGATTCGGTGCTCGTTGTGTGGGGCGAAGAGATCGCCGAAGGTCAGCGTCCCCTTCAGATACGGCGCATACAGCCCAGCGGCCTCGCCGTCCCACTGGTCAGCCAGCGGCATCGGTGACCCGAGGAGGGAAATCACGATCAGTTTGGCACCGAGAACCACACAAGCGGCCGCAGCCAACACGGCGACCGTGCGGCTGCGGTGTGGCGGTGGGTCGGAACGGTCGGCGGTCGAAGTCGGGGAAGGTTCGTCGTGGTCGGGCGAACCTTCGGCGGGCGCTGTGCCCGCACGTCGCTTGACCCAATTCGTCGTCATGACAAACCTTGCGCCTTCACTTCCGGCGCTCACCGCGCTGACGTCGCCGAAGCAGGCCTGCTGCCCCTACCGAGGCGAGACCTCCGCCAGCCAAGCGCAGCACGGGACGGCGCATGGCCAGCCCATACCAATGCAGATACGCCGGCAGCCAGCCCACCAGATCGAACTTGCTTTCCCCCGCCGTGCGATCCTCCCAACTGCTGGGAATCTCGTCGACTCGATACCCGAGCAGGTGAGCCTTGGTGGTGAGCTCCAGTCCCACTTCGAATCCACGCCCGCTTTCCACCGGGACCTCCTGAAGGAACCGCCGGCTGTAGGCGCGAAAGTTCGTGGTGGCGTCGTGCGTGGGCACCCCGCCCACATAGTGCAGGGTCAGTCCGGCCGTACGCGACATGAGCGTCTTCAAGCGTGGGCCGCCGGTCTGCGACCCGCCGGGCATGTAGCGTGAACCGCTCACGACGTCAGCGCCCTCATCGCGAATCTTGGCCGCCATCAACGGGATCACCGATGGCGGATCGGACAGATCCGCCATGCTGGTGACGATGACATCGCCCTGCGCGGCCGCGAATCCGGCGATGAGCGCATTGGCCACACCCTTCCCCAGCGAGTTGCGCACCAATCGCACGGTGGCCGGCTTGTCGGGCATTGCGGCCAGCGCCGAAAGGGTGCTGTCCTCATCGAAGTCGTAACACACCAGCAGTTCGTGCTCGAAGTCTGCCAACGCCTCGGTGAGTCGCCTGATGCAGACCTGGATGTTCTCTCCCTCGTTGTAGACCGGAATCACCACGCTCACCAGGCGCTGGTCAACGTCCCTGGGCTCCAACACTTTACGAGCACGAATCACGAACTGCTTGCCGAGGATGGGCCAAGCCAGCTGCGTACGCAGATACATCCGCACCAGAATCGGCGCTTGCGGCAGCGGGGATGCCGACGTATACGGCAGAAAGCGGTCATAGCTGTTGGTGATCTCGAAGTGACACGACTCGAGCAACTCGGTAAGCGAACGATCGCTGATCGGTACGGTGTGATCCCAGAAGTCCCAGTAGTCGCCGGGCACATAGCGAATGTTGGGTCCCATGGCGATCAGGTGGCCACCGGGTTTGAGCACTCGGCGAGCTTCGGCGATTGTGCGCTCGACGTCTTCCTTGCTTCGCAGGTGTTCGAGCAGGTTACTGGTGAAGACGACGTCTACCGACGCCTCGTCGAGGAACGACAGGTCATCGGCTGGGCCGTGGTGGAATTCGATGCCCGGCTCGAGCATGCCGGCGCTGTCCGGATTCAAGTCGACACCGATGCGGCGGGCAGCGCTAACGTGGTTGAGGAATTCGCCGTAGCCGCACCCGAGGTCTACGACGGTATCGCTGCGCCGGATCCACGCTTGAAAGAAGTCGCGAACCAACACAGCCCAGATCGCCGAACGCGATTCGAGGGCATGGCCGAAGCGGTTGCGGTAGAGCTCCCCGAGGTCGGGCTTACCCGCAATGTGCATGGCGTTCCAGTGGCGCGAGCCAGTGCACGTCAGATGGTCCCGGCCTCAACGGCGTCGACGATCCAGGGTATGACCTCATCCAGCATGGAATCGAGCGTGGTCGTCGCCTCGAACCCGAGCATCTCAGACGCTTTCTGCACATCCGGCGAGCGTAACTGCACGTCGTGTTCGAACGGCGGGTCACTTTCATAGCGAAACGGGGTGTCGGGGCGCATCTTCTTCCAGATGACTTCGGCCAGCTCCAAGACCGTGGTGGCCTCCGGCGTGGAGAGGTTGAAATCGCTGTTCAGCGCGGCAGGGTGTTCCATGCAGGTGCGGATGCCGCGAGCCAGGTCACCGCCGTAAGTGTAGTGCCGCACCTGGGTGCCGTCGCCGAGGACGTGCAACGGGTCTTGACCCTTCGCGACTTTCTGAATGAGGTCCGGTACCACGTGACTCATCGCCAGTTTGACATTGCCACTGGGGATTTCGCGTCCGCCAAGCGCCCGCTGTTCACCCGTGCCGACGCAGTTGAAGGGCCGAATGATTGTGTAGGGCAGACCGTACTGCTCATATGCGCCGTGCGCGAAGTATTCACAGGCCAGCTTCTGAAAGCCGTATGTGCTTGTCGGCGGCGGACATTCGGTGATGTGCTTCTCCGGTGTCGGGAACACTGTGGCGTTCTCGAACACCATCGACGAGCTGATCACATTGATCTTCTTGAGCCAGCCCTTGCGGTAGGCGTAGATCGCCGCGTCGAAGTGGGCTGCGGCGATGCGTTCGTTTTCGGCGAGCAGGTCGTAGGCATACTCATGGAAGTAAGTGATGCCGCCGATCCGGGCCGCACTCGCGACCATCTGGTCGCAGCCCTCGACCAGGCGGAACATCAGATCGACGTCTTTGACGTCGCCCTCGACGAA
The DNA here is from genome assembly GCF_001673155.1 of Mycobacterium sp. 1423905.2. GTDB lineage: Bacteria > Actinomycetota > Actinomycetes > Mycobacteriales > Mycobacteriaceae > Mycobacterium. The sequence goes on along the minus strand of NZ_LZLE01000278.1, from coordinate 5,081 downwards.
GTGGTAGTTCGGGTGATCGTCGTAGCTCTTCTTGACTTTGCCGTACTTCGAGTAGTTGTCGATTCCGACGACTTCATGCCCGGCTCGGAGCAGCTCGTCGACGACGTAGCCGTTGATGAACCCCGCGCTACCCGTTACCAGGACCTTCACTGGCCAGCGGCTCCCGTGGCCAACGTCGCCATCGGAGCTTCGTTCACCGGTTCGCCCTCGACGTGGCTCAAGTCCAGGCAACCCCAGACGTCTTCCACGATCTTGCCTGGCTGGATTCGCACGCCGCGGTAGATGGAGTGCGGCACCCCGACGACGATCACGTCGGCGCGACCAAGTACGGCATCCAGAGGATGGTAGTCCGGCCCCTCCAAGAACGGATCGTGCAGCATCACTTTCTTCGCCTCCAGCATCAGCAGGTGCCGCAGTTTGAAGCTCAGTGAGTCGCGGGTGTCGTCGCAGTCGGCCTTGAAAGTCATGCCGAGGATGCCAACAGTCTTGTCGCGCAAGTCAACTCGGCGCTTGAGCATGTTGACGATGAACTGCGGCTGGCCTTCGTTGACGAGCATGGCCGCGTGTCCCAGCATGAAGTTGTTGTTGCTGAACGCGGCGAGCTGCATGGTGTCTTTCAGCAAGCAGGGGCCGGCCGCCAGACCGGCTTTCGGCATGCTGTCGACGCGACCGTTCTTGTAGGTAGCCGCATGGTGAACGCGGTTGAAGTCCAGGCCGGCTTCCCGGCTGAGCAGATAGAACTGGTTGGCGACCGCGAATTGGATGTAGCGGTAGCTGTTGCAGAACAGCTTGGCCAGCTCGGCCTCTTGCGGTTCGACCTCGATGATCTCGGTGGTGATGCGGGAAAAGAACTGGCGGACGATCCGGCGCCCCTCCTCGTCGAAACCACTGATGATCTGAGGGATCATCCGCAGCTCGCGGATCGAGTGTCCCTGCGCGATACGCTCGGGGCAGAACGTGACGTGAACGCCGATCCCCCGCTCCCGGAACATGTCGTTCACCCGTTGACTCAGACCCGGGTAGACGGTGCTGCGCAGTATCAGTGTCTGGCCGTCGTGGAAGTAGGGGCTGATTTCGTCGATGATGCGAAAGAAGGTGTGCGCCTGCGGTGTTAGGTATTCATCGACGGGGGTGCCGACGACGCAGATCACGATGTCGGAGTTTCGAACCGCCCACGAGTCGGTGGTCGCCGAGATGCGTCCGGTAGGCAGCAGACGCTTGAGCAGCTCCTCGGCACCGTTTTCGACGAATGGCATACGCCCGGCCATGATCGACTTCAAGGCGGCCGCGTTGGTGTCCAAGATGTCGACGTGGAAACCTTCGTCGGCGAGCACCAGCGCCAGCGGCAGCCCGACGTGTCCGGCGCCGCCGATGATGCAGACACGTTCTGTGGGTTGAGTTGTCATGAGAAGCGCCCCCTCGGCGTCTTGCCAACGCACCCAGATGGGCACGGACAAGATCGAGTTCTCGTTTACGTCGTCCCGTAGGTGGGAGCCTAAAAGATCTCCCCCGTCCGACGAGGCGTTTTCAAACAAAATCGGCGTCCGGATTCTCCAAAGCACGCCTAATTGCTTCGCTGATTTCGACCACGAACGCTTGAGTGCCGAGTATTTTGCTTGACATGCAGGTCGCGGGGGGCGTGATCGCGCGCGCCGACTCGATGAGAGCGCATAAGAAGTTGCGCTACCTCGCGGTGGCGTTGGCCTTCCTGCCGATCGGCCAGGGGTTGATCCAGCTCTTGGGCCCATGGCTTGACGATTACACCGCAGCCTCGCTGCTGGCCGCGTCCATTGTCACCGTGCCCAACTTCTTCGCCAACAAGCGCTTTGTCTGGCAAGTCACCTCCTCGGAAAATTTGCGCAAACAAGTGCTTGTCTTCTGGGTGGTGGTGATGCTGGCCGTCTCGCTGGCCACGGCGTTGACGTACCTGGTTGACAACGCACTGGCGGGTGAGCCTGCTGCGCTTCGCGGTGCGGCCGTGTTCGTGGTCCAGGTGCTTGGATTCGGCGTCGTGTGGATCGGAAGGTTCCTCATTCTGGATCGCTGGTTCTCCGCTGCCCCCGTGAATCGGTGAGTTAGGCCGACCACGTGCACAGCGGAGTGCGCACGCTGCCGAATACTAGGTAGCCGTGCACTACCTCATCACCGGGCACACCGGGTTCAAAGGACCGTGGCTCGCCCTGCTTCTGCTGAGCCGCGGACACCAGGTGTCCGGTCTGGCGCTGGAGCCGACCGCGGACAGTCTGTTCGAGCGGGCCAGGGTCGCAGAGCACCTGGTGTGCGACCTGCGGGTGGATATTCGGGACGCGCCGGCCACAGCCGCCGCGGTGTCGGCGGCAGCGCCGGACGTCGTCGTGCACCTGGCCGCGCAGTCATTGGTCCGGGAGTCCTACCGCAATCCGCGCTATACCTACGAGACCAACGCGATGGGGACGCTGAACGTGCTGGAGGCGGTGGCGGGTACCCCGTCGGTGCGCGCGCACCTGGTCATCACCACCGACAAGGTTTACCGCAACGTGGACCAAGAGGCCGGCTACGTCGAGACCGACCCACTCGGCGGCAACGATCCCTACAGCGCCTCGAAGGCAATGGCCGACCTGCTGAGCCAATCCTGGATACGCAGCTTCCCCGGCTCCCCCACCGCAATTGCCCGGGCAGGCAACGTGATTGGTGGCGGCGACGTCAGTCGCGATCGGCTCCTACCGGACCTGATGACCGCTTACGCGAACGGTCAAGCCCCGTTGTTGCGGTTCCCGCGGGCGGTGCGGCCATGGCAGCACGTGCTCGACTGCCTCAATGGCTACCTCACCCTGAGCGACGCATTGCTGGCCGGCTCGGGGCTGGGTGAGTGGAACTTCGGCCCGGGCCGCGACAGCTTCGTCGAAGTCGGTCAGGTGGCCACGCTCGCGGCCGACCTGTGGGGCGGCGGCGCCCATTGGGAACGCCAGCCCGGCGAGCATCCCCACGAGGCGACCTTGCTTGCTCTCGACAGCTCCAAGGCACACCGGGAATTGGCCTGGCGCAACCGACTCGGCTTCCGCGACGCGGTGGCGTGGACGGTCGACTGGTACCGGCGCGTGCATGCGGGCGAAGACCCGCTTGCCGTCACCCAACAGCAGATCGCGGCCTTCGACGCCCTGGCCTGACTCAGCCGGCGACGGCTCCCGGCTCGATCAGCGGCGACCCGAATTCGGTGATCGAGGAATAGCCGCGTTTGCGGGCGCGCTTGGCGCCTTGCCGGATCAAGTTGCCCAGCGTCGCCAAACCAGCGTGGTCCAGCGCCAGGAACGGCGACAGCAACCGGTTGTGCACGTAGGCGAACGCCATCCCGGTCTGCGGATCGGCCCAGCCGACCGATCCACCCATGCCGACGTGACCGAAGCCCGGCATCACATTGCCGAACGGCAGGCAGTGATACCCGAGGTGGAAGGACAACGGCAGGAACAAGTTCGCGTCTCGGCGCAGGCTCTTGCGACCGGTCAGCCCGGCGACCAGGTCGCGAGACAGGAATTGGCTGCCGTCGATCGAGCCGCCGTTGGCTATCGCCCCGTACATGCGGGCCAGAGCCCGCGCCGTCACCACACCGTTGGCGGCCGGCATTTCGGCGTCCAGCAGCGGGATCTCGCCTCGCACGGCAGCCGTGACGCCATCGAAGTACATGCTGCGGAATCCGCCGGATAGCTCCGAGGCGACCTTGTAGGTGGCGTAGTTGACCACCGAGTGGCCGGGAAGGCTCTGCGGCATGATGATCTGCGCGACCTTGGTCGGCGATTCCGCGGGCGGCCGGCCCAGATGGATGCCCTCCGCGCCCAACGGCTCGGCGAGCTCTTCGCGGAACAGCGTCCGCATGCCCTTGCCCGTCACAGCCCGGGCCAATCCGGACATCAGCCAGCCGAACGTCAGCGCGTGGTAGGCGGGTTTGCCCAGCAGCCGCCCAGGCGGTGCCGCGGCCAGTCGTTGCTCCATCACCAGGTGATCCAGCAAGTCTTCCTGGGTGGCGCCGCGCAGCCCGGACAGGCCCGCGCGATGCCTCATCACCTCGCGCACGGTCATCTGCGCTTTACCGTTGGCGGCGAACTCCGGCCAGTATTCGGCGACTGGGGCGTCGTAGTCGATCAGCCCACGGTCGTGCAGGCGGTGGATGACCGTCGCGGCCATGCCCTTGGTGGCCGAGAACACCATCGGGGCGGTGTCTGCGGTCCAGGGCCGCTGGCCTGCGCGGTCCGCCCATCCGGTCCACACGTCGACGACGGGTTGGCCGTCGAGATAGACGGCCAGCGCACCGCCGCCGAATCGGCGACCGGGGAACAGGCTGGAAAAGGCACGAACGACGCAACCGAAGTTTGAGTCCGCCGTGCCGAACACACGATGACCTGCGTCAGGGCCGTCGTGGGAAGGGACCGCGCGGCGATGGACTCCTATGTCTACCGTCACGAATTTGAATTTACTTCCATTTGACACGTGCCAAGGGCAAACAAAGATTAATTTACCTATCCGTTAGGAGGACGCGATGTCGAGGATTTGCTGAGCGGCGAGGGCCGGGGTCAGTTCCCCGGCGCGAACTCGGCGTTCGACGTCGCCGCGAGCTCGGCGAACCGCCGGATTGGACAGCACCCGGTCGAGCACGGTGTCGCGAACCATCTGCCACATCCAGTCGACTTGCTGGGCGCGCCGACGCGACTCGAATTCGCCTGCTTTGCTGAGCACCTCGCGGTGTCGCTCGACGGTTTCCCACACCTCGGTAAGACCGGTGCCCTCGACCGCGCTCATTGTGAGAACCGGTGGGCGCCAGAGGGATTCGCGTGGGTAGATCAACCTGATCGCTGCCGAAAGTTCCCGCGCGGCGGACTTCGCGTCGCGCAGGTGCGCACCGTCGGCCTTGTTCACCACGACGATGTCGGCCAGCTCCAGCACACCTTTCTTGATGCCCTGCAATTGATCACCGGTGCGCGCCAACGTCAGCAGCAGGAAGGTGTCGACCATGTTCGCCACCGCCACCTCGGACTGGCCGACACCGACCGTTTCGATGAGGATCACGTCGAATCCCGCCGCCTCCAACAAGACAACAGTTTCCCTGGTGG
>NZ_LZLE01000277.1 GCF_001673155.1 Mycobacterium sp. 1423905.2 | reverse complement strand
CGACGGTGAGACCGAACATCGCAAAGGCGGCGTCTCGGGCGCCCACTGCGTTGAAAAACGGCGCCGGCCGGCTGAACGCTCCCTGAAGGTGGCGGATGTCAACGATGTTGATGGAGCTACCTGATTCCGGTCCTACCGCGTCAACGATCGCCGCGACGGTGTCCGCAGTCAGTTGTTTGAGCAGACCGAATTGTTCAACTGCCGGCGCCGGATCAGTCGGGTCGTTGCTGATGACCCCGAACTGTGAGTACGGGATCAGGCCGACGGTGTCGGCCAGTACCGGAGCCGCCCGGTGTAGCGGTTCGATCAGTTTGGCGCCAGCGGCGGCATCACCCACAAACGAGATCCGCACCGATACGGTCAGCTTTCCCTGCATAAAGGGCGGAAGGCTGGGCAGCGGCGGCAGATTCAACAGGGCGAGACCGGTGGTCAGTTCGTCGGGCGCAGCTTCGGTGAGCTTGCGGTATGCCTCGAGCACCTGAAGAGCGTGATCACCCGAGTAATGCACTGCACCCGCGTACAGCGACGCCACCGGGAACAGACCGACTTCTATGGCCGTGACTACGCCGAAATTGCTTCGGCCCCCGAGAAGTGCGCCGAACAGATCGGGGTCGGTGCGCGCATCTACCCGACGCAGTCGGCCGTCGGCCGTTACTACGTCGATGTCGCGGACATGATCACAAGCCCATCCGTACTTGCGGCCCATGGTGGCGCTGGCTCCACCGCTCAAGGTGTAGCCGACGACGCCGACACCGGGTGCGGATCCGGATAGGGGAGCCAGTCCGAATTGGGCTGTTGCCTCGACGAATTGGCCAAATCGGACGCCGGCTTCGACGCGCGCGGAGCGGCGCCCTACGTCAATGCTGACACCCGACATCCGCCTAGTCGTGATCATGAGGGTGTCAGCGTCGGCCGCCAAAGATGGTCCGTGGCCGGTATTGAGGATGGCGATATTCAGCCCGTGCCGCACCGCGAACAAGACGGCCTTCGACACGTCGTCGGCATCGACAGCTCCGACCACAACTGCCGGACGGTGCTGCACGGCCATGTTGAACACTGCAACCTCGCTGTCGTAGCCAGGACTGTGTTCGGTCAACACCGGCCCCTGTATCTGGTTTTGCAGCTTTGAAAGCTCGCGGTCCCACGACTGCATTCCTGACTCTCCGATCCGTTGTCATCGCCTATCGAAGGTTCACCGCCGCTTCGCGTGTTGAACCTGCGGGCACAGTGCCGGTATGGGCACTGCGATATGGTATGACCATACCGACCTACCGAGGTCAGTTATGGCCAAGCTCACAGCAAGTCATGACCGTTGACACAGGAAGGGATGGGGGACTCCATGAACATGCACAGGCGCCCGCCGCGTCACCCTTCCGGTCGACGCCGGCAGCTGTGCGCGACAAGACTTTCCACGACTGGTCAACGTGAATGCCGCAAGGGCGCAGTTTTGGCTTGAAATTCCTGTTCGGGCCGGCCCGTGGTGCCGTAGCGCAACCCGACGGTGACGACTCCGGTGGCCGCCAACGCTGCCAGATACCGCTGCGCTGTGGCTCTGGAAATGCCGGTAGCCGCCGAGACTTGTGCTGCCGACATCGGGACATCCGATGCCTGCAGTGCTTGCAGCACAAGCTGCTTGGTGGGAGAGGTGGCGGTGGGCGAGGGCTGCGCGGCCACAGATCGGGGCCGCAGCGCATCCAGTGCCGCGTCGACGTCGCTGGCGCGGAGATTGGGTCCGCTCAGGATCTTGCGGTAGCGGGCATATCCCGAGAGGCGGGCGGCGAGGTCGGTGGTGGCAAAGGGCTTGACCAGATAGCTCACCGCACCGGCCGCGATGGCGGCGCGTATCGTCTCCGCCTCCGTCGCCGCAGTCAAAACCATTGCATCAGAGAGAGTTTCACGGACGAAGTCGACACCCGACCCGTCCGGCAGGTAGACGTCTACCAGGGCTAAGTCGACCGGCTCCGCCGCTCGCGCCGCCGCGAGGGTGTTGACGGTTGCGGTGACGGTGAATCCCGGCATTGCGTCGACGACCGCGGCATGCATGTTCGCCACGCGGAAGTCGTCATCGACCACCAGGACGGTCAGGTCTGTGCCGCCCATTGCTCCTCCTCGACCATGACGCCCGGTAGGCGGGCGATGAACTCCGCACCCGATAGCCCCGGCGCGGCAGTCGGGCGCACCGGGCTAGACAGCCACAGATCGCCGCCCAGACCCCGGCTGATCTGGCGCGACAAAGCGAGTCCGATGCCGCGGCCGCCCGGTATGCCGCAATCCGGTTTGGTCGTTCGGCCCTCGGTGAAGAGCTGGTCGACGAATTCGTCGGCGACACCGTTCCCACTATCGGCGACCGTCACGTGCAACGTCGAATCCTGCTGTAACAGCTCGACTTCTACTTCTTTGGCCGGGTTGTCCCCGGCGCGCGCAGCGTCGATGGCGTTGTCGAGCAAGTTGCCCACCACGGTGGTGACTTCGACCGGCAGGTGCACCCGGCCGGCCACCCAGGTGTTTTCGCCGATCTTCAGCGTCACCCCGGCTTCGCGGGCAGCCGCAGCCTTGGCCGCCAAGAACGCCTGCAGGTGCGTGTCGCGGATGGAGTCAATACCCGGTATCGCAGACCCCAACGGCCCTGAGCCAAGAAGTTCCTCGAGATACTGCAAGCCTTCCTCAACATGACCGGTCTGCAGCAGCCCGTTGAGCAGGTGTAGCCGGTTGGCGAATTCATGACGCTGGGCGCGCAGCGTCGTACTCATCACCTGCACCGCATCCAGTTGTCGGGTAAGTGATTCGACGTCAGTGCGATCGCGCGCCACCAGCACGGTGCCCAACTCGCGCCCGTCGCGAATCACTTTGCGGGCCGAAACGACGACTATGTGTTGTCCTACGGTGGCCAGCGTGGGAGCGGCATCCGCCGCCCGGAAAGTCTCGAGAACTCTTGGGGTGAGGCCGATGTCGTCGATGGGGCGGCCCGTCTCACTACTGATCTCGAGCAGTCGACAGGCCTCGTCGTTGATAAAGGTCGTGTGCCCGGAGGGGTCGGTCGCCAGTACACCTTCACCGATGCCTTGCAGCACCGCGGCTTGACCTCGGACCAATTCCACCATCTCGCCCGGCCGTAATCCCAGCGTCAACCTGCGCCACCGCCTGGCCAGATACACCGAACCGCCGATGCCGGCCAGTAAGGCAACGGCGCCGAGAACCGCGAGCACGCGCAGGTTTCGGCCGAATTGCTCGTGTAGTTCCTTCGTCGACGTGCCGACGCTGACCAGACCGAGCACACGGTTCGAGCCGGATTCCTGGATTGGCACCCTGGCCACCGTCGAGCGTCCCAGCGGTCCGGATTCATGCAGGGTCTGCTCGTGTCCGGCCAACAACGGCGTCGGATCGGTATTGATCAGTTGACCCAACTCCGCCCGGTCGGGGTAGGTGAGCCGGACCCCATGCGTATTGGCGATCACCACCCACAGCACATTCGTACGTTGCCGGATACGAGTAGCCACCGCTTGCAGCGGACCGCTCGCCAATTCGTCGACCTGGGCGGGGCTGGCATGGACCGGAACGTCTTCGTAGCGTGGAATATTGGCGATGACGGTCGGGTCGGTGGCCACGATGCGAGCGATGTCCATCGCTCGTACGCCGTAGTCGATGTCCAGGCGCCGCAGATTGAACATCGCGAACAACACAAACGCGATGATCCAGGTCAGCGTCACGACGATTAATTGCAGCAATAACACCCGGCTGGCGAGCCGCAAGTCGATGCGACCCCGGGAGGGCATGGGCGCACCCTACCACGCGGACTGAGCAAAATGCGCAAAACCAGGAGAGGGCGCGCGTGCGGCATAGCATCAGCGCATGCACGGCTCGAAGATCTTAATCACTGGGGTGACCGGCCAAGTCGCCGCGCCCGTCGCCAGAGCGTTTGCCGCGGACAACGACGTGTGGGGGGTCGCCCGTTTCACCGACCCGGTCGCTCGGGCCGGCCTGGAGCGGGCCGGCGTGCACTGCGAGGTGATCAACTTGGCCGCCGGAGACTTCACCGGACTGCCGACGGACTTCGACTACGTGTTGAATCTGGCGGTCGCCAAGAGCGGGAGGTGGGACAAGGACCTGGCCGCCAATGCCGAATCGATCGGTTTACTCATTGCCCACTGCCGCGCGGCGAAAGCCGTGTTGCACTGCTCGTCCGCGGCGGTCTATGACCCACCGGATGACGAATTACGCACTGAACGCTCCGCTTTGGGCGACAATCACAAGCCCCTGTTCCCGACCTACTCCATCTCCAAGATCGCCGGTGAAGTCGTGGCCCGAACGATGGCTCGCGCCCTCGACGTGCCGACCATCATCGCTCGGCTGAACGTGCCGTACGGCGACAGCGGCGGGTGGCCCTTCTTCCACATGGAAATGATGCTGGCCGGTGTGCCGATCCAGGTCCCACCCGGCGGGCCGGCCCGCTACAACCCGATTCACCAGGACGACATCATCGCGACCATACCGAAACTTCTTGCTGCGGCGTCAGTTCCAGCCACAACGGTCAACTGGGCCGGCGACCAGATCGTCAGTATCCAACAGTGGTGCAGCTATCTCGGCACGTTGATCAACCGAGAGCCGGTGTTCGAAGAAAGTGGGCAGGCGTTGCGCGGCAACCCGGTTGACGTGAGTCGGCTACATGAACTGGTCGGGAGAGCAGGTGCCATGGTCGACTGGCGCGACGGATTCCGTCAAATGGTGGCCACGTTTCACCCCGAGCTGGTCGAGGCGTAGTCCGATTCACATCACCGCCCCACCGTTTACGCCGAGCACCTGTCCGGTGATGAAGCCAGCTTGCTCAGAGCACAGAAAACCTACCGCGGCGGCGATGTCGTCCGGAGAACCCATGTGGCCGGCGGGAATCAGCTTCGCCAGCTGTTCGGGCGGGCCCAGTATGCCGGCTGCCTGGGACTGCCGTGACATCGGCGTATCAATGCTCGACGGGGGAATGTTGTTGACCGTGATCCCCTTGGCCGCGTATTCATTGGCAAGTGATTTGGTCAAAGTGATGACCGCGCCTTTGGCGGCCGCGTAGTGCGCCATGTTGGGCGACCCGCGTTGCGCGCTGGACGACGAGATCATCACGATGCGGCCCCACCCGGCACTCACCATGTCGGGCAGGGCGACTTGGCAACAATGGAATGTCCCTGTCAAGTTGATGTCGATGATCTCCGCCCATGACTCCACAGTGATATCGGTGAAACTGGCAAACGCAGCTTTGCCAGCGCTGGTGACCAGTGCTGCGACCGGTCCCATTTCCGCGCGGACCGCGCCGAACGCCTCTTCCACAGCACGCCGGTCCGTCACATCGACCGCCAACCCTAACGCGCGACTTCCGGCCGAGTTCAGCTCCGCGGCAACCCGGCGGGCCGCCTCGTGGTTAACGTCGAGGACCGCCACGTCGAAACCACGTCGACCCAGCTCATGCGACGTGGCTGCACCGATTCCCGAAGCGCCGCCAGTTACTACCGCCACGCGGGTTTGTCCCACCGAAAATCTCCTGCCTTCTCTATGCCGACCCAACGTTCGCTCTGTCACAACGACTTTGGCACAAAGACTGCCCGCCTCCTAGCGACGTCGTCGTTAGGAGGCGGGCAGGCAGACAGCTGATCACACCTTGTGGGGGTACGCGAAACCGCTCAGGCGTCGGATTCCTTGAAGTAGCGGCGCAGGAACCCGGTGGCTCCCACCGCGGCGGCGGCACCGATCACTCCCCACAGCACGAAGTGGAACGCCATCGCCCCCATGAACCAGCCGAACGTCATCGAAATGTACAGCAGCCAGAACAGGCGGAATAAGGACCACGCGGCTACCAGACCGAGGCCGATGCCGATTGCCAGACTGCGTTGCCGGTCGACGCGGTTGATCTTTTGTTCCAGGCCGGCGGGGACGATGTTCATTGGATGGCTTCCTTTCGCGGGGCGGCGCCGGGTTGGCGTCGTCGTTGCGGTAAGTACAGCCAGTGCCGACGGCTACCGATCCCAAATAGGGTGGCTCAAGCCAGGAAATAACCCGTCGACGTGAGTACGTCTCCGGCGGCGAGGTCGTCTTTCGACAGTTTCTTGAAGAGCAGCCCGACGGTGTCGCCTTCCTTCGCGGTGTCGATCTTCTTGCGGAAGGCCTCGATGGCGTCGACTGTGACCGTGCGGCCGTCGTTGATGCGCACCTGTTCGCCGACGCTGAGTTGCCCATACTCCACCCGGCCGGTAGCAACCGCCCCCCGATTGCGAATCACGAACACGTCATCAACCCTCATGCGAAACATGCGCAAACGTTACTGGTTCGACGTGCCGCGGGGAATGCCACACTTGGAGCCAGCTGCGGCATCGACGTGCGTCGGAAGGAAGGTGAACCGTGGGCTGGTTCGAGCGGGTAAGGAAGGCTAGTGCGGGGCAGCGGGTTACCCGCAGCGACATCACAGCGGCGCAAGCCGCCTTCGCCGAACTCAACGCGCTCAATGCCGAACGCGAGCGACTCACCCGCGACGGCATGTCAGGTGTTGCAACCATCACGGGTATCCGCCAAAACGTCGCGACTACGGCGCTGGGCGCATGGCATGAACTCGAGCTCGACGTGCGATTACCAGATGGTGAGCCCTACCGCGCCGCGCGCCGCGTCTCTCTTGAGCTGTCGACCGCCCCACACATCAAGGTCGGAGCCGAAGTACCCGTGCGGGTGGATCCGCGAAATCCCTTGACAGTTCTGGTGATGGCCGCACCGTAACCGTATCCCGCGTACGGCTAGCCCGTGTGTACCGAGGAAAGCAGGGCGAGTAACTCCTCGGCGAGCCGCTCACCACGGTCTTCCTGCAGGAAGTGTGACGCGCCCTCGATCCTGATCTGGTCGCCGGCGGTGGGGATCAGATCGCAGAAGGCCTGCCCTGACTTGGGATAGGGAAACACCGGGTCCTGATCCGAGAAGGCCACCAGGGCAGGCTTATCCCACCGGGATAAGGCATCGATGATCCCTCGCATCTCCGCAACGCCTGGTGAATCTTCGCTCGTCGGCACCAGAAGCGGGAACTGCGCGGCCCCCGCCTTAGACTCCGCGGTGGGAAATGGCGCCTCGTAAGCGGCGACGACCTCGTCGGGCAGCTCGCTTGTGGTGGCGCCCTGGATGACGAACCCGACCGGGAGATCCGGGTTCTTCTCCGCGAATGCTCGCCATGCCAAAAAGCCCTGCGACACACGCCCGTTGAACACACCGGTATTCAAGATCATCAACGCGTCGACCCGGGCCGCGTTCTCCACCGCCCAACGCAGTCCGATCGGTCCGCCCCAGTCTTGCACGACGACAGTCGCGTGCTGCAGGTCAAGAGCGGCAAGGACTTTGGTAACCAATTCACTGTGGCGGTCGAAGGTGTACCAGCGCCGATCGGTGGGCTTGTCTGAGCGACCGAAGCCGGCGTAGTCCGCGATGATCACTCGGTAACCGGCCGCGGCGAGCGGCGGCAACATCTTGCGGTACAGGTACGCCCACGTCGGCTCGCCGTGGAAACACACCACCGGCATGCCGTCCGGGGGTCCCTCGTCGAGGTAATGCATCCTCAAACCGTCGACTTCCCGGTAGTGCGGTGCGAAATCGTATCCAGGAAGGCGCTCGAAACGTGAGTCTGGTGTGCGAAAGACCTCTGGTGCGCTAGAACTCATTGCTGCCATCTCCGTCGGTAGTGGACGCCCCCGGAGCGACAACGTATCGAATTCTTGACCGATCAGTCAACTATTACTTATGCTGCACAGGTGCCTCGCACCTCGGATGCGCGCAGTCGCATCGTCGCTACGGCGGCTCGGTTGTTTTTGCAGCGCAGCTATCAGGATGTGGGCGTCGAAGAGATCTGCGCCGTAGCCGATGTCCGGAAGGGCAGCTTCTATCACTTCTTTCCCTCGAAAAGCGAACTGGCCAAAGCGGTTATAGACCTGCACACGGAAATCTTCCAATCGCGCTTGAACAGCGAGCCGGGCGCAACACCGGCTGCCCGGCTGGGTGCGATTCCCGACGCTATCGGCGCGATCCAGGCGGCGTTGCATGCGCAATTCGGCCGCTTCGTAGGTTGCCCGTTCGGGAATCTGGCCGCCGAGCTCTCGACGACCGACGAAGCAGTGCGTAACCATCTGGCCGCCCGACTGGCCGCAGTGGAGGAACAGTTGGCGATTACCTGCCGGGAAGCGGCGGGCGAGAACGCGCTGCGCGACGGAATCGACCCGGATCGGTTAGCGCACGCCATATTCGCCCACTATCAAGGGCTCATTCTGCTCGCCAAGCTCCATGGGTCAGACGTCACCAGCTTGCGAACGGCGCTCCGCGAGTTCATCGATGCCTACTTGGTGAGATCGTCCGCTTAGCCTGATGTCTTGACCACCAGCTTGCCGACATTCGCGCCATCGAAGAGCATGTTGATCGCTGTCGGCAGTTGTTCGAAGCCTTCGACGACGGTCTCGAGCGGTGTCAGCCGTCCGTCGGCGATCAACCCGCTGATCTCGGCGCTCGCCTCAGGTGCTCGACCCAGGTGGTCGAGGACGATGAAGCCCCGCAGCGTCGCGCGTTGGATGAGCAGATTGCCGAATGCGCGCGGCCCGGGCGGGGGGTCGGCCGAGTTGTAGCCAGAAATCAAGCCGCACAACGCGACTCGTGCGTTCAGGTTCAGCCGCGCGAATATCGCGTCCATGATGTCGCCGCCGACGTTTTCGAAGTCGACGTCGATTCCGTCCGGCGTCGCCGCGGCCAGTTGAGCCGCCCAGTCTTCGGCGCGATGGTCCACGGCCGCATCGAAACCGAGTTGATCGGTCAATAGTGCGCACTTCTCCGGGCCGCCGGCGATACCGACGACGCGTGCGCCGTCGACCTTGGCCAGTTGCCCGGCCACCGAGCCGACCGCCCCTGCTGCGGCGGATACCACGACCGTCTCACCCGGCCGCGGTTTGCCGATGTCCCGAATGCCGAGCCATGCGGTGAGGCCGGTAATTCCGAGCGCGCCGAGGTAGGCACTCGGCGAAACACCCGACGCGACCTCGACCGGCAGTAAGGGCGCCGAGTCCGACGCGACGACATACTCCTGCCACCCGAGCAGCCCCTGCACGAGTTGGCCGACCGGGTAGCGGGGATTTTTCGATGCAACGACCTCGCCGAGACCGCCGGCGCGCATGACCTCGCCGATGCCGACCGGCGGTAGGTACGTCGGTGTGTCGTCGATCCAGGTGCGATTGGTGGGGTCCAAAGAGATCCAGTCGACGCGGACCAGCGCTTCGCCCTGGGCGAGGTCCGGAATGGCTTCCTCGCTGAGTTCGAAGGTGTCGGGACCGATACGTCCGGTGGGGCGTTGGCGAAGCAGGAAACGACGGTTTCGGTCGGCCATCTGCGCACCGTACCGGACGTCCCGTAGCTCGTCGGCACCCTCTGTCGGGCCTCGGTGCTATAACCCACCTATGGCAGGTACGGGACACCTCATCACCCATGTTTCTGACACCGCGCGGTGGACGGCGTTGCATCGGGCCACCGAGTCGGCCCGGCCCGACGCGCTGTTCAGCGATCCGTTGGCCGAACGTCTCGCTGGCGAGCACGGCCAGGCCATCGTCGCCCACGTGCCGCGGTCAACGCGCAATGGTTGGTGGCTCGTCGCCCGCACCAAGATTATCGATGACACCATCACGCAGGCGATCCGCAACGGCTGCGACCGGGTGCTGAATCTGGCCGCCGGGCTGGACACTCGACCGTATCGGCTGGACCTGCCCGCCGGCTTGACGTGGGTGGAGGCCGATCTGCCTGCGCTGCAGGCCGAGAAAACTCAACTGTTGGCCGACCAGAAACCTCGGTGCCGGTTGATCCGGACCGCCGTCGACCTGGCCGACCCGGCCTCCCGCGACCCCTTCTTCGACGACGCGCTCGACGGCGCCGACAAAGCGCTGGTGTTGACCGAGGGCTTACTGATGTACCTCGACGAGCGTGACGTCGTCGCACTGTCGCAGGCGATTCAGCGTCCGGAGGTCACCTGGTGGATGCTCGACTTCGCCGGTCCAGGGCTGCGAAAAATGATGAACAAGAAGATGGCCGGCATGCTGCAGAACGCACCGTTCAAGTTCGCACCCGACAATGGTTTGGCGTTCTTCGAGGGTCTGGGCTGGCGGGTCTTGGAAACCGAATCGTTGCTGGAAGCCGCCCACCGATTCCGTCGCCTGCCCCTTTCCATGCGGCTAGCCGCGTGGTTACCTCAGCCCGACCCGCGGCATCCCGGCCGCCGACCGTGGAGCGCAGTCGCTCTGCTGACGAAGTGAACGGAAGGCGACCGGGAACTGACAACGCCGGCTATCCGAGCAATGTAAGCATCCGATTTCGAATTCACGGCAAATTCTCATCTTCAGACACGGTTTGATCACAGGTTTGCTGGGAATCCTCGCCCATAAGGCTGGACCAATAGCCGTGGCGTTGCATGACTGAGAGGAGTTGACGAACGTGGCGAATCAAGCAGAGGCCAACGTGATTGATCTGCAATCGCACCCGCTCTGGGTTGCGGCGCGACGGCGTGAACGTCAGCTGCAGGCAGCGATGCGGCGCCACCCGTCATACGTTGGTCGACAGCGGGCCGCAATGGCGGGTCAGCTGCGTGCCGGTAATCGCGAGTTCTCTGGTTACTCGAGCGCGGACGCACCCGCCTGATCTAATTCTCGACGTTTCAGCGGCATTCGCTGCGAACGAATGTTTACTTCTCGCCGCGACATGCGGTGCTCACTTCTCACCGAGCCAACCACGCGATCTATCGGGCGGGCAGAAACCGTATTCTGATACGGCCCACCGAGGGGAGCGCAGATGGCTCAGCCGCCCGCCACGACCCGGATCCTGTTCCCGGAGATAAGTTCCCGGGCCTGGGAGCATCCGGCGGATCGAACCGCCCTGTCGGCGCTGCGCCGACTCAAGGGGTTCGACCAGATGCTCAAGCTGTTATCCGGGATGCTGCGCGAACGCCAGCACCGGCTGCTCTATCTGGCAAGCGCGGCCCGCGTCGGACCGCGCCAGTTCGCCGATCTCGACGCGCTGCTCGACGAGTGCGCGGATATCTTGGATGCGCCGCGCAAACCGGAACTGTTTGTCGTGCAGTCGCCCGTAGCCAACGCGTTCACAATCGGCATGGATGAGCCGTTCATCGTCCTCACCTCCGGCCTATACGACCTGATGAACCACGATGAAATGCGCTTTGTCATCGGCCACGAATTGGGCCACGCGCTGTCCGGTCACGCGGTGTACCGCACGATGATGATGCATTTGATGCGGCTCGCGGGTTCGTTCGGATTCATGCCAGTCGGTGGCTGGGCGTTGCGTGCGATTGTCGCCGCTTTGCTTGAGTGGCAGCGGAAGTCGGAATTGTCGGGTGACCGAGCGGGTCTGCTATGCGCGCAGGATTTCGACACCGCGCTGCGGGTGGAAATGAAGCTCGCCGGGGGCAACCGACTAGACAAGCTGGACTCGCAGGCCTTCCTCGCGCAAGCCCGGGAGTATGAGCGCTCCGGAGACATGCGCGACGGGGTCCTCAAGCTGCTCAACCTCGAACTGCAGACCCACCCATTCTCAGTGCTGCGTGCGGCTGCAATTACGCAGTGGGTGGACAGCGGCGGCTACGGCACGGTGCTGAATGGTGTGTACCCACGCCGCGGGGACGACGACAACGCCTCGTTCACCGACGACCTCGGCGAGGCGGCCCGTCATTACCGGGACAACTTCGACCAGTCCGACGACCCGTTGATCAAAGGGATTCGCGACGGCCTGGGTGGCTTCGTCGACGGGGTCGGCCGTGCCGCCACCGGGGCGGTCGATTCGCTGGGCCGCAAGATCAACGAGTGGCGCCAACACCCGAAGTGACGGGTACCGACTACCAGACCCGTACGTAGTCGACGAGCATCTGAGCGGGATAGGTTCCGGGTCCCGGGTCGCCCCCGCCCGAGCCGGCGACCGCGAGGTTCAGCACCGGGAAGACCTTGTAGCCGGGATTGTTGAACGGCCAGTCGGTCAGCGAGTTCGTCGCGACGGTGAAGTAGGGCTGAGCACCGTCGGTGTAGTCCTGCCAGAAGCGCATGCCGGCGTCATCCCACTGAACCCGCCAGGTATGCCAAGCGCTGTCCAAAGAGATGTTGTGGGTCTTCCACTCGCTGCCGTTCGCCTTGGCGTGAACAGTCGTTGCCGAAGGCCAGCTCCCGTTGCCGTACCACTCAACGATGTCGATTTCGCCGTTGTTGTCACTGCCCAGCCACCAAGCGGGCCAGCAGCCTGCGGTCAGGCAGTCGAATTTGATGCGAGCTTCCCAGGTGTGGCCGATGCCGCCCTCCCAGGGGCTGAAGATCTTGCCGCCGTAGTAGGTGTTGCCATCCTTGGCGGCCCGGATGACCAAGTTGGAGTTGCCGTCAAGAAAGACGTTTTGCCGGTCGTCTCGGTACTGGCCGACGTGCTCGGGCAACTCCCAGTAGGTCGGGTCCTTGATCGTTTCGCGCGCTTTGGACACCGTCCACTTCGACGGGTCGGGCGCCGAGCCGGCGGGGCCGTCGAACTCGTCGTGGAAGATGTAATTCCCCGAAGTGCCACTGGGCGCGGCCGGCGCAGGGACGCGGTCCAGCGGCCGGGCCGAGGGGTCGGCGTGAACTTTCGGCAGGGGAGTCGCAGCCAAAGCGGCGGAGCCGGTCATCAGGCCCGCCATCAACAGCATGCGGCGACGATCCATCTCAGGCATTAGCAAGGCACCCTAGCAGCCACTCCGGAGCCGGTGAAAATCCGCGGCCGGCTGGTTGAACGCCTAACCGGCCGCCGGTGGCTTGGTCATGAAGGTCAGCCGGAACCCGTACGACGGGAGTTTACGGCCGCCATTGCCGTTGACGAACCTGCCGAGCGACGGAGTCATCGGGAGATTCCCGGCGGCACCTTCCGCCGCGGCCGGGACAGCGGTGGCGTTGGTGAGGCCGGCCGCCCCGGAAGTGGCGGGGACGTTCGCCGTGGTCCAGCCCGCCGGCACCGACAACCCTTCGATCGGAACCGCCTTACCCAGATTCGCCGCCACGCCGCCGACACTGCCGCCGAGCTTCCCTGCGACACCGGCCGCCGCCCGCCCGGCGGCCCGCGCCGCATCTTCAGCGGCCTGGGCTGCGGGAGCCAGATCCTTCGCAATATTCGCCAGGGCGGTGAAACCCGCGGATTCGTTGGCGAAGCCGATCGTCCCTTGCTCGAGCGCCGCTATCGAGTTGACGTAGGGCGAAAGGTACTTGCTGTAAAGCGGGACGATGTCGTCGAACGGTGTGTTCGCGATGATCCACTGGTCGATCGCCGTGCCCTGGCCGTTGAGAGGCGCTGAGAGCGTCTTCAATATGTCGCCGATCCGAGGCATCAATTGAGCCCCGAGATTATTGAGTTGACCTTGAATCGCTTGTCCTTGAGCTTGGAAGACCGCGATCGCCTGATCGGCCAATCCGCCCGGGTTAACCACTTCGGCCGGCTGGGGCAGCTCGGTCAACTGCGACGCCGCCGCCGAATTGCCCGCGTAGTTGTACATCGCCCCGGCATCTTGCGCCCAGAATTCGATGTACTGCGCTTCGGTCGCCGCAATGGCCGGGGTGTTCTGCCCGAAAAAGTTGGTCGCGACCAAAACTGCCAGCAGTGCGCGGTTCGCCGCGATCACGGGTGGCGGGATGCTCGCCGCGAAGGCCGCCTCGTAGGCGGCCGCCGCCGCGAACGCCTGACTCGCCGCCTCGGCGGCCTCCTCAGCACTGGTCTGCAGCCAGGCAATGAACGGAGTCACGGCCGCAACCAACGATGCCGATGCTGGACCCACCCAGATATTGCTGGTCAGTCCGTCGATTACCGACTGATGACCCGCCGCGGCGGCTTGCAAGTCCTCGGACAACCCACTCCATGCCGTCGCAGCGGCGAGCAGCGGACCCGCACCGGGACCGGCATAGATGCGCCCAGAGTTGATCTCGGGCGGCAACAAGCCGTAGTCAACCATCGCTATTCATCCCCCTGATGCCCAGTGCCGGCGAAAGCCAGCACCCGCAGCGGTGATCAGCCCGTTAACCGGCGGCCGGCGGCTTCGCCATGACCGACGGCTTGAACCCGTAGATCGGCTGATTTCGGCCGTAACCACCACCGTTGACGAATTGCCCGAACGGTGGGGCCATCGGGAAGCTGTTGGAACTCTCCGCGGCCGCCGGGATCGCGCTGGCGATGCCCGGATTGGTCGTGGCATGCCAAGGAACCCAGTTGGCCGGCGCCGACAGACCGCCGATGGGGATCGCCTTCCCGAGGCCGGCTGCCACGCCGCCGATGTTGCCGGCGGCGCTGCCCGCAGCCTGTCCGGCACTGGATGCGGCAGCCCCGGCCGCCGACGCCGCACCTTCGGCCGCCTTGGCCGCCGACGCTGCGGGCTTGGCGAGGTTGGCAATGGCGGAGATACCACTGCTGTTCTGGCCGACGGACTGCGTCACCTGAAGCATGGCGGCCAACGAGTTGACGTACGGCGACAAGTACTTGCTGTAGAGCGGCACGATGTCGTCGAACGGGGTGTTGGCCATAATCCACTGGTCGATCGCCGTGCCTTGGCCGTTCAGCGGCGACGACAAGGTCTGCAGGATCGTGTTGACTCGCGGCACGATCTGAGACCCGACATTGTTCAGCTGCGTCTGGATCGCCTGACCCTGCGCCTTGAAGACCGCGATCGCCTGGTCTGCCACTCCCAGCGGGTTCACCACTTCGGCCGGCGCCGGCAGCTCGGCGAGCTGTGTCGCCGAAGCCGAGCGGGCCGCGTAGGTGTACATCGCCTGCGAATCCTGGGCCCAGAACTCTGAGTACTGTCCTTCAGTCTGGGCGATCGCTGGGCTGTTCTGCCCGAAGATGTTGGTAGAGACCAACTCCGAGAGCAGTGCCCGGTTGGCTGCGATCAGCGGCGGCGGGACGGATGCCGCGAAAGCCGTCTCGTATGCGGCCGCGGCCGCACTCGCCTGACTTGCGGCGTTCGCGGCCTCCTGGGCGCTGGCGCTCAGCCATTGAATGAAAGGGCTAACGGCGGTGACCAAAGACGCCGACGCCGGGCCCAGCCATGGACCGGTGGTCAGCCCTTCGATCACCGAAGTGTGACCCGAAGCGGCGTCCTGCAGATCTGCGGCCAGCCCGCTCCAGGCCGCCGCGGCATCGAGCAGCGAGCTTGCCCCAGGGCCCGCATAGATGCGCGCCGAGTTCACCTCGGGCGGCAACAGGCCGTAGTCAACCATTCCGTCTTTACCCCTTCGCCCTAGTGACCACTTAGAGACCCGCCGCGGCGTTGGCCGCTTCCGTCTCGGCGTAGGAACCCGCGCTGGTTGCCAGAGTCGCGGCCAAAGCGGCCTGAATCCTGGCCGCTTGCGCGCTCAGCTCTTGGAAGCGGGCGCCGTGGGCTGCGAACTGCGTCGCGGTCAGGATGGAAACTTCGTCCACGGCGGCGGGGACCACGCCGGTGGTGGGACCGGCCGCGGCGGCGTTGCCGACGCTCAACGCGGCGCCGATCGACTGGAGGTTGCTGGCCGCCGCGGCCACAATCTCCGGGTACGTCTTGACGTAAGACATGCGTCGTCCTTCGGGGAGAGTCGGTCTTGGGCAACACCTCGATGTGTCGTATTGACATAGACGCTATAAATTGCCGGGCCAGCAATTCAAAGCGCGGAATCGACCGCAGTGAGCCTGATCTTTGGGTTTGTTCAACACTCATGTTGATTTTTTCATCGGATCTTCACATGGAACGTCGCGCCCAACAGGCTTTGCGCTTGCAACGGCTTATTGCGGTGGACATCGTGTGCTGAGGGAGCACCGACGCCTCGCTCCGCGTGATTCTTCGAGCCGGCGGTTGCCCAAGGCCGATCCGCCATCTACCTCGGATGTAGTGCGCAGATGTGCGGAAACGGTTGCACGTGTTCGATGTTGACGAGGTCCGTGCCGGTGACCCGGAGCGGCGTAGCCACGCGATCATCAGGTCACCGCGCAAGCCCGTTACTACTCGAGCCTCTTCAACGGGTCGGCGGAATGGCTTTGGGAAGCATTCGGCGCGCCATGAGTCAAATTAACGTGGCGCGAATGAGGCGCGTCAAAACGTATAACTGAAAATTAGCAAGAGCTAAACTCACGGTGATTGTATGAAAATCGAGTGCAAAATAACCGCTCAGCACGGCGTTTCCGGCGACGGTACCGACATGTTCTATGAAGCTGACCACAGATCGCTTTGATTCGTGGACCGCTTCGCTTCACGGTGGTACGGCGCTCGTAGCTCGCGCCTGCACTAGCGCTTGACGACCAATGTGTATCTTGCGCGTGACCATCCCGCGACCGCGACCGAGGACGCTCATTGCATGACAGCGCTCGCGATAGTCCTGGCTATGGTGGCCGCGTTGGGCGCTGGATATCACGCGGGGCGCCGAGCGGGTTGCGCGCCGCGGACCTGGAAGAGCCGGACCAGCCGAACGGCGCTGGCCAAGGAAGCGGTCATTCTCATCGGGCTGGTCGCTATTCGCCGTTGTCGGCAGACCGTGCTGGCACAGCGCAATCCGCCTGCTCTCGTGCGCGGCGGGCGCGGCCGCAAGAGGTTCGGCTAGAGCTTGCCGGCGACGAAGTCCGCAGCTTGATTGGCCATCCCGGCATCGACATACGCACTGGCAAGGTGTTGCGGCCAGTTCTCTTTCCAGGTGTTGGGATCTGCGGGGTTGCAGACGGGATCGGCACCATGGCACAACTCGATCGTTCTGTCGTTGTAGATCGGGTTGAAGTTGGTGATCGGTCCCACCCATTGACTTCCGTTGCCGAACAACGCAACCGCGGCAACATGCTCGTCGGTGCCGGCGGGCAGGGGACTGTCGAAGCCGAAAGCGGACATGGGCACGGCGAGCACCACGTCGGTGACGGCGGCGCCCAGCGAGTACCCGCCTAACACGATGCGGGTGTTCGGGCAGTTGTTCACCGTGTTCTGGACATGCCGGCTCATATCGTTGGCGCCGATGTCGACCTCGGTGTCGGCGGGATACCGCACCGCATAAGTGCTCATGCTCTTGCCGCCGATCTTGGAACTCAGCGAGTTGATGAAGGCATTTCCCAGCACCCCTGGTCCCGCGGATTCGAAGCGGCCCCGCGCGAATACCACCTCCACTTGTGAGCAACTCGCCGCCGCGGCTGACCCCGGCCAGCCAGGCATCCCGGACGGCAACACGGCGGCGGTCATTGGCAGCGCGATCGCGGTAACCACCGCGCCGATGATCTTCCGGTCAGGCAATGCGCGCACACGAAGATGGTAGCGACGGCTGGGATAAAGTCCCGGCGATTTAAAGCATCAGGCAATAGTGCATACCGGGTATCAGGCCGCAATGAACGCCAACATCAGCTCGACAGAGCTCAAGGAGCTACTCGATTCGGCCAAGGCACCGCGTGTCATCGATGTGCGCACGCCCGCCGAATTCGAGACCTCGCACATCACCGGCTCCTACAACGTTCCCCTAGATGTGTTGCGCCAGCACCGCTCAGAGATCGTCGAGCACCTCGACGACGACGTGGTGCTGGTGTGCAAATCGGGTCAGCGTTCCTCGCAAGCCAACGAACTGCTGCGCCAGGCGGGGATCGAATCGGCTCGGGTGCTGGACAAGGGCATCGTGGACTGGGAAAGCAACGGATTCGCGGTTGACCGTGCGGCCCAACGTTGGGATTTGGAACGTCAAGTACGACTGGTCGCCGGATCGATCGTGCTGTCGTCGGTACTGGGCAGCATTGCGGTTCCGCAGCTCAAGTGGGTCGCGGCCGGCATCGGCGGCGGGCTGACGTTCGCTGCGGTCAGCAACACCTGCTGGATGGCGACGGCGCTGTCGAAACTGCCCTACAACCGAGGAGCGGGCTCGGACGCGACGACGGTCATCTCGCAGCTCAAGTCCTCCGGCACCGCGAAGGCGAGCTAGGCCACTCGCTCGGCTACGAGCCGCCGGCCTCGGTCAGCCCGAGTTCCTCGGCAGCGGCGTACTTGTCGTCGACCAGCACGGTCGACCGTCCGTGCTTGTCCAGGATGGACGCCGCGACCGAGGCCCGATATCCACTTGCGCAGTGCACCCAGATTTCGCCGTCGGGCAGTACGTCCAGGCGGCCCGCCAGCTCGTGTATCGGGATGTTGACGGCCTTGAGGATATGGCTTTCCCGAAATTCGTCGTCGCGGCGCACGTCGAGCACAGCGACATCCGGGCGGTGAATCTCGTCGACCAATGCCGCGAAGTCGGCGACGCGATAGGACCGCAGGTCCGAGCCGGCGGCGAGGTCTTGAATGTCGCCACTGGCCGCGCCGCGAATCTCGTCGACGCCTATACGCACCAGTTCTCTTCTCGCGGTGCCGATTTGGTCGGCGTCATCTCCGATCAACGTCAGGGGTTCTCCCCAGGCGTAAAGCCAGCCCAGGTAGGTCACGAATGAATCGGAGAATTCGAAGCCGTAGGAGCCGCCCAGATGGCCGGCGGCGAATGCGGTTCGCGAGCGCAGGTCGACCACCCATTCACCGGCTTCGATGCGCCGCCGTAATTCGGCAGGGTCCACGGGTTCCGGCGCCGAAAGGCTGACCGGGCCAGGCCCGTCACGATTGATGACGCCCATATGTTCGTAATAGGCCGGGTAGGCCGAGAGGTTGTCCATCAACTCCTCGACGAAGGTTTGTTCGTCCTGCGTCAACGCCGGGTTGCTGTCGCGCTGTTCGCCTAATGTCGACGAGTCGCGGCCGGACGCGTCGGCCGAGCAGAAGCTGCCGAAGCCGTGCGTGGGATACACCTGGGCGTCAGCGGGCAGCTCGGCAGCGAGTCGGCGCACCGACCGGTATTGGTTGAGGGTGAGCTCGTGGGTGTGGTCCTCGCCGAGCAGGTCGGTGCGCCCGGTGGTGTCGAAAAGCATTGAGCCGCCCGTGAAGACGCCGACCGTTCGGCCGGATTCGTCGTTGAGGGCGTAACTGACGTGTTCGCGCGTGTGGCCCGGCGTGTGGATGACGCGCAAAGTGAAACTGCCGGCGTCGATGATGTCGCCGTCCTCGACTCGCCACGCCGGATAGCCGACTTCATCACCGCGCGGGATGACATATTGCGCACCGCTCACTCGGGCTAATTCGAGTCCGCCGGTGACGTAGTCGTTGTGTAGGTGGGTTTCGAGCACGTGTGTGATGCGCCCGGCGTTGTCTCCGAGCAAGTCTTTGACCCGATCGATGTCGCGCTGCGGGTCGATCACGACGACCGCGTCGTCACCGATCACGACATAACTGCGGTCACCCAAACTGGACGTCTCGATGATCTCTACCTGCATGGTGCACCGCGCCCGAATCGATCGCTCATCATGCGATACCTCTTACCCCGGGCCAGGTGGCGCTATGCGGCCACCTTTGGGAGCGATTCGCCTACCAGCAAACTCTTTGATTCCTGGTGATCGCAACCGGCTGGCGGTTCACGACGCCGGTTGCAGCGCGCTGCCCTTGCGCCATTGGTCCCAGCTCAGCGTCCAGTCGCCGTTTTGGGCGAGGGCCAGGGGCGGGCCGCCACTGTTGCGAACCTCCACGACATCGCCGGGAACCGAGAAGTCGTAGAACCATTTGGCGTTGTCCGCGTTCAGATTCAAGCAGCCGTGCGAGGTGTCGGTGTGGCCTTGGGCCCAGACCGTCGAATCCAGTTGATGCAGATAGATTCCGTCGATGCTGATGCGGGTGGCGTAGTTGATGACTTCGCGGTAACCGAGGCGCGAGTTCTTCGGCAACCCGAAAGTCGACGAGTCCATGATCACCGGATTGCCCTTGTCCAAGACGGTATAGACGCCCGGGGGAGTCCAAAACGACAGCGTCTTCCCACCGACCGTCTCCGTGCCGCCCATGCCCATGGAGGTCGGCATGGTCCGCACCAGCGCACCGTTGTTGAAGACGCTGACCATCTTGGTCGCATCGTCAGCGATCGACACGTGCGCGTCACCGATCCGGAACGACACCCGGGTGTCTTCTTGGCCGAATAATCCGTTGCCCATTCCGATTCCGTAGATCTTGGCTTCGGCGGTCACCGTGGTGCCCGGTGCGTAGTAGTGCTCGGGGCGCCAATGGGCGTTCTGGTTGTCGACCCAGAACCAGGATCCCTGTACCGGTGGGTTGGTGGTCACTTGCAGTTGTCGCTCGGCGGCGGCGCGGTCGGCGATCTCCTCGTCGAAATGGGCGACCACGACGGTTCCGACGCCATAGGTGCCCCCCTCATGCAGTGCCGCCTCCGACGTCATGGTGAACGAGACCTTGGTCTGATTGGACGGCCGCAGCGTGGAGAACGACGAAACTTGGGTTGCGTCAACACCGCTGGGGCCACGGCTGATCACCGTCAGGGTGTAGGTGCGTCCGTATCCCAGTGGGACCGTCGGCTTCCAAACGGTGTTGTCGGGAGTCATCACACCGTCGACCGATTTGCCGACGTCGTTGACCATCTTGACCTCGGCCAGCGTCCCGGTCTGGGCCTTCACCTCTACGGGCGTCACCGGCTGGACGTCGTGCGCGTTGGGGCCAGGTGTGATCGATACCTGCGCCGGCCCAGCTGGTTTCGACGCTGCCGGTGCGCACTTGCCGTCGTGGCATCGGGGCAACAGCGCCAGTTGCACGCCACCAACCAATCCGAGCACCACCAGCAGGCTCAGTAACAGCCGGCGCTGCCAAGGGTGGCCGGGTCGTCGGCCGACGGCCGGGGCCTGGGAATCGGGCATCATCGAGTTCGAGGTCCTTGGGTTGACTTGGAGGCCGTGTCGAATAGACAAGGCTGTAAGTCAGATAGCCCCGGGGATGCCTCGCGAAACAGTTGCTTTGCTCACCGGGCTGAGATCATGGCGTTATGGCCGATGAGGAACTGGATCAGTTGTATTCGGCGCGGCCCGACGAGTTTACGGCGCAGCGCACAAAACTGGCCGGCGCCGCGAAGCAACGCGGCGACACCGACGCCGCCAAACGGATCTCCGGTGCGCGCAAGCCGACAACCGCGGCCTGGGTGGTTAACCGGTTGATCCTGCAACAGCCGGACATCAAGAAGCGGCTGGGTGATCTCGGCGACGACTTACGCGCCGCCCACGCGGCCATGGACGGCGACCGCATCCGCGACCTGTCCGCCGAGCAGCACCGAGTGATCAAGGAGCTGACTCGAACCGCGCTGCAGGAGGCGGAAGTGACGAGCACGTCGGCGACCCTGCGCGACGACGTGACCGGTTCACTTCAGGCCGCGGTCGCCGACCCCGAGGTCCGTGAGCGACTGGGCCGGTTGACCAAGGCGGAGCGTTGGTCGGGCTTTGGCGGTTT
>NZ_LZLE01000276.1 GCF_001673155.1 Mycobacterium sp. 1423905.2 | reverse complement strand
CCCCTCGACCGTCCCCTCACCCGCGCGAGCAGACGCAAAGTCGCACGCGGCAGGGCCGTCTAACGCGATTTTGCGTCTGCTCGCGGGGGGATTAGATCGCGTTCTTCAGATCGTCGACCTTGTCCAGCCGCTCCCACGGCAGGTCGACGTCGGTGCGTCCGAAGTGACCGTAGGCCGCCGTCTGCGCGTAGATCGGCTGCAGCAGGTTCAGGTCCCGGATGATCGCTCCGGGCCGCAGGTCGAACACTTCGCCGATGGCCTTCTCGATCTTGACCGGATCCACCGCCTCGGAGCCGAACGTCTCGACGAACAGGCCGACCGGGGCCGCCTTGCCGATGGCGTAAGCCACCTGCACCTCGACCCGATCCGCCAGGCCGGCGGCGACGACGTTCTTGGCCACCCAGCGCATCGCGTACGCCGCGGAGCGGTCCACCTTCGACGGGTCCTTGCCGGAGAAGGCGCCGCCTCCATGGCGAGCCCAGCCGCCGTAGGTGTCGACGATGATCTTGCGACCGGTCAGCCCGGCATCCCCCATCGGGCCGCCCAGCACGAACTTGCCGGTCGGGTTGACCAGCACCCGCGTCGCCGACGAGTCCAACGTTTCGTGGGCGAGCTCGTCGAGCACGCTCTGCAGCACGTGCTGGCGGATGTCGGGGTCCAGTTGCTTTTCCAGGTCGACTTCGGCCGCGTGCTGGGTGGACACCACCACGGTGTCCAGCCGCACCGGCACGTTGTCCTCGTAGGCGATGGTGACCTGCGTCTTGCCGTCCGGACGCAGGTAGGCCAGCACCCCGTTCTTGCGGACCTCGGTCAGCCGCCGCGACAGGCGGTGCGCCAGCGCGATCGGCAAGGGCATCAGCTCCGGCGTGTCGTTGATCGCGTAGCCGAACATCAAGCCCTGGTCGCCGGCGCCCTGGGAGTCCAGCGGGTCGGCCGCGCCCTCTACGCGGGCCTCGTGAGCGGTGTCGACGCCCTGAGCGATGTCGGGCGACTGCGCGCCGATACCGATGTTCACCCCGCAGGTGGCGCCGTCGAAGCCCTTGTCCGACGAGTCGTAGCCGATGTCGAGGATGCGCTCGCGGACCGTGTTGGTGATGTCGGCGAACGCCTCCTTCGCCGACGTGGTCACCTCACCCACCACGTGGACCTGCCCGGTGGTCACCAGCGTCTCGACCGCGACGCGGGAGCGGGGATCGCCCGCCAGCAGTGCGTCGAGGACCGAGTCACTGATCGCGTCACAGATCTTGTCTGGATGCCCCTCGGTCACCGACTCGCTGGTAAACAGCCGCCCCTTCTCGCTCACCCTGTCATCCTTCCAGTCCTGCAGCCTAAAGATTAGTTAGGCGAATTATTGTTTCCGGTCCGGCAGCGCGCAACCGCGGGTCAATCCCGGCGGGCCGCGCTGCCCGGCACGCTACCCGCTGTCGTTCTCCAGGAACGCGACGATCGCATCCACGATACGGCTCGCCATCAGCGTCTTGGACCCGTGCTCCAATGCGGACTCGGTGCCGTCCGACGCCAGTAGCCAGCCGTCGTTGCTGTCCACCTCGAATGCCCTGCCGTCGCCGACGGCATTGACGACCAGTAAATCGCAGCCCTTGCGCTGCAATTTCGCCCGGGCATGGAACAGCACATCGCCGTTGGCGTCGCCGGTCTCCGCCGCGAAGCCGACGATGGCCCGCATGTTGGGCAGCTGACCGTGGCCGCGCGCCCGCACCGCGCCGGCCAGCACGTCGTCGTTGCGGACGAGCTCGATGGCCGGCGGCGCCTCCTGGGCGTCGGCGCTCTTTTTGATCTTGGCGGTGGCCACGTGAGTGGGCCGGAAGTCGGCGACCGCGGCGGCCATGACCAGCACGTCGGCGTCGGGTGCGTGCTTGGACACCGCGTCGGAGAGCTGCTGCGCGGAGCTGATGTGCACCACTTCGACGCCGGCCGGGTCGATCAGCCCAGCGGTGTGGCCGGCGATCAGCGTCACGTCGGCGCCGCGCTGAGCGGCCACCCGCGCTACGGCGTAACCCTGCTTGCCCGAACTGCGGTTGCCGATGAAGCGCACCGGGTCGATCGCCTCGCGGGTGCCGCCCGCGGTGACCAGGATCTTGCGGCCGGCGAGGTCGTAGGGCAGCGAGTCGTGCCGCTCCAGCAGCAGCTGGGCCAGGGTGGTGATCTCCTCGGCCTCGGGCAGTCGGCCCGCCCCGCTGTCAGCACCGGTCAGCCGGCCCGATGCCGGTTCCAGGACGACCGCGCCGCGCCGGCGCAAGGTCGCGACGTTGTCGACGGTGGCCGGGTGCAACCACATCTCGGTGTGCATCGCGGGAGCGAACAGAACCGGACACCGCGCGGTCAGCAGCGTCGCGGTGAGCAGGTCATCGGCGCGGCCGGATACGGCGCGGGCCAGCAGGTCGGCGGTGGCCGGCGCCACCACCACCAGGTCGGCTTGTTGGCCGAGCCGGACGTGCGGCACTTCGGACACATCGGTGAAGACGCCGGTGTGGACCGGCTGACCGGATAGCGCCTCGAAGGTGGCGGCGCCGACGAACCGCAACGCGGACTCGGTGGGGATGACGCGGACCTGGTGTCCGGCCTCGCTGAGCTGACGGACCACGGTGCACGCCTTGTAGGCGGCGATGCCTCCGGAGACGCCGACGACAATCCGTTTGCGGTCCATCAGCTCCGGCACTGCCTTGTTACTCGCCTTCGGTGTGTTCGAGCAGGTCGGCGTGGATTTCGCGCAGGGCGATCGAAAGCGGCTTCTCCTGCAGGCCCGGCTCGACCAGCGGGCCGACGTATTCGAGGATGCCCTCGCCGAGCTGGTTGTAGTAGTCGTTGATCTGACGGGCCCGCTTGGCGGCGTAGATCACCAGGGCGTATTTGCTCGAGACGCGGTCCAGCAACTCGTCAATGGGCGGGTTGGTGATACCCAGCGGGGTGTCATAGGCCTCGGCCGCGGGCGACGAGGATTCGAATTGATCCCCGGCAGGGACGGCGGTCAGCGACCCGTCGGACGGCGAAATACTCACGTAGCTAATCTCCTGGCGGCTTAAACGGTTTCAGAAAACTAAGAAATGGATGGCTCTTGGGCACCCGGAGCGGTTCCCACCAGCAAGGATACCAATTCTGCGCACGCAGACTCTAATTGACGGTTCACCACCACCACGTCAAAGTCGGTTTGAGCTGCCAATTCGATGCGTGCGGTGTCCAGTCGGCGCTGAATGACCTCGGGGGTCTCGGTGCCGCGACCGACCAGCCTGGCTTCCAGATCTGCCCAGGTGGGCGGGGCCAGGAAGACGGTGATGGCTTCTGGCATCGCCTCCTTCACCGCCCGCGCTCCGGCCAGATCGACCTCGATGAGCACCGGGACCCCGGCCGCGGTGGCGGCCCGCACCGGCTGGGCCAGCGTGCCCGATCGGTGCAACCCGCCATGGATCTCGGCCCATTCCAGCAGCTCACCCTCGTCGATCAGGCGCTGGAATTGGTCGGGACTGACAAAGCGGTAGTCGACACCGTCCACTTCGCCCGGCCGCGGCGCCCGCGTCGTCGCGGAGACGCTGAAGTGCAGGTCGGGGACGCGGTCACGCAGGCATCGGACCACTGTCGACTTACCGACAGCAGAGGGACCGGACAGCACGACCACCCGGCCCGGGGCGGCTCGCCCGAGAGGTGCGGTGTGATTGTCGTCCGGTCCCCCGCTTGCGCTCACCGGCGCGGGCTAGGCAGAACCGAACTTCTCCAACAGCGCCTTGCGCTGGCGGTCGCCCAGACCCCGCAGGCGGCGGGTGGGGGCGATCTCCAGTTCGGTCATGATCTCTTGCGCCTTGACCTTGCCTACCTTCGGCAGCGCCTCCAGCAGCGCGGACACCTTCATCTTGCCCAACACTTCGTCGGTCTCGGCATCCTTCAGCACCTGCGAGAGGTTGGTGCCGCCGCGCTTGAGCCGATCCTTGAGCTCTGCTCGTGCTCGACGTGCGGCGGCAGCCTTCTCCAACGCGGCCGCGCGCTGCTCGTCGGTCAACTGGGGAAGGGCCACGATTCCTCCGTCTCTCATCGATAACAATCGATCGTCGTTTGTCTCAGCCGGGTACTCCAGGCCAGCGCAGACGACCGTACTCACGGTCCCTGACGAAATCTAACCCGACCCCCCGGTTTCGGGGGCATTTGTCCTGCATGGACCGCTCCTGACGCCCCCGTCAGCTGTCGCTCGGCGCCCCACAGCGCGGCTCGGAGACCGACCCGGTGAACGCTCGTCCACCGCCGGTCGGGATCGGTGACGGACCGATAACAAGCCGTTTGACCTGCGCTTTTGCTGGCCAGGCTGGTGTCAATGGCGCTCAGCGCGCCGCGACGACGGGTTATTCGGCGCTGTTGCGGGCGCCGACCGGGGCCGTCAGTGCCGTGGATCACGCAATTTCGTCGCCCTTCGCGCGTGTCGCCGCGCCGGGCGAGGCGGCTATCCGGCCAGGTAGGCGACGGCGTCGCGCATCCGTTCGGCCGCCGCGCGCAGGTCGGACACGCTCGGACCGGCGCGCAACACCTCCCGTGACACCGCCGGTAACAGGTGCTCGGGTGGGGCCCCGCCCAGCCCGGCGAGCGCGTCGGGCCGACCGCCCTGCGCCCCGACGCCGGGCACCAGCACCGGCCCGCCGATGGCGCTGAGGTCGGGCGCCTGAAAGACCGTCGCCCCGACGACCACCCCGACCGACCCGGGCTGCGACGCCTGGTTCGCGTCGGCGACGTGGTCGACGATCAGCTGGGCGACGGTGCGCCCGTCGGCGTCGGCGCGTTGCACGGTCGCGCCCTCCGGGTTGGACGTCGCCGCCTGGGCGAAC
>NZ_LZLE01000275.1 GCF_001673155.1 Mycobacterium sp. 1423905.2 | reverse complement strand
GCCGTCGAGTGGACGCGGAGCAACCGCCATACCGGTATCCGCCACCTGGTCGTGGAATTGCACGAGGCGCGGTGAACCTGCGGCTCGCCGATGTCGAGCCGGCTCCCGATGTGTTCGCGGCGGTCATGGCCACTGGCATCGTGTCGATCGCCGCTCATCTACAGCATTACCGCTGGATCAGCGACACGTTGGGGGTCCTGGCAACCGCGGGCCTATTGGTTCTGGTCATGCTGGTGGCGGTGTATGCGGTGCTCGGCAGGATTCGCTGGGATCTCACCGATCCTGATGTGACACTGCGCCTGTTCACCTTCGTGGCCGCGTGCGCAGTACTGGACAGCCGGCTGGCAGCGCAGCCGGTGGTGGTGGCGACGCTCGGGGGAGTCGCGCTGTCGGCGTGGCTGGCCTTGACGGCGCTCACCGTCCGCAATATGTGTGTTCACCGCGGCCCGGTACTGCGTGCGCGGGCTCACGGCGCCTGGGAACTGGCCAGCGTGGGCACCTCCGGTCTGGCTATCGTGGCCACCCAGGTGGCCCGGCACACCCCACGACACTGGCCGCTGGCGTTCGCCGTGCCGGTCTGGGTAGCAGCGTTGTGCATCTACGCGCTCATGACCTGGCTGATCCTGTGGCGCGCCGTCACCGAACTCCACCAGCACAACGGATTCGAGCCCGACTCGTGGATCCTGATGGGCGGGTTGGCCATTGCGACGCTGGCCGGGGAAAGCATCCACAACCTGGCTTCCGGTTGGCTGGCACCGACGCTTCGGCTCGCCACCGTGGTCACCTGGGTCGCCGCCAGCCTGTGGATCCCGGTGCTGATCTACTTCGGCGTACGGCGCACCGATCAGCGGATGCTGCGTTTCGCCGGTGTCTGGTGGGCCATGGTGTTCCCGCTGGGCATGTATTCGGCGGCGACCGACGCCATGGCCGCCGAGCTCGGCCAGCGGTCGTTGGGCACCGTCTCCTTGGTGTTCTTCTGGATCGCGTTCAGCGCGTGGGTGGTCGTCGCCGGCGCCGGATTGCTGCGGCTGGTCAGTAAGCCCGCAGCCTGACCCCGGCCGCCCGCAATTCCAGCGCGGCCAGTCCGCGGATGACGACCGGATCTTCGTGGCGCCACCCGCCCACCGGGTCGTCACTGATGGCGGCCAGTTTGCCGGGGGACCGATTGGCCAACGCCCGCAACGCCAGCAACTGTTGGCCGGCCGTCGTTGCGGCCAGCGCGGTCACCACCAACTTGCGCCGGAAGAACCGCAGCCGCAGGTACAGCCACGGACCGCCGACGGCCAGGATCGGCGTCGCGGCCACCGCCAGCGCGAGCACCACCGCAAGCCAACTCGCAGTGGTGTCGAGATCATGCCCGGCTCCGGCGATGTCGAGGGCCGCGTCGGCCGCCGAGGTGAGCGGCTTGCTCAACGCGTCGCCGACCAACGGGACGCGTTGCACGCCGTGGCCGGCCGAGCCCAAGTTGCCGGCGATACCGTGCGCGCCCTGCTCCACTTGCCGGCCCGCTTCGGCGATGGTGGAGATGGCGCTGTGCACGGCCATGCCGACCAGCACCCATATCGCCGTCCACAAAGTCACGGTGATGTCGCTGATCAGTTGGCCGAACAGTCGAAGGGGTCGGGTGGAGTAGGGCAGAAACCGCGGACTCATAGGGCTGATCCCAGCACAATATGACTCGTTCGTTGCCCGATAGGCTGACCCGATGCGCCCCGCGTTGTCCAACTACCAGCACCTGGCCAGCGGCAAGGTCCGCGAACTCTATCGCGTCGATGACCAGCACCTGCTGCTGGTGGCCAGCGACCGGATTTCGGCGTACGACTACGTCCTGGACAGCGAAATCCCGGACAAGGGTCGCATCCTGACCGCGATGAGCGTGTTCTTCTTCGGCCTCGTCGACGCGCAAAATCATCTGGCCGGGCCGCCGGACGACCCGCGCATCCCCGACCAGGTGCTCGGCCGTGCGCTAGTCGTACGGCAACTGCAGATGATGCCGGTCGAATGCGTCGCCCGCGGTTATCTGACCGGTTCGGGGTTGCTGGATTATCAGGCGACCGGCAAGGTCTGCGGTATCGGGTTGCCGCCCGGCCTGGTCGAAGCCAGCAAGTTCGACACACCGCTGTTCACCCCGGCGACCAAAGCCGCACTCGGCGACCACGACGAGAACATCTCGTTCGACCGGGTCGTCGAGCTGGTGGGTACCGAGCACGCCAACCAGTTGCGCGAGCAGACGCTGCAAATCTACGTGCAGGCCGCCGAGCACGCACTGACGAGGGGAATCATCATCGCCGACACCAAATTCGAATTCGGCACGGACTCCGACGGCACCCTGGTGCTGGCCGACGAGATTTTCACGCCCGACTCCTCACGGTATTGGCCGGCCGACGACTATCGGCCCGGTGTGGTGCAGACCAGCTTCGACAAGCAGTTCGTCCGCAATTGGCTCACCAGCCCGGCATCCGGCTGGGACCGCGGCGGTACCCGGCCGCCACCACCCCTGCCGGATGACATCATCGAAGCCACCCGAAAGCGTTACATCGAAGCCTACGAACGTATTTCGGGACTGAGCTTCGGTGACTGGATCGGTCCGAGCGCATGACTGCCGCCACCACGCCGCCCGTGGCCAAGCGGGTGGAGACTCGACGCGAGCATCACGGTGACGTCTTCGTCGACCCCTACGAGTGGTTGCGCGACAAGGAGAATCCCGAAGTCGTCGGCTACCTCGAGGCCGAGAACGACTACGTCGAGCAGCACACCGCCCACCTCGAGCCACTACGGCAACGAATCTTCGACGAGATCAAAGCCCGCACCAAGGAAACCGACTTGTCGGTACCGACGCGGCGCGGCGAGTGGTGGTACTACGCGCGCACCTTCGAGGGCAAACAATACGGCGTCCACTGCCGTTGCCCGGTCAGCAATCCCGACGACTGGGATCCGCCGCGGTTCGACGAGGACACCGAGATTCCTGGGGAGCAGGTGCTGCTTGACGAGAACGATGAAGCTGACGGTCACGAATTCTTCGCACTCGGCGCCGCGAGCGTAAGCCTGGACGGCAATCTTCTGGCGTTCTCCGTCGACGTCATCGGCGACGAGCGATACACCCTGCGATTCAAAGATCTACGCACCGGGGAGCTCTATCCCGACGAGATCGTGGGTATCGGGGCCGGTGCCACCTGGGCCGCCGACAACCGCACCGTCTACTACATCACAGTGGACGCCGCTTGGCGTCCGGACACCGTGTGGCGGTATCGATTCGGCGAGGTCGATTCCGCCGAACAGGTGTATCACGAAGCTGACGAGCGCTTTTGGCTTGGCGTGGGACGCACCCGCAGCAACGCCTATGTGATCATCGCGGCGGGGTCGTCCATCACTTCAGAGATCCGTTACGCCGACGCCACCGACCCCGACGCGGAGTTCGCCGTAGTGTCACCGCGCCGCGAGGGCGTGGAGTACTCGGTGGAGCACGCGGTGGTCGGGGGCCAAGACCGATTTCTGATCCTGCACAACGAAGGAGCCGTCAACTTCACGTTGGTCGACGCGCCCGTCGGTGATTACCAGCAGCAGCGCACCTTGATTCCGCACCGCGATGACGTCCGCCTCGACGGCGTGGACGCCTTCGCCGGCCACCTGGTGGTGAGCTATCGGCGGGCGGCGTTGCCCCGAATCCAATTGTGGCCGTTGAGCTCCGCCGGTGACTACGGTCAGCCCGAGGAGATTTCTTTCGACTCCGAGCTGATGTCGGCCGGGCTGGGCGCCAACCCGAACTGGGACTCACCGCGATTGCGCTTCGGTGCCGGCTCGTTCCTCACCCCGGTACGCATCTACGACCTGGACCTGCTCACCGGGGAGCGCATCTTGCTGCGCGAACAACCGGTGCTCGGCGACTACCGCCGCGAGGACTACGTGGAACGACGGGACTGGGCACACGCCGAGGACGGCGCCCGCATCCCGATCTCGATAGTGCACCGATCCGACGTCCAATTTCCAGCTTCCGCAATGGTATACGGCTACGGCGCCTACGAGATCTGCGAAGACCCACGCTTTTCCATCGCCCGGCTGTCGTTGCTGGATCGCGGCATGGTGTTCGTCATCGCTCACGTTCGTGGCGGTGGCGAGATGGGACGGCTCTGGTACGAACACGGCAAGCTGCTGCAGAAGAGGAACACCTTCACCGACTTCATCGCCGTCGCACAGCATTTGGTGGATTCCGGGCTGACCCGGCCGGAGCAGTTGGTGGCCTCCGGGGGCAGCGCCGGCGGACTGTTGATGGGTGCGGTGGCCAACATGGCGCCGCAGCTCTTCGCCGGCATCCTGGCGCAGGTGCCGTTCGTCGACCCGTTGACCACCATTTTGGATCCCTCGTTGCCGCTGACCGTCACCGAGTGGGACGAGTGGGGGAATCCGTTGAGCGACAGCGATGTCTACGCCTACATGAAGTCGTATTCGCCGTACGAGAACGTCGCGACCCAGGACTATCCGGCCATTCTGGCCATGACGTCGCTCAATGACACCAGGGTGTACTACGTGGAGCCGGCTAAATGGGTGGCGGCACTGCGGCACGCCAATGGCGGGGCCAATCCCACCGGCAACCCGGTGTTGTTGAAGACGCAGATGCATGCTGGACACGGCGGAATCAGCGGCCGCTACGAGCGCTGGAAGGAAACCGCTTTCCAGTACGCCTGGTTGCTAGCTGCCGCCAACGGCGACTACGACAGCGGCGGTCAGGAAGACGAACTCCTCGGCGGTGCGCACGCCTAGCCGCATCGTCATCGACTTCGGCGGCTGCGGCATGCGCGCGGCGTAGACGTTGGCCGGGAACATGGCCAGCATCAACAGCAGCAGACAGAGCGCCGCCGCCACCCGGGTTGCCGGCCAGAACAGCGCCGCTGCGCCGGCCAACTCCAGCACGCCCGTGATCGTGACCAGCGCTCCCGCAGCCGGCAACCGAGGCGGAATGATCGCGACCAGATCCCGGCGCAGCGGCGGAACAAAGTGCGCGACGCCGGTGACCACGAACATCACCGCCAGTCCCACGGCGATGGCCGCGATCCAGTCGTCGACGTAGCCCACCCCGCACCAGCCCACGATCCGAGCGACGATGCTGCCGACCAGCAACGCGACGAGTGGAGCCATTGGGCGCCTCCCCTAACTAGACACTGACAAGTTTGCACTGCGGCCGACCGTAACCCGACATCTAGTCACTGTCAAGATTCTCGAGGTAAGCTGGCCCCATGTCTCGGTCCGCGTATCACCACGGCGACCTGCCCGCGGTCATCCTGGCCGAGGCCGCTCGTCTGGTGGCCGAACGGGGCGCTGATCGCGTTTCACTGCGGGAACTGGCTCGGGACGCCGGTGTGTCGCACGCGGCGCCGGCGCATCACTTCACCGACCGTCGTGGCCTGTTTACCGCGCTGGCCACCCAGGGTTTTCGGCTGTTGGCGCAGGCGCTCATCGACGCGCGGCCGCAGTTTGCCGACGCGGCCCTGGCGTATGTCCGGTTCGCCATCGACCACCCCGGCCACTATCAGGTGATGTTCAACAAAACGTTGGTGGACGGCTCGGACGCTGCGCTGGTCGCGGCCGAGGCCGCCGCCGGTGCCGAATTGGCGCGCGGCGTAGCGACCTTGCGCGATCCGAACGCACAAGCCGATCCCGCCGGCGCCCAACTGGCGGCATGGTCACTGGTGCACGGCTTCTCGACGTTGTGGCTCAACGATGCGGTCAATCCACAAGTGCGCGCGAGCGATCCGATGGCGACGGTGGCGCGGTTGGCCGCCATGTTGTTCGACGCCTAAGCGATCAGGCGGCGGGCTTCTTGGGCAGGAACGACGCCGGGATCAACGTCATCGCCATGAGCGCGCACGCCAGGACGAGCACCACGGAGTAAGAGTGCGACAAGTCGTGCAGCACTTTGCCACTGAAGTCCGGGGCAAGCGCTGGCGCTGGGATGGTCTTCGGGTCGACGGGCGTGCCGTGTCGCGCGGCGCCCTGCTGGAGCGACGCGAGCTTGTTCGCCGCCGCGATGTTTTCACTGCGGTTGAACTGATTGGTCAGTACCACCGACATCAGCGCGGTCCCGATCGAGCCGCCGACTTGCTGGTTGACGCTGAGCAGCGTCGAACCGCGCGCGATCTCGTGCGGGGTCAACGTCTGTACCGCAGCCCCGGAGAGCGGCATCATGGTGCAGCCCATGCCCATACCCATGATCGCCAGCCCGGTCAATAGTGTGGGCGCGTAGTCCGCATCGCGGGCGACGCCCAGGGTGAAGGTGGCGAGCCCGGTTGTCAGCAACGTCAGGCCGAACAGCACACTCTTGCCCGGTCCATGCCGGTCCATGAATGCACCGGCGACTGGCATGGTCAGCATGGCGCCCAGGCCCTGCGGGATCAGGAAGACCCCGGACTGCATCGGTGTTTGGTGCAGCGCCTGCTGCAAGTAGCTGGGTAGCAACAGGCCCGTGCCGAAGAACGCGACCGCGAAAAACAACAGCGTCACACTGGCTTGGCTGAACACGCGGTTGCGGTACAGGCGCAAGTCGATGAGCGGATGGTCGGTGCGGTACCAAGCGCGAAAGACGAAGGCGCCGATCAGCACGAGGCCCGCGGTCGCCGGCACCAGCACATGGCGATCGGCTACGGTGCCGCGGGCCGGGATCGATGACACGCCGAACAGGAATGTCGCCAGTCCCGGTGACAGCAGCAACACGCCGATCAGGTCGAACGTCTCTGATGGCGCGGGCCGGTCGGGCGGAAATTCGTGCGCGGCAAGGGCAAATGCGGTCAGCCCGATCGGCAAGTTGACCAGGAAAATCCACGGCCAGCTGAGGGTACCGATCAACCAGCCACCCAGAATGGGGCCACAAATCGGGCCGAGCAGCATGGGAATGCCCAGCACCGCCATCATGCGTCCGAGCCGCCTGGGACCTGCGACGCGGGTCAAGATCATGAACCCCAATGGCATCAGCATGCCGCCACCGATTCCCTGCACCACACGAAACACGATCAGCAGCAAGATGTTCGGCGCCATCGCGCACAACAGGGAGCCGAACGTGAACGCCAGGACCGAGCCCATCCAGAGGCGCTTGGTGCCGAAACGGTCGGCGGCCCAACCGGTTATCGGGATCACGGTGGTCAGTGCCAGGGTGTAACCGGTCATGGTCCAGGCCACGACCGCCTGCGTGGAACCGAATTCGAGGATGAAGGTGCGCTGCGCGACGCTCACCACGGTGACGTCGAGGATCGCCATGACCGACGCCAACACACACACGCCGGCAATCCGTAGCGTGGCCACGTCGAGCTTGTCGGGGTAGCCATGTTCGCCGGCGCGGGATTGGCCCGTGCCGGTGGTAGGTTGCGCCGCGGCCGACGGTGCGGAATTCGCCTTCTCCATGGCGTTGCTGAGCATATCGATAGCAGTGATCCAACCGGCCCGGCGCCCGGTGGCGGCGATATACGTCTGCCGTCTGCGTGTCCTTTACTGTCCGGAAACCTGGAATCGGCAAACTGGCAGCGTGTCTGGAAAATTGATCGTCTCGGTGTCCGGTATCGGGGACCGAACCCTGACCGAAGTCGACGCCTTCTGTGCGCAGATGGACGCCCGCTCGGTGCCGGTGTCGCTGTTGGTCGCGCCCCGGCTGCGCAATGACTACCGGCTCGATCGTGACCCGGTGACCGTCGACTGGCTGAGCAGCAGGCGCGCTGGCGGTGACGCGGTGGTCCTGCACGGCTATGACGAAGCGGCTACCAAGAAGCGCCGCGGCGAGTTCGCGACGCTGCACGCGCACGAGGCGAACCTGCGGCTGGTGGCGGCCGATCGGGTGCTCGAACACCTCGGACTGCGCACCCGGTTGTTCGCGGCGCCGGGCTGGACGGTGTCACCGGGCGTTATCAAAGCGTTGCCGGGCAACGGTTTCCGATTGCTAGCCGACTATCACGGCATCACCGATTTAGTCCGCAGATCCACCGTGCGCGCCCGGGTGCTGGGCATCGGTGAAGGATTCCTCACCGAGCCGTGGTGGTGCCGCATGGTCGTCATGTCGGCCGAGCGCATCGCCCGGCGCGGCGGCGTGGTCCGCATCGCCGTGGCCGCTCGCCACTTGTCCAAGCCGGGCCCGTTGCAGGCCATGATTGACGCCGTTGACCTGGCTTTACTGCACGAATGCACTCCGATGGTGTACAGCTGGCGGCCCAACAAAGCCGTCCTCGACGCCGCGTAACAGACCGCCCTGGGCAAGGGCACTACCCTGTACCGACATGAGCGCAACATGGGCCGGTGACGACGGCACTACCGACGCGATCATCGTCGGAGCCGGGCTGTCGGGCCTGGTAGCCGCGTGCGAACTGGTCGAGCGCGGCTTGCGCGTGCTGATCGTGGACCAGGAGAACAGCGCCAACCTGGGTGGGCAGGCGTTCTGGTCTTTCGGCGGTCTGTTCTTCGTCGACAGCCCCGAGCAGCGCCGGCTGGGCATTCGGGACAGCCACGAGCTCGCCTTGCAGGACTGGCTGGGCACAGCGGCGTTTGACCGGCCTGAGGACTACTGGCCACGGCAGTGGGCGCACGCCTACGTCGATTTCGCGGCCGGAGAGAAGCGCAGTTGGCTGCGCGAGCGGGGACTGAAAATCTTCCCGCTGGTCGGCTGGGCCGAACGTGGCGGATACGACGCGCAGGGGCACGGTAATTCGGTGCCTCGGTTTCACATCACCTGGGGCACCGGTCCGGTACTGGTGGAAATCTTCGCCCGTCGGCTGCGCAATCACGCCAAGGTTCGCTTCGCACACCGCCATCAGGTCGACGAGCTGATCGTCGACGGCGGCGCCGTGACCGGTGTGCGCGGCACCGTACTGGAGGCGTCGGACGCCGCACGTGGGGTCGCGTCGTCGCGAAACAAAGTGCGAGACTTCGAGTTTCGCGCCTCGGCGGTGATCGTGACCAGTGGCGGCATCGGCGGCAATCACGAGCTGGTGCGCAAGAACTGGCCGCCCCGGATGGGCCGCGTCCCCGAACAATTGCTGAGCGGGGTGCCGGCCCACGTGGACGGCAGGATGATCGGCATCGCCCAGCAGGCCGGGGCGCGGGTGATCAATCCCGACCGGATGTGGCATTACACCGAGGGCATCACCAATTACGACTCGATCTGGCCCGACCACGGCATCCGGATCATCCCCGGCCCCTCGTCGCTGTGGCTCGATGCCGACGGCAAGCGGCTGCCGGTTCCGCTGTACCCCGGTTTCGACACGCTGGGCACCCTGGAATACATCACCAAGTCTGGTTACGACTACACCTGGTTCATCTTGAACAGCAAGATCATCGAGAAGGAATTCGCCCTCTCCGGTCAGGAGCAGAACCCGGACTTGACCGGGCAAAGTGTGCGCGAACTGGTACGCAACCGCGCTCGGCACGGGCCGCCGGGACCGGTGCAGGCGTTCATCGACCGGGGGGTGGATTTCGTCAGTGCTGACTCGTTGCGCGACTTGGTCGACGCCATGAACAAGCTGCCCGACGTCGCGCAGCTGGACTACCACACGGTCGAAGCCGCGGTCACCGCCCGCGATCGCGAGGTCGCCAACAAATACACCAAGGACGGGCAGGTCACCGCCATCCGAGCGGCTCGCAATTACCGCGGTGATCGGCTCGGCCGGGTGGTCGCTCCGCACCGGATCACCGATCCGAAGGCCGGGCCGCTGATCGCGGTGAAGCTGCACATCCTTACCCGAAAGACGTTGGGCGGCATCGAAACCGACCTGGATTCCAGGGTGATGAAGTCCGACGGTACGCCGGTCACCGGGCTGTACGCCGCCGGCGAGGTGGCCGGCTTCGGCGGCGGCGGGGTGCATGGGTATCGGGCCTTGGAAGGCACCTTCCTGGGCGGCTGCATCTTCTCCGGCCGCGCCGCCGGTCGCGGTGCCGCACAGGACATCACCTAGAAGGTGACCGCGCTCTCTTCGGGGAGCACCTGGAAGTCGACGCTGGTCATCTCGGTGAGCCGGCCGTAGTAGATGCCGCGCGCATCGGGGGCCACGATGCCCTGGTGGATCGGCACAGCGTGTGCGGGGGCCACCGCGCGCAAGTAGTCGACGGCCTCGGAGATCTTCATCCACGGGGCGGCGGCCGGAGTCGCCAGCACCTCGACGGGCTCGTCGGGCACGAACAGTGCATCGCCGGGATGCATCAGCCGGGCCCGTCGCTCACCCTCGTCGACCAGGAATGAAATGTTATCTATCACAGGCAATTCCGGGTGAATGACCGCATGCTTACCGCCGACGGCGCGCAACCTGAGCTGTCCGACCGTCAGCTCATCACCCACATGGACCGCCTGGCACGGGGAACCCAGCTGTTCGGTGGTCTGCGGGTCGGCGTACAGCGAGGCGTTCGGGTTCCCGTCCAGCAGCGCGGGTAACCGGGTGCCGTCGACGTGGTCCGGGTGCTGATGGGTGATCACGATGGCCGACAGGCCGGTGATGCCTTCGAATCCGTGCGCGAAGGTGCCGGGGTCGAACAGCAGACGAGTGTCACCGAACTCGGCGAGCAGGCACGAATGCCCGAAATGCGTCAGTTGCATGCTTACGATTGTGCCCTGATGGGGACCATGCAGGTGCGGGTGTTCCTGGCGACCATGGTGGTCGCCGGCCAGCTGATGGTCGCCGTGCTGGTGGTGCCCACTGTGCAGGCCGACCCCGAGACTTGCCCGCCGATCTGCGATCAGATCCCGAATACCGCCTGGATCCAGCGGCGGTCGGTGCCGATGGATTCGGTCTACGCCTGGCCCGAGTTGAGCGCCGCGGCCGGTGCGCTGACCCGCACGACACCGCGGTTCAAGTTCGAGCAGGTATGCGCCACCCCCGCCGCCCCGCAGGACAGCCGCGACGCCGCGGTCGCCGCCCAGGTGACCGTCGCGCACCCCGACGGGCAGTGGCAGCTACAGGCCCAGATCCTGCACTGGCGGGGAGACACCGCCCGCGGCGGCGCGGTCGCCGCATCGGTGTTCGGCAGCGCGGTGGCCGCATTGCGGACGTGCCAGGCGGGCGCACCCACGCAGTCACCGTCGGTCACCGACGACGAGCCGACCCGCATGGCAGCGGTGATCAGCGGTCCGGTCGTCGTGCACACCTATCTGCTCGCGCATGTGGCCAGCAGCACAATCAGCGAACTGACGTTGTGGGCGAGTGCGCCGCAGGTGCCGTGGCCGGTGGTCGCCGACTCGGCCGTGCTAGACGCCATGACAGCGCCGTTGTGCGAGGCCTATATCGCCTCGTGTTCATAGCACCCGTCGCGCATGGTCTTTCGCGTGCCGGCGGGCAAACGCGGACACAGCGAGCGGGCCGGGTCGTAGTGGTCATCGGCGTCGCACCCGCTGCACCGGTAGAGTTGGCACGGACCTCTTGCCGAAGTTGAGGAGGAGCGCCGGTGAGCCGGGTGGTCGTACACGTGATGCCCAAAGCTGAGATCCTTGACCCCCAGGGGCAAGCGATCGTCGGTGCATTGGGCCGGCTTGGCCACCCTGGAATCTCGGATGTTCGGCAAGGCAAGAGATTTGAGTTGGAGGTCGACGACACTGTCGACGATTCGACTT
The DNA here is from genome assembly GCF_001673155.1 of Mycobacterium sp. 1423905.2. Taxonomy (GTDB): domain Bacteria; phylum Actinomycetota; class Actinomycetes; order Mycobacteriales; family Mycobacteriaceae; genus Mycobacterium. The sequence continues at coordinate 3,915 of NZ_LZLE01000275.1, read as the reverse complement.
TGGCCGAGATCGCCGAATCACTCCTGGCGAACACGGTGATCGAGGACTGGACCATTACCAGGGAAGCCACGTGAGCGCCCGCATCGGCGTCATCACGTTTCCGGGCACCCTCGATGACGTGGACGCCGCCCGTGCGGCGCGACGGGTCGGCGCCGAGCCGGTCGCACTGTGGCACGCCGACGCCGACCTCAAGGGCGTCGATGCTGTGGTGGTGCCGGGCGGCTTCTCTTACGGTGACTACCTGCGCGCAGGGGCCATCGCCAGGTTCGCCCCGGTGATGGGTGAAGTGGTCGAGGCCGCCGAGCAGGGCATGCCGGTGTTGGGCATCTGCAACGGGTTTCAGGTGCTGTGTGAAGCAGGACTACTGCCCGGAGCGCTGACCCGTAACGCCGGTCTGCACTTCGTCTGCCGCGACGTGTGGTTGCGGGTGGCCTCGACGTCGACCGCCTGGACGTCACGCTTCGAGGACGACGTTGATGTGCTGATTCCGCTGAAATCCGGCGAGGGCCGCTACGTGGCGCCCCAGGAAGTGCTCGACGAGCTAGAAGGCGAGGGCCGGGTGGTCTTCCGCTACCACGACAACATCAACGGTTCGCTGCGAGACATCGCCGGCATCAGCTCAGCCAACGGTCGCGTCGTCGGGCTGATGCCGCATCCCGAACATGCCATCGAGGCGTTGACCGGTCCCTCCGACGACGGCCTGGGTCTGTTCTACTCGGCACTCGACGCCGTCCTCACCGCCTGACGAATCAGGCGGAATTGCCTACCCGACGCGGGGCGGGCGGATTCGCAGTGTCCCGCAGTTCCTCGAACGCCGAACACAGCGCGTCGGTCGCGTCGTGCGCGTCGTCGAAGGTCTGGTCATCGGTGAGCACGGCAATGTCCAGTCGATCCGCATAACTCCACACGGTGATGTTGACCGGGGCGCCTGGGGAAAGCACTCCGGTGGAATAAATCTCGCTGACCGGCGCCCCACCGAAGTGGCCGCGCTCACGCGGACCCATGACACTGGACACCGCCACGTTCATCATTTTGTTCGGCCCCTCCCGTCGCGCCAGCCAGCGAAACGCCGCTGGAGCGATTGCCGCCGGCAGGTAGGCCATCAAGCGCCCGTACAGGCGTGGCCCCATGATCTCGTGGTCTTCCTTGGCGATACGGGTGGCCAGCGCGACCAGACGGGCCCGCTCGGCCGGGTCGGCGACGTGCACCGGCAGGGACACCATTAATCCGCTGATCTCGTTACCGGTGACGCGTTCGGACTTGTCGGTGGCTGTAGGTACCGAGGCGATGATCGGTCGGTCCGCGTGACCGTCATACCGCAGCAACAGCTTTCGCAGTCCGCCGGCGGCTACGGTGAGGATCAGGTCGTTGATGGTGACGCCCAACCCGGCCGCGGTCGCCTTCGCTTCAGCCAACGGCAATGTCGCACTTGCGAATTGGCGCTGCGCCGACACCACATGGTTCATGAAAGTCGGTGGCGCGCTGAACGCGTCGGCCAGATCGGGATGGTTCTCCCGTTGCCGGGACCGGCGGCGCACTCGAGCCATCCCCACCGCCGCGTCCTTCAGCAAGCCGGGCAGTTGAGCGGCTTGACGCAGGTGGTCGCGCAGTGCCGCACGCACCAGGTCGACCGGCGCGGGAGTGACACACGCTTGCCCTGGATCGCGCTCATCGGTGACCGCGTCCTTCAGATCCATCGCGCGGGCCAGCAGGTTGGCCGAGGCGACACCGTCGGCCAGTGCGTGATGCACCTTGCCGATCACGGCGAACCGGTTGTCGGCCAATCCCTCGGCGAAGTGGAACTCCCACAGCGGCCGCCTGCGGTCCAGTGGCGTGGACGCTACTTCGCCGATCACTTGGTCCAACTCTCGCCGGCCGCCGGGTGCTGGGACCTGCACCCGCCGCAGGTGATAGTTCAGGTCGACCTCGCAGTCCTCCAGCCACATCGGATGGTGTAGGCGAAACGGGATGTCAACCAGCTTGTAGCGCAATGGATCCAATAAATGCAAGCGACGGCGCAGATGGTGTCGGAACACCTCGAAACCGAAATCACCGTCGAATTCGGAAGCGTCGATCACCGCCACCTTCAACGTGTGCGTGTGCAAGTTCGGTGTCTCGCTGTACACCAGCATGGCGTCCATACCGTTGAGACGTCTCACCCGCACACACCCGTCATCCGAGGACGGGGAAGCGGCGCTGCGCGGCCAGGCGCTGCAACGCGTTCTCCATCACCGAACGGACATAGGCGTCGACCTCGCTGACGTCGGGGTCCGCACCGAACCGGGCCGTCACGTCGATCGGTTCGAGCACCTCGGTGACGATCTTGGACGGCAGCGGCAGATTTGGCGGAAAGATCATGCTCATTCCGAACGGGACGCCGAAACTCAGCGGCAGAATGTCCAGCCGCGCCTTGGTCAGCCCAAGTCTGCGCGCCAGCCAGTTGCCGCGCGTCAAGAACAGCTGGGTCTCCTGAGCGCCGATGGACACCGTGGGGACAATCGGCACGCCGGCTTCGATGGCGGTGCGCACGTAACCCGTGCGCCCGTTGAAGTCCACCGTATTGGCGCTCAAGGTGGGGCGGTAGGAGTCGTAGTCACCGCCGGGAAACACCAATACCACCGCGCCGGAACGGAGTGCGGCAGCCGCGTTTTCACGACTGGCCTCAATGACGCCGAGCCGACGCAACCAACTCTGCAGCGGCCCGACGAACAGTCCGTAATGGCCCAACGTATAGACGGGCCGGTCGTAACCGAAGGCGGCGTAAAAGGCGGGGCTGAAGATCATCACGTCCGGGGTCAGCATGCCCCCGGAGTGGTTGGACACCACCAGCGCTCCACCGGCCGCGGGGATGTTGCCGAGGTTTCGCACTTCGGCGCGGTGCCAGCCCTTGAGCAGCGGACCGATCGCGTCGACCACTTGTTTGGTGAACGCCGGATCCCATTTGGCGATTTCGCGATCGTCGCCCGCTGTCACGCTACTGCCCTCCGTTGGACTCCTCGGCCGGCTGCGACCAGGAGTTTGCGCGTTTGAGCATATGCTACTCTCGTTTTAAGAGAATGTCATATCCGTAAGCGAGCGAACATCTTCCCGAGGTTGAGATGGCCGAAAAGGTCCTTGTCACAGGCGGTTTCGGGCTAGTCGGATCCCAAACCGTCCGCCGGCTGGCCGCGGACGGGCATCAGGTGGTGGCCACCGATCTGGGCACCGCCGTTCAGCGCAAGGCGGCTCGGTCACTGCCTGCCGGAGTCCAGGCCCGATGGGCGGACCTCACCGATGAGAACGAGGTGGACCGCCTCGTCGCGGAAACCTCACCCACGGTGATCATCCACCTGGCGGCAGTGATTCCGCCGGTGATCTACCAGCAGCGCGAGCTCGCCCGTCGGGTCAATGTGGACGCCACAGTGGCGCTGCTGCGCGCGGCGGAACGCGCCCGCAATCATGTCCGGTTCATCCAGGCTTCCAGCAACGCCGTTCACGGTGCCCGCAACCCGCATCGGTACCAAGAGTTGTTGCGCCCAGATACTCCACCACGCCCGTCGGATCTGTACGGGGCCCACAAGACCGAGGTCGAGGCGTACGTGCGCTCCTCGAGCATGGAGTGGGTGATCCTGCGGTTGGCCGCGGTGATGAGCGTCGACCTGGGTGCCATGCCGTTCAGCGCCGATGCGCTGTTCTTCGAAAGCGCGCTGCCCACCGACGGTCGGGTGCACACCGTCGACGTGCGCGATGTCGCGGCTGCCTTCGCCGCGGCCGTCACCGCGGATGTGGCCGGTGAGATCCTCTTAATCGGCGGCGACGAATCGCACCTGCTGCGCCAGGGCGAAGTGGGCGCAGCGCTGGCCGCGGCGATGGGGTTGGCCGACATCCTCCCGGGTGGCCGGCCGGGCAACCCCGACAGCGACGACGATTGGTTCG
>NZ_LZLE01000274.1 GCF_001673155.1 Mycobacterium sp. 1423905.2 | reverse complement strand
CCTCGACCGACTTTCAGCTGCTGCACCTGGGCCGCCCAGAACGGCTGATCGGACGTGACCCAGAGGATGAGGGTGGGCATCCCGGCGCGTAGACCCGCGGCGGTGGTGCCCGCCCCGCCGTGGTGGACCACCGCCCGGCACTGCGGCAGGATCGCCGAGTAGTCGATCAACCCAACAAGTTTCACGTGTTCGGGTTGCCGGACGACGGGCTGGTCGGCGGGGGAGTAGATGAGCGCACGCTCGCCCAATTCGGCGCACACGTCCGCGATCATCGCGACTGTCTCGGCCGGCGATTGCACCGGCGTGCTCCCGAAACCGAAGTAGATCGGCGGCGTTCCGGCCGCGATCCATGATTCCAGGTCGTGGTTGGGTTCGGTGTGCAACTGCATCGACAGCGCACCGACGAAGGGCCGCCGCCCGTTCCACTCTTCGACGATTCCGGGAAACATTGCCGGGTCGTAGGCCTGAATTTCCGGCGCCCCGGAATTGACGATCCGTGTGAGCGCCGGGGCTGATGCCGGTGGCAGGCCCAGTTCGCGTCGCTGGGCGCGGTCGGCGTCCTTGGTGGTGTAGGAGTACAGCCGCCAGGACGCTTTACCGACGGTGCGGGCGACCTCGGAAGGCATCGGTACCGACGGCAGCCCCACCTGCCCGTTGACGTGCATCGGGAAGTGGTGCAGCGCGGCGAGCGGAATGCCGTGGTACTCGGCGACATTCGCCACCACACCGTGATAGGTCTGACCGGTCATCAGCAAGTCGGCGCCGTCGGCCAGCTCGGTCAGCGTCTTGCCCATCTCGGCCCAGCCTTCGACGAACAGCTGCTTACCCGCCTGCGCCAGGTTGAAGGGATTCTGCGCCTTGGTGAGGTTATGGACGAACGCCGCAACTTGATTGATCTGTATGCCGGAGTCCGGTCCGTACGCGACGCCGGTCAATCCTCCGGCCTCGACGAACCCGATGAGGTTGGGCGGCACCGCCATGCAGACGTCGTGTCCGCGGCGGAGCAGTTCCATACCGACTGCGGCACATGGCTCGACATCGCCGCGGGTGCCATGCGTCGCCAGCACAAATTTCATCGACGTCAGGCGGAGGTCAGCTCGTCGTACAGCAGGTCGGCCAGGCTGCGCACCGTCGTGTTGATGTTGGTGGCGGTGATGCGGATCCCGGTTTCGGACTCGATCCGGGTGCGCAGTTCCTGGCTGCTCAGTGAGTCGAGCCCGTACTCGGTCAGCATCCGGTCGACGTCGATGGTGCGGCGCAGGATCAACCCGATCTGCTCGGAAACCATGCGACGCAGTCGGGCCGGCCATTCCTCCTGCGGCAGCCTGTCCAGTTCGTTGAGAAACTTGCTGTTGCCCGCGTGCTTGGCCGTGGCTTTGAACGCCTCGGCGAACGGACTGTGCTGGGCGAACGCGTTGAGCCACGGTGATCCGATGACTGGGGCGTAGCCGGTGTAGGCGCGGTTGTGCCGCAGTAAAGCCTCGAAGGCGTAGGCGCCTTCTTCGGGCTGAATGGCGTCGCCGGCCGCCTCGGCGAAGGACGTCGCGCGGCCGATCTCACCCCACGGGCCCCAGGCGATCGAGGTGGCCGGCAAGCCTTGGGCCCGCCGCCAGTGGGTGAATGCGTCCAGCCAGCTGTTGGCTGCCGCGTACGCCCCCTGGCCGGGCGAACCGACCAGCGCCGCGGCCGATGAGAACGAGCAGAACCAGTCCAACGGCTGCCCGGCGGTCGCCTCGTGCAGATTCCACGCCCCATGCACCTTGGGCGCCCAGTCGCGGCGAATCAATTCCTCGGTGATGTTGGGCAAGGTGGCGTCCTCGACCACAGCGGCGGCATGCAGCACCCCGCGCAACGGCAGACCGGTGGCAGTTGCGGTGGCCACCAGCCGCTCGGCGGTGCCGGCCTCGGCGATGTCGCCGCACTCCACGACCACGTCGGACCCGATTGACCGGACCATTTCGATTGTCTCCAAAGCCTTTTGCGAAGGCTGTGAACGTGAACTGAGCACAATGCGGCCGGCGCCGGCGCTCGCCATCTTCTCGGCCAAGAACAAGCCCAGCCCGCCAAGCCCACCGGTGATGAGGTAGGAGCCGTCGGAGCGGAATGCCGGGGCTTGCTCGGGCGGCATCACGACGCTGCTGCGCCCGACATGCGGGATGTCGAGGATGAGCTTGCCGGTGTGCTCGGCCGCACCCATCACCCGGATTGCCGTCGCCGCGTCCGCCATGGGGTAGCGGGTGATCTGCGGCGGCGGCAGCGCCCCGCTCGCGACCTGCTGGTAGACCGTGCTCAGCAAGGTTCCCACCTGAGCGGGATGACTCTCGGCCATCAAGGCGAGGTCGACGCCGTAGAAAGCGAGGTTCTGGCGGAAGGGGAACAACTCCAGTCGAGTGTTGGAGTAGATGTCGCGCTTGCCGATCTCGATGAAACGTCCACCGAGGGCAAGCAGTTTGATCCCGGCCTGCTGGGCGGCGCCGGTCAGGGAGTTGAGCACGATGTCGACGCCGTAGCCGTCAGTGTCACGGCGGATCTCTTCGGCGAACGACGTGCTCCGGGAGTCATAGACATGCTCGATTCCCATGTCTTGCAGCATCTTCCGACGCTCCGGGCTGCCGGCGGTGGCGAAGATCTGGGCGCCGGCGGCGCGCGCGATGGCGATGGCCGCCTGTCCCACCCCACCGGTCGCGGAGTGGATCAACACCTTGTCTCCGGAGCGGATCCGCGCCAGATCGTGCAGGGCGTACCACGCGGTGGCGTAGGCGGTGGTGGCCGCGGCCGCCTGGGCGTCGGTGATGCCGTCGGGGACGGTAGCGGCCAGGCGCGCGTCGCAGTTGAGGAAGGTGGCCCAGCAGCCGTTGTTGGACAGGCCGGCGACATGGTCGCCGACCTGGTGGTCGGTGACGTCGGAGCCGACCGCGGTCACCACGCCGCCGAAGTCCATGCCCAGCTCGGGCAGTTTCCCGTCGAATGTCTGGTAGCGGCCGAAAGTGGCCAGCACGTCGGCGAAGTTGACGCTGGACGCGCAGACTGCGACCTCGATCTCGCCGGGACCCGGCGGCACCCGGTCGAACGCGGCGAACTCCAAGGTCTCCAGGTCGCCCGGAGTACGGATCTGGAGACGCACCCCGGCTTCGTCGTGGTCGACGATGGCGGTGCGACGTTCCTCGGGCTGCAACGGGCTGGGCAGCATTCGGGCGGTGTACCACTCATCGTTGCGCCACGCGGTCTCGTCCTCGTCGGTGGCCAACAACAATTGGCGCGCCACCTGCTCCGCCCCGGTCTGCTCATCGATATCGATGTAGCTCACTTTCAGGTGCGGATTCTCCGAGCTGATCACCCGCAGCAGGCCGCGCAGGCCGCCTTGCTCGAGGTTGGCGCGGTCGTCGGCCAGCACCGTCTGCGCATTGCGCGTCAACGCATACAGCCGCGGGGGTGAGCCGAGCAGTTCCGGCAGCTCGCGAGCGATTCGGACCACGTGTTCGACGTACTGCCCGCCGCGGTCTGCTGCCTCCCTATCGGCGCTGTGTTGCGGCGCGGTGAGCAGCACCACGCCGTGGAACGCGCCCGCCTCGAGTTCGCTGCGCAACTGCTGGGCGTGGGCGGCGTGGTCGCCGGCAAACGGCCACGACAGGGTGGTGGCTTGCGCGTCGTGCACTTTGAGTGCGTCGGTGAGCGCGGTTGCGGTCAGGTCGGCGGTGTCGGAAGTGCTGACCAGCAACCAAGCGCCGGGCTCGGTGACGGTTTTCTCGGGCAGCTCGCGGGGTTGCCATTCGATGGTCAACAGCCGCTCGCTCAGCACGCGGCGGCGCTCGCTGTCCGGCGACGCGCCGGTGCCCAGTTGCAGGCCTCGCACGGCCATCAATACGGCGCCGTTCTCGTCGACGATGTCGAGGTCGGCCTCCACCCCGGCGGCGCCGCAGGCGGTCACGGTGGCATAGCAGTACCGCGCGTGCCGGGCTGAGCTGTAGGCGCGCAGCCGACGAATGCTCAACGGCACCAGCAATCCACCCGAGGCGGCGCTGTCGTGGCTCCCCACACTCGGATGTGCCGCCACCGCCTGGAAGCACGCGTCCAGCAGCGCCGGATGCACCAGGCCGTAGGTGCCTTGTTGGGGACGAAGTGGGCCGGGCAGCGACACCTCGGCCAGCACGGTGTTACCGGCGCTTTCGGCGATGTGCGCGCCGCCGAGGCCGGTGAACGCCGCTCCGAGTCGGTGGCCCCGCTTGTCCATCCATTTGCGGATCTCATCGCCGTCCACCGGGCGTGGGTGCTTGGCCAGCAATTCGGCGATGTTGTGCACCGCAGGCTCGTCCGACGGGTCGGCGGCGTGCAGCAGGGCGGTGGCCTGCCGTTCGTAGCGGCCCTCGCGGTTGCTTTCCGCGGTGAACGCGACGACGTCCGGCGCTTCAAACGTCGCGGTGATGCCGACCGGGGTCACTTCGTCGAGTTCCAGCGAGTGCTCGAAGCGCAGGTTGCGAACTTCGGCCGTGTCGCCGAGTACGGTACGAGCGGCGACCAGCGCCATCTCGCAGTAGGCGGCGCCGGGCAGGGCGGCCGAATTACGGATTTCGTGATCGGCCAGCCAGGGAACGGCCTTGGTGCCGACCTCGCCCTGCCACACGTGACGTTCCGGTTCTTCGGGCAGGCGTACGTGGACACCCATCAATGGATGTGCGGGCACCAGCGCGCTGCGGCGCGCGACCGAATCCAAGCCGTTGGTCGCCAGGAGCAGCGAGCGCTGATTCCAGCTGGGTAATGGCGCGTCGAGCAGCCGTCCGCTGGGGTAGAGCGCGGAGAAGTCGACCGCGGCACCGGCGGTGTACAGGTCACCCACCAGCCCGCGCAGGCCGTGGGGTAGCGGCTGCTCGCGGCGCAGGGCGGCCAGGGCGGCGGCTGACTTGTCCAGGCTACGGGCGGTCTGGTCGACCGCATTCGTCAGCAGCGGGTGTGGAGACAACTCGGTGAAGACGCGGAAGCCGTCTTCGAGGGCGGCCTGCACCGCGGCGGCGAAGCGCACGGTGTGGCGCAGGTTGTCGGCCCAGTAGCCGGCGTCGCAGTACGGCTCTTCGCGCGGGTCGAAGGAGGTCGCCGAGTAGTAGGGCACCTGCGCCTCGAGCGGTTCGAGGTCGGCCAGCACGTCGTACAACTCGTCGAGGATCGGGTCGACCTGCGGGGAGTGCGAGGCCACGTCGACGGCCACCTCGCGGGCCAGCACGTCGCGCTCCTCCCACGCGGCGAGCAGGTCGCGCACGGTCTGGGTGTCGCCGCCGATCACGGTGGACTGTGGCGAGGCGACCACCGCCACCACGACGTCACTGACACCCCGCGCGACCAATTGCGTGATGACCTCTTCGGCAGGCAATTCGACCGAGGCCATGGCTCCGGCGCCAGAGATGCGGGTCATCAGTTGGGAGCGGCGGCAGATGACCTTGACGCCGTCTTCCAGCGACAGGGCGCCGGCGACCACCGAGGCGGCGGATTCGCCCAGGGAGTGGCCGATGACGGCGCCGGGGGTAGCACCGTAGGCCTTCATGGTGGCGGCCAGCGCGACCTGCATGGCGAACAGGGTGGGCTGGACGCGGTTGATGCCGGTGACCTTCTCTGGGGCGGTCATTGCCTCGGTCACCGAGAAGCCGGATTCGGCGGCGATCAGCGGCTCGATTTCGGCGATGGTGGCGGCGAACACCGGCTCGGTGGCCAGCAGATCCTTGCCCATCTCGGCCCATTGCGAGCCTTGCCCGGAAAACACCCACACCGGGCCCTTGTCGTCCTGGCCGATGGCCGGCGGGTAGGGCACCTCGCCGGTGGCGATCTCGCGCAGCGCGTCAGTCAGCTGTGCGCGGCTGTCGGCGAGGACGGTGGTGCGCACCGCGCGCGGGGTGCGGCGACGAGCCAGCGTGTAGGCCAGGTTGGAGATGTCGAGGTCGTCTTGGGCGTCGACCCAGTCGGCGAGCCGGGCCGCTGTCTGGCGCAGCGCGTCCTCTGAGGACGCCGACAACGGGAAGATCAGCACGCCGTCCAGAGCGGTGCTGTCGTCGGCCTCGACGGTGGTCGGGTGCGTTGGGGCTTGTTCCAAGACCGCGTGCACATTGGTGCCGGAGAACCCGTACGACGACACCGCCGCCCGGCGCGGCGTCGCCTCGATCGGCCACGGGGTATTCTCTTGCGGGACAAAGAGATTGGTTTTGATTTCGGCGAACTTGTCCGGCATCTGGGTGAAGTGCAGGTTCTGCGGGATCACGCCGTGCTGCACCGACAGGACAGCTTTCATCAGGCCCAGCGCGCCGGCGGCTGACTGCGTGTGACCGAAGTTGGTCTTGACCGACGCCAGAGCGCAGGGGCCGCTCGTCCCGTAAACCTCGGCCAAGCTGGCGTATTCGATCGGGTCACCGATCGGAGTGCCGGTGCCGTGTGCCTCGACCATGCCAACCGTCGTGGGGTCAACGTTGCCTGCCGCCAGCGCCGCCCGGTATGCCTCGACCTGAGCGGGCAACGAGGGGGTGACGATGTTGACGGTGCGACCGTCCTGATTGGCGGCGGTGCCACGCACCACGGCCAGGACTCGGTCGCCATCTCGCTGCGCATCCTCGAGGCGCTTGAGCAGCATCATCACCGCGCCTTCACCGGACACGAAGCCGTCGGCTTGGACGTCGAACGCGTGGCAGTGCCCGGTGGGGGACAACATGCCGATGGCCGAGCCTGAGGCGGCCTTGCGGGGTTCCAAGGTGACCGAAGCGCCACCGGCCAAAGCGATGTCGCTTTCGCCGTCGTGCAGGCTCTGGCAGGCCAGGTGGATTGCCGACAGCCCCGACGAGCACGCGGTGTCGACGGTCATCGCCGGTCCGGTCAGCCCCATCGCATACGAGATGCGGCCCGAGCCCATGGCGAAACTGTTACCCATGTACCCGTAGGGCCCGCTCAAGGTGTCCGCGGCGGCGTGCATGAACAGGTAGTCGTCGTGCATCAGGCCCACGAACACGCCGGTCCGCACGCCGGTCAGGGCATCACGGGTCAGGCCGCCGTGCTCCATCGCCTCCCAGGAGGTCTGCAGCAGCAACCGGTGTTGCGGGTCCATCTCGGTCGCTTCACGCTCGGTGATACCGAAGAACTCGGGGTCGAAGTCGGCCACGTCGTCTAAGAAGGAGCCCCACTTGCACACGGTGCGACCGGGCACGCCCGGCTCGGGGTCATAAAATTCCTCCACATCCCAGCGATGGGAGGGAACTTCGGTAACGAAGTCGTCGCCACGCAGCAACGCTTCCCACAACGCCTCAGGGGAGTCGATGCCTCCCGGCAACCGGCATGCCATACCGATCACGGCAACAGGAGTGACACCAGTCCTGTCCACGGTCGTTCACCTCTCCCTACGGGTTTGAGTCAGCGGCTTCCTGGTGGCATGGGCCCTCCCCGAAGCGGTGCCAATTGTCTCGTTCCGGGCCCAGGGAACCGGGCGGCTGGCCTACGCCGGCTACCACCCCCGCGTCGAAGCCCACTGCAGTTCGTGACTGTTCAGCAGCGTATCTGCTCGACCCGCACGATGTGGAAAAATCGTGCGGACGTACTAAAAAGTTCTGCCCACCTGCGCCCGGCATGCCCCCTCAGCTGGGGTTTGACCTGGTTGGGCAGCGAGTGCCGCCCGTCGTTCCTTACGTGCGGCGGCTTGATGGGGACAAAAGCGGGCAGGCGATTTTTTGAAAACCGCACACGCACCGTGTGCCCGCGTCATATGCTTCATCTCTCGGTGCCGCAGGACCATGGCGGTCGTCCTCGCCGGACGAGAATATTGCCGTCAGCGACTTTGCTGACGTCGCAATTCAGGGTCGGCGCAATTCCCGGTCTTACTTAACCTACGGTGCGAAAAGTCGGCTTATCGACTTTCCCGACTTTACGTCCCTTTTCCCAGTTCGGCGGGGAGGACGCAAAGCCGAGTTTGTCGATTCTTTATCGTGCCACCTGAACTGCCGCGTTTGCGTACTGACCCTCGGCGGCCCGCTCGAACACGGACTTGAGGACCTCGAGATAGCGGGTCACCGACTCGCGCGCAACCGGGTTATTCGGGAAGTTCACCATGACGGAAACCTCGTCGAAAAGACGGATCACCGAGAAGTACAGGTAAGCCGGATTCCGGCCGTCGTTGTAGGCCGTCGCATTCGCACCTTTCAGCGCGGTGGCGACAACTGCAGAAAGAGGCGGCAGACCGGCGTCCATGTAATTGGTCATGAAGAATTGCGATGAATTCCGCTTCAACCATGGCGCCAATTCCAGGACCCGCTCGTAGGGCACATTCGCCATATTCATGTTCTCGTCGAATGAGGCCTGCGTGGAACGGGCTGTTTCTTCGAACGAGTTCGGGTCGATCGCCACGGTGTAAGGCACCGCCCCGGTGAACCAGCCCATCGACAGGTACTCCTCGGGCGAGGTGCGCTTGTCAACCGGCGTCATACCGAAATAGGTTTCCTGGCCGGTCAGTTCGTGGTGGGCCAATGCGACGCAGCCGAACAGCCCACCGCTGAAGCGGGCTTGGGCTGCCATGCACCGGGCTTCGAACTTCGCCGTTTGCTCAGGCGTCAGCAGCTTCTCGATGAGAATGTCCCCACCGCAAGTCAGCGTCTGCTCACCCAGCGGCAACGGAAACTCCGGCAGCCCGCCACCGTTGTTCTCCGCGAAGTCGATCCATTTGCGGACGTCGGGGGAGTCCAGAGTGCAGTCGGCCGCAGTCTTCGCTTCGCGGATGCAGAAGTTGTCGTGGCTACCCGGCTCCGGCATGACCAGCGGCGGTTTGCCTTCAAGCAGCGCGCGGTAGTTGGTGAGGATCTCGACGTACAGCGACGAAACCACGGCGGGGTCGCAGTGCAGGTGGTCCACAATCGCAAAGAGCGAGCAGTGGTTCTCGTGCTGAATCAGGCCGAACCGGAAGCAGTCCCATTCCAGCGGAGCCGGCGTTGAGATAACCAGGTCACGCCATTCCGGCTGCGTCAACTGACCATGCTGAATCGGAGCCAGTTGAATGTCGCGAGGGTTCTGAATTTTGTGCCGAATGATTTCTTTCGGCCCGTTGTACTCGAACCAGCTGCGGTACGTCTCGTGCCGGCGGACATGCGCATTGATGACGTGCGTCATCGTACGAATGTCGCACTTGCCCGGAATCTCCCAAGAGCCCATAACCAGCCGCGAATAGTCGAGGCCACGCTCGCCGAATTCCACATATCCGCGCAAATGGCCGGCTTGCATGGAACTCGGGGGCACGTCAACGATCGGTGCTTGCTTGGCTTTCGCGCGCGAGGCCGGTGTTGGCTGCCACGTCACGACCGAACCCGGTCCTGGCTCCCAGTCGTAGACGATTCCTACGCCGAGAGTGACGTCTGCTGATCCCCCGCCTATGATCACGCTTCCTCCTCGATATCAGCCAACTGTCAAACAGTGGCGCTCGTCCTTTTCTACCTCATGAGGGTGTTGCTATGTCGCCTTTTGATGTCAATTCGTCGTAAAGGTGATCTGCCAGGCCGCGGACTGTCGTGATGTCCGTCGTGGTGACTCGAATCTTGACCTCGGACTCGATGTGGGTGCGCAGTTCGAGGTTCCCCAACGAGTCCAGACCGAACTCGGAAAGCGGCCGGTCGACGTCGACGGCGCGACGCAGAATCAGGCCCACCTGCTCAGAAATCATGCGGCGCAACCGGGCGGGCCATTCCTCGCGGTCGAGCTCGACGAGCTCGGCCAGGAACTTGCTGCTACCCGAGCGCCCCTTGCCGGCCGACTTGAAAGCCTCGGCGAACGGGCTGCGCTGAGCGAAGGCCGACAGCCAGGCCGAGCCGTTGATCGGGGCATAGCCGGTGTACGCCCGGTCGTGCCGCAGCAGGACTTCGAAGGCGTAGGCACCTTCGTCCGGTTCGATCGCGTCACCGGAAGTTTCGGCGTACGCCGTACCCCGACCGATCTCCGCCCAGGCGCCCCACGCGATGGAGGTGGCCGGCAGGCCCTGCGCGCGCCGCCACAGCGTGAACGCGTCCAGCCAGCTGTTGGCCGCCGCGTAGGCGCCTTGACCGGGCGAACCGGCCAGGGCCGCAGCCGACGAGAACGAGCAGAACCAGTCCAGGGTGTCGTTTGCCTGAGCGTTCTGCAGAGCTTCGTGCAGATGCCAGGCACCGTGCACCTTGGGCGCCCAGTCCCGTTCGATCAGCTCGTCGGTGATGTTCGGCAACGTGGCGTCCTCGACGACCGCGGCGGCGTGCAGGATCCCACGCAACGGCAAGCCGGTGGCGGTGGCGGTGGCCACCAACCTTTCCGCGGTGCCCGCCTCGGCGATGTCTCCGCACTCCACCACCACGTCCGAGCCAATGGCGCGGATCAGCTCAAGCGTTTCCAGCGCTTTCTGGCTGGGTTGGGAGCGGGAGCTGAGGACGATACGGCCGGCTCCGGCGGTGGCCATCTTCTCGGCGAGGAACAAGCCGAGGCCGCCCAGACCACCGGTGATGAGGTAGGAGCCGTCCCCGCGGAAGACACGTGCATGTTCGGGCGGCAGTACGACGCTGCTCCGACCCGAATGCGGAACGTCGAGGATCAGCTTGCCGGTGTGTTCGGCCGCACCCATGACCCGCACCGCGGTGGCCGCCTCGGCCAGCGGGTAGTGGGTGGCTTGGGGCAGCGGCAGCAGGCCCTTGGCCGTCTGCTGATACACCGAGTTCAACAGGCCCCGGACGTGTGCGGGATGCGTGCGTGACATGAGCGCCAAGTCGACGCCGTAGAAAGCGAGGTTCTGCCGGAACGGGAAGAGGCCGACCTTGGTGTCCGAGTAGATGTCGAGCTTGCCGATCTCGACGAACCGCCCGCCCATGGCCAGCAGCTTGATCCCGGCTAATTGGGCGGCGCCGGTGACGGAGTTGAGGACGATATCGACGCCGTAGTCGTCGGTGTCGCGGCGGATCTGCTCGGCGAACTCGGTGCTGCGGGAGTCGTACACATGCTCGATTCCCATGTCGCGCAGAATTTGTCGCCGCTTTTCGCTGCCGGCGGTGGCGTAGATCTCGGCCTCGGCGGCGCGCGCGATCGCGATGGCCGCCTGACCCACCCCGCCGGTCCCGGAGTGGATGAGCACCTTGTCGCCCGCCCGGATGCGGGCCAGCTCCACCAGGCCGTACCACGCGGTGGCCGACGCCGTGGTCACCGCGGCGGCCTGTGCATCGGTCAGTCCCTCGGGCAGCTTGGTGGCCAGACGTGCGTCGCAGGTGACAAAGGTGGACCAGCAGCCGTCGGGGGACAGGCCGCCCACGTGGTCACCCACTTGGTGGTCGGTGACCTCGGGGCCCACCGCGGTCACCACACCGGCGAAGTCCAGGCCGAGCGGTGGCTGCTTGCCGTCGAAGGTGGGGCAGCGACCGTAGGCCGCCAGGACGTCGGCGAAGTTGATGCTGGAGGCGCTGACCGAGACCTCGATCTCGTTCGGCCCGGGAGGCACCCGGTCGAAGGCGGTGAACTCCATCGTCTGCAGGTCACCGGGCGTGCGAACCTGCACCCGCATGCCCTGTTCCTGGTGTTCGACGACGGTGGTGTGGCGTTCGTCCGGCCGCAGCGGTGTCGGGTACAAACGGGCCGTATACCACTGGTCGTTGCGCCAGGCCGTCTCGTCTTCGTCGGTTGCCAGCAGGAGCTGACGGGCCACCTGGTCGGCGCCCGTCGCGTCGTCGACGTCGATGTAACTGACCTTCAAGTGCGGGTGCTCGGCGCCGATCACCCGCAGCAGGCCGCGCAGACCGCCCTGCTCCAGGTTGGGGCGGTCCTCTGCCAACACCGTTTGGGCGTTGCGGGTCATGACGTAGAGCCGAGGCGACTGGCCGACCAGCTCAGGCAACTCGCGGGCGATCCGCACGGCCAGCTTGACGTACTCGGCCCCCCGATCGATGGAGTCTCGATCTGCACCGGCTTGCCGCTCGGTCAGCACGATTAAGTCG
Organism: Mycobacterium sp. 1423905.2; assembly: GCF_001673155.1. Taxonomy (GTDB): domain Bacteria; phylum Actinomycetota; class Actinomycetes; order Mycobacteriales; family Mycobacteriaceae; genus Mycobacterium. The sequence continues at coordinate 1,352 of NZ_LZLE01000274.1, read as the reverse complement.
GAGAACCCGGCGGTCTCGAATTGTTCGCGCAGCCGTTGGGCGACGGCGTCGTGGTCACCGCGCAGCGGCCACGACATGGTCGTGCTCTGCGCGTCGTGCATCTTCAAGGCGTCGGTGAGCTGGGTGGCCATCATGCCCGCGCCGTCTGAGGTGCTGATCAACAAGAAGTTGCCCGGATCGGTGACGGTCTTCTCGGGCAGCTCGCGCTCGTGCCATTCGATCGCCAGCAACCGTTCGCTCAGCACGCGATAGCGTTCATCGCTCGGCGAGGCGCCGGTGCCCATCTGCAAGCCGCGCACGGACAACAACACCGCGCCGTTGTCGTCGAGGATGTCGATGTCGGCGTCCACCCCGCTGCCGGCGGGAGTGACGGTCGTGTGGCAGTACCGTGCGTTGCGCGCCGGGCCGTAGGAGCGAATGCGGCTGACGCCCAAGGGCAACAACAAACCGCCATTGCCGACGTTGCGGACGCTGGGGTGGGCCGCCACCGACTGGAAGCACGCGTCGAGCAGTGCCGGATGTATTCCGTAGCCGCCCTGTTGGGAGCGAATGGAAACCGGCAGGCCCACCTCGGCCAGCAGGGTGTCGTCCGTTTCGGAGGTGTATGCGGTGGCCAGTCCGCAGAATGCGGGTCCGAACTGGATGCCGCGCAGGTCGGCGTCTTGGCGCAGGTCGTCACCCGGGATGGGATTCTGGTGGCTGGCCAGCAGGGCTTCGATGTCGTGGCCGGCCGGCACCTCTTCTTCTTTGACCGAGCGCAGGACGGCCGACGCCCGTCGCGAACGTTCCCCACCGAGAGTCGTCTCGACCGTGAACGAAACCACTCCGGGCGCTTCGACGGTCGCGGTGGTGCCGACGGAAGTTTCCGCGTCGAGCAGCAGCAGTTGCTCGAAGTTGACGTCGGTCACTTCGGCTGCGTCGCCCAGGACAGTGCGGGCCGCGGTCAACGCCATTTCGCAGTACGCGGCGCCGGGCAGGGCAGGTGCCCCGTGGATCTGGTGATCCTCCAGCCAGGGCAGCGCGTCGGTGCCGATGTCGCTCTGCCAGACGTGCCGTTCGGGCTCTTCGGGCAGCCGCACGTGAGAACCGAGTAGCGGGTGGACGGCGATGGCGTGGGTGTGCGCGAGGCGATCGGTGCTTTCCAGCAGCATCAGCCGGCGGTGCGCCCAGGCCGGCAGCGTCGCGTCGACCAGCCGCCCGGTGGGGTAGAGCACCGAGAAGTCCACCGCCGCACCAGCGGCAAAGAGGTCGCCCACCAGTTGGCGTAGCCCGTGCGGTAGCGGCTGCTCGCGGCGCATGGCGGCCAGCGCTGCGGCCGACATGTCCAGGCCGCGCGCGGTCTGGTCGACGGC
>NZ_LZLE01000273.1 GCF_001673155.1 Mycobacterium sp. 1423905.2 | reverse complement strand
AGCCGAACTCCACCGCGTCGATGCCATCCGCCCCCGCGCGAACCAATTCCTCGGTGGGCAGTTTGAGGGCGGCAGGATCGTCGGGTTCGGCCGGTTCGGTGGTCACACCGATCGTGAACTCGGCATCGCCCATGGCCAGTCCGGATAGCTCCGCGGTGACTTCTTTGGCCAGGCGTTTGGCTGCCTTCTGCCGAACCTTGCTGAGTTCGATTGCAGCCGAACCTAATTGGCGTCCGAGGTCGTCGACATGGCGTTCCAGCGCGGCCAGGCCCTCTTCGGAGACGTCGAGCTGAGCCAGCCGCTCGCGCGATTGGTTGGCCCAGCGCAGAACGCCGTCGATGTCGGCGGCGTATTTGCGGGTCAGCGTGCGCAATTCGGCTTGGCGCGCCAGCTTCGTATCCAAGGCGCTGGCATCGGCGGGCAGATCGTCGACGTAGGCGCCCAATTCGCCGATGGCATCCACGACGACGGTCAACGCTTCTCCGATCTGGGTCGCCAACGCCTGCAAGGTGGCATCGTCGGTCGCCTGCAGCGCCGCTCTGGCCTGACCCAAACCGGTTGCCGCAGTAGGCCCTTCGCTGTCATCGGAGTCACCGCCCAACGCGGCCCGTGCGGTCAGCGCCGCCTCCCGAAGCGTGTCCAATTCCGAAAGACGCACGATCTCGGCGACCAGCGCATCGTCTTCACCCGGCTGCGGGTCGACGGTGTCGATCTCGTTGAGCGCGAATTTGAGCCGGTCAGCTTCCTGGGCCAGTTCGCGGGCTCGGTCACGACGGTCGATGAGGTCACGACGGGCCGAGAGCCACGCGTCGCGCAACTTGCGGTAGCGCTCGAGCACGGCCCCGGCGGCGGCGAACCGGTCCAACGCGCCACGCTGTTCCTCGGGCCGCATCAGCCGCAGCTGATCGTTTTGGCCGTGCAGGGTGAGTAGTTCGTTGGTGAACCCGCTCAGCGACTTGGCGGGCACACTGCGACCGCCCAGGTAGGCGCGCGACGGCCCGTCCCGGTTGACCGAGCGCAGCGCGATCACGCTACCGTCCTCGTCGCGTTCGGCACCGGAGGCGTCCAGGATCTCACCGAGATGCGCGGCCGCCGCTTCATCCAGATCCGTTGTGGTGAAACGGCCTTCGACAACCGCGCGCTCAGCGCCGGACCGAACCCGGCTGGCGTCGGCGCGCGCGCCGCCGAGCAGGTGCAGCCCGGTGACCACCATGGTCTTGCCGGTGCCCGTCTCGCCGGTGAGCACGGTCAAGCCCCGATCGAACTCGGCGGTGGCGATGCTGATCGCGCCCAGCGATTCAATCCGGATCTCGGTCAGCACGCGACTACTGCCCGCGCCACCCGGTCACCGGTAACCGGAACTTCTTCACCAGCCGGTCGGTGAACGGCGCGCTGTCCAATCGGGCCCACTTGACCGGCGTGTTGCAGCGCGTGATTTCCAGGCGACTACCGGCCGGAACCAGCATCTCCCGGCGGCCGTCGCAGAACACCAGGGCGTCGTGGCCGCCCGCCTCGATCTCGACCGCGATGATGGCATCCGGGCTGGTCACCATCGGCCGGCTGAACAGCGCGTGCGCGTTGTTGGGCACCACCAGGATGGCTTCTAGGTCGGGCCACAACACCGGGCCGCCCGCGGAGAACGCATACGCGGTCGATCCCGTCGGGGTGGACACCAACACGCCGTCGCAGCCGAACGTCGACACCGGGCGCCCGTCGATCTCGACTACGACGCCGAGCACGCCCAACCGGGGTCCCTTTTCCAGGCTGGCTTCGTTGAGCGCCCAGCCTTGATCGATGGTCCTGCCGCCTTGGCGCACGGCGACGTCCAGGGTCAACCGGTTCTCCACCTGGTAGTCCTTGGCGACGACGTGCTGCAGCACCAGGTCGATCGCCTCGGCCTCGGCCTCGGCCAGAAACCCGATGCGGCCGAGGTTGACGCCCAATACCGGGATGCCGACGTTGCGGGCCAGCTCGGCCGCGCGCAAGAAGGTGCCGTCGCCGCCGAGCACCAGGACCAATTCGCAGCCCTCCGCGGCCTGCGGATCGGCGTCCACGACGTCGATCTCGACCCCCATGGCCCGCATGTCGTTGGCGTCCAGTCGCAGCGA
>NZ_LZLE01000272.1 GCF_001673155.1 Mycobacterium sp. 1423905.2 | reverse complement strand
ATTGTTGGGAAACTGAAGTTGGGGACCGTTATCGAGGGCAAGCTCCACGGCGTGATCTTTATCAGCGGCGTATTGAATTCCGGTATGGTTATCTCCGGTAGTTGAATCCCGGGAACCGTTATTGCCGGCGTATTGATCTGCGGCAGGCTGAATCCTCCCACGCTGATCGGTGGCAACGACCCGGAGGCGATATTGACCGGCGGAATCGTTATCTCCGGCAGCTGGAACGCGCCCACCACGAGGTTCGCCAGCGTCGCACCGGACGGAACACTGACCGACGGCAAGGTGATCGCCGGCGTCTGGAACGCGCCCAGCATGAGATTCGCCAGCGTCGCACCGGACGGAACACTGACCGACGGCAAGGTGATCGCCGGCGTCTGAAACGCGCTGAGCGAGGCCACCGGCGACAGGAACGCTCCGACGTTGATCGGCGGGACGGTGATCTGAGGCAGGTTGAACGCACCCACCAGTGCTTCGGGTGACACGAAGGGGCCGATGTGGATCGGCGGGACGTTGATCTGCGGCAGATCGAATGCGCCGACCAAGATCTGCGAGATGTCGACCGGGGGCAGTTGGATGTCCGGCGTGGTGACCGCGAAATAGACCCCGCCCTGCTGGTCGCCGGTCCACCCGAAGCCGTTATTCATGTTGCCGCTGTTGAATGCACCGGTGTTGTAATTGCCCCAGTTGGAATAGCCGGTGTTGGTGTTGCCGATATTGAAGCTGCCGGTGTTGTACGAACCTGGGTTGACGTCGCCCGTATTGAAGCTGCCGGCGTTGTAGGTGCCGGTATTGGCGACGCCGGCATTGAATGCTCCGGTGTTGATCGAGCCAGGGTTGAAGAATCCGGTGTTGGCTATACCGGAGTTTCCGATGCCGGTGTTAAAGCTGCCGGAGTTGAACAGACCGTAGTTTCCGGTACCGGAGTTGAAGAACCCGATATTACCGGTGCCCGAGTTGAACAAACCGATGTTGCCGGCGCCGGAGTTCAGATTGATGCCGAATTGGTTGTTGCCGGTAAGCCCGATGCCGATGTTGTTGTTACCGGTGTTACCCAAGCCGATGTTGAAATTGCCGGAGTTGGCGAAACCCTGGTTCCCGAAGCCGAAGTTGCCCAGCCCAATGTTCGAGGTACCAAGATTGCCTAATCCGATATTCCAGTCACCCAGATTTGCCGACCCGAGGTTGGAGAGGCCGAAGTTGCCATTGCCGATGTTGCCCGAGCCGAGGTTGCCGAAGCCGAAGTCGCCAGCGCCCAGATTCGCCCAACCGAGGGAGAGTTGCAGGGACCGCGTGGCCGCGGCGGCGGGAGCGGCGGCGGCCGCCGCCGGCCCCCCGGCGACTTGGGACACCAGACCAGCCAAGCCTTGCAGTGGCTGGGCGAACGGCGTCAACGTCGAAACCGCAGCCGCGGCCTGGGCGTAGTAGTCGAACATCGCGGCCACGTCGGTAGCCCACATCTCCTCGTATGCCGCCTCGAAAGCCGCGATAGCTGGGGTGTTGAAGCCGAACAGGTTGGTTCGTACCAGCGAAAGCAACCCCGAGCGGTTGGCGTCAATGATCGCGGGATGCACCGTCGCGGCCCGCACCGCTTCGAAGGCGCTGGCCATCGTCCTGGCCTGTGCGGCCGTCTGCTCGGCTTGCGCGGTCACCGCGCTCAGCCATCCGGCATACGGAGCCGCAGCCGCGGCCATGGCTTGCGAGGCCGCGCCTTGCCACGAGGAGCCCACCAGCCCTGCGGTCACTGAGCCGAACGATGCTGCGGCCGCGTCCAACTCAGCGGCCAGACCATCCCAGGCTGCCGCCGCCTCCAGCATCGGCGCCGGGCCAGCGCCCAGGAAAATTCGGAGCGAATTGATCTCCGGCGGCAACACTGAGAAGTTCATCCGGCAACCTTTCTCACCAACTCAACGTTGAGCTGCGTGCCGTCACAGGATCCCGAACCCGAACTCGGCGCGCGTTACGGAGCGACAAGCTACCGCACACGCGCCTAATAAGCACCGTGTTTTGTGCCCAAAAAGTCTGGTTTTTTTCTTACGCCATACCGGCTGCTGCGAAGCCGCCGCTTCAAGCATCCGTCACTAGGCGCTAGTGGCCGCAGTGGCGGCGATCAGTTCGTCGACGAAAACGTTCAACTCCTCGGCCGTGGTGTCCACGTGCGGGGAGATCCTGAGCACCGGCCCGGAGAGTTCCCTAGGCGCCCGGGCCACCCCCGCGTAGGTCGTGACAATGCGCCGCTCGGAGAGCAACCACGCCCGTACGGCTTCGGGATCGGCACCGTCGACCGGCGCCAGCGTGGTGATCGCGCTGGGTTCCTCCGCCTCCTCGACCACTGCCCATCCGTCGACATCGGCGAGCAGGGTGCGCGCGGTGTCGCCCACTTCGGCCAACCGCGCC
>NZ_LZLE01000271.1 GCF_001673155.1 Mycobacterium sp. 1423905.2 | reverse complement strand
CCAAATCTCCCCGGGTCAGCGGATAGGTCCGCTCCGGAAGCTGGTCGCCAACCTTCACCGAATTGAATTCACGCAGCGCCACTAGAAAATCCTTCTTCCCCATCCTCGCCGGCACGCCCCGCGAGGGTTGTGTAGGTCTCCTGCACGGTTTCACCGTTTTCGTTCGTGATGATGTTCTTGGTCACGATGATCTGCGTGCCGTGCGCCTGACGTATCGAGTCCACGAAGACATCACAATAAAGCTTGTCACCAGCGACGATCGGCTGCGTGAATTCAATTCGGTGAAGGTTGGCGACCAGCTTCCGGAGCGGACCTATCCGCTGACCCGGGGAGATTTGGTGAACTACGCGGGGGTTTCCGGTGACTTGAACCCCATTCACTGGGACGACGAGATCGCCAAGGTCGTGGGACTGGACACCGCGATCGCACACGGCATGCTGACGATGGGTATCGGCGGCGGCTACGTCACCTCCTGGGTCGGTGACCCCGGCGCCGTTACCGAATACAACGTGCGGTTCACCGCGGTGGTGCCGGTGCCCAACGACGGCAAGGGCGCCGAGCTGGTCTTCAGCGGCCGGGTGAAGTCGGTCGACCCGGAGAGCAAATCGGTCACCATCGCGTTGACAGCCACCACCGGCGGCAAGAAAATCTTCGGCCGCGCCGTCGCGTCCGCGAAACTCGCTTAGGAGCTGGCTCAGCCTTATGGCGCTTAAAACCGATATCCGCGGAATGGTCTGGCGATACCCGGACTATTTCCTGGTGGGCCGCGAGGAGCTGCGTAGGTTCGCCCAGTCGATCAAGTGCGACCACCCGGCCTTCTACGAAGAATCGGCGGCCGCCGAACTCGGCTACGACGCGATCGTCGCACCGATGACCTTCGTGACGATTCTGGCTAAGCTTGTCCAGCTGGACTTCTTCCGGAACGTCGACGTGGGCATGGAGACGATGCAGATCGTCCAGGTCGATCAGCGATTCCTCTTCCACAAGCCGGTGTTGGCCGGTGACAAGTTATGGGCCCGGATGGACATTCACTCGGTCACCGAGCGTTTCGGCGCCGACATCGTCGTGACCAAGAACATCTGCCACGACGGCAACGGTGAGCTGGTGTTGGAGGCTTACACCACGCTGATGGGCCAGCAGGGCGAAGAATCGGCCAGGCTCAAATGGGACATGGATTCCGGCCAGGTTGTCAGAACCTCGTAATCACGATCTGCAATTAGTATCTGACTGATCCGCCCATGTACACTCGGGCGTCGGGGTTTTCCCAGTACCAGCGCGCTGTCCGTCGGTTCGCGATCGCCGAACGGGGAGCGCGCGAGCTATGTAAGCCCCGGATACTAGGGGCGTAGCTCAACTGGCAGAGCAGCGGTCTCCAAAACCGCAGGTTGCAGGTTCAAGTCCTGTCGCCCCTGCCCAGCGCGCACCATGGGTATGGTGCCATGGTGGACACTGGAAAGTGTGTCCCTCCTCTAGCGGGACGGATCGCGGGAACTAGCGAACAAAGGAGCATGCGGTGAGCGACGAAGGCGATGTTGCCGACGGCGCCGCAAGCAACGGCGGCGACACGGAGGACAACCGCGACAGCGGCGGTCGGACGGCCGTAGTGACCCAAACGGCGACGCGGCCGCAACGCCCTACAGGTAAGCGGTCCCGCCAGCGCGCGGTGGAGACCGACGAGGACGCCGAGGAATCCTCGGCCCCGACGGAGGGCGCCACAAAGGACGCCAAGAAGGACACCAAGAAGGACGCCGCGAAGAAGGACCTCAAGAAGGACGCCAAGGGCGCCAAGGCCAAGGGCGGCCCAAAGGCCAAGAAGAAGGCCGGTGCCGCGTCGGCCAACCCCATTCTTTTCGTCTACAACTACCTCAAGCAGGTCGTAGCCGAAATGCGGAAGGTCATCTGGCCGAACCGCAAGCAGATGCTCACCTACACGTCGGTGGTGCTGGCGTTTCTGGCCTTCATGGTGGCGCTGGTCGGCGGCACCGATCTGGGCTTGAGCAAGCTCGTGCTGCTGGTGTTCGGCTGAGGCAGTGACAGGAAGGACTACAGACGGTGACGACCTTCGACGGTGACACGTCCGCGGGCGAGGCGGTGGACTTACAGGAAGGCACCGCTGTCGAAGAAGCAGCGGCCCCGGCTGAAGAGGTCGACCCGGCCGCCGCGCTGAAGGCGGAACTGCGTAGCAAGCCCGGCGACTGGTATGTCATCCACTCCTACGCCGGCTACGAGAACAAGGTGAAGGCCAACCTCGAGACCCGCGTGCAGAACCTGGACGTCGGCGACTACATCTTCCAGGTGGAAGTGCCGACCGAAGAGGTCACCGAGATCAAGAACGGCCAGCGTAAGCAGGTCAATCGCAAGGTGCTGCCCGGCTACATCCTGGTGCGCATGGACTTGACGGACGACTCCTGGGCCGCGGTCCGCAACACACCCGGAGTGACCGGGTTCGTCGGTGCGACGTCGCGGCCGTCGGCGCTTTCTCTGGACGACGTGGTGAAGTTCCTGCTGCCGCCCGGGGCGACGAAGAAGGCCGCCAAGGGCGCGGCCAGCACCGCAGCCGCGGCGGAGGCCGGTGGCCTGGAGCGTCCGGTCGTGGAGGTCGATTACGAAGTGGGCGAATCGGTCACCGTGATGGACGGACCCTTCGCCACCCTGCCGGCCACGATCAGCGAGGTCAACGCCGAGCAGCAGAAGCTCAAGGTGCTGGTGTCGATCTTCGGCCGGGAGACGCCGGTGGAGTTGACCTTCAGCCAGGTCTCGAAGATTTAATCAAGGAAGGAACAGCGACACCCCATGCCTCCGAAGAAGAAAAAGGTCGTCGGGCTGATCAAGCTCCAGATCGTGGCGGGACAGGCCAACCCGGCCCCGCCGGTCGGTCCGGCGCTCGGCCAGCACGGCGTCAACATCATGGAGTTCTGCAAGGCCTACAACGCCGCGACCGAGAGCCAGCGCGGACAGGTCATCCCGGTGGAGATCACGGTCTACGAGGACCGCAGCTTCACCTTCGCCCTGAAGACGCCGCCGGCCGCCAAGCTGTTGCTCAAGGCTGCGGGCGTGGGCAAGGGCTCGGCCGAGCCGCACAAGAACAAGGTCGCCAAGGTCACCTGGGACCAGGTTCGCGAGATCGCCGAAACCAAGAAGACGGACCTCAACGCCAACGACATCGACGCCGCCGCGAAGATCATTGCCGGCACCGCCCGGTCGATGGGCATCACCGTCGAATAGTTCGGCGACGAGAAGCCGTGGGAGGGCCAGCTTCGGCCCGATCAACCACAACCCAACACGAGATTGGACAGATGAATGAGCAAGAACAGCAAAACCTATCGCGCGGCCGCCGAGAAGATCGACCGCAGCAACCTCTACACCCCGCTGGAGGCGGCCAAGCTCGCCAAGGAGACGTCCTCGAGCAAGCAGGACGCGACCGTCGAGGTGGCGATCCGGCTCGGTGTCGACCCGCGCAAGGCCGACCAGATGGTCCGCGGCACGGTCAACCTGCCGCACGGCACCGGTAAGACGGCCCGCGTGGCGGTGTTCGCGGTGGGGGAGAAGGCCGAGCAGGCCCAGGCCGCCGGCGCCGACATCGTCGGTAGTGACGACCTGATCGAGAAGATCCAGGGTGGCTTTCTGGACTTCGACGCCGCGATCGCCACGCCCGACCAGATGGCCAAGGTCGGTCGCATCGCCCGCATCCTGGGGCCGCGTGGTTTGATGCCCAACCCCAAGACCGGGACCGTCACCCCCGACGTGTCCAAGGCCGTCGCGGACATCAAAGGCGGGAAGATCAACTTCCGGGTGGACAAGCAGGCCAATCTGCACTTCGTGATCGGCAAGGCGTCCTTCGACGAGAAGAAGCTGGCCGAGAACTATGGGGCCGCGCTAGAGGAAGTGCTGCGGCACAAGCCGTCGTCGTCGAAGGGCCGGTACCTGAAGAAGGTCACCGTGTCGACGACGACGGGCCCGGGCATCCCGGTGGACCCCGCCGTCACCCGCAACTTCGCCGAGGCGTAATCCCGCGCGCTACCCGCCGCACTCGGCGATGCGCCGCCGCAAGAATTGCCTTCCAGGCTCGGAGCCGTTGCTCTGCAACGCGATTCGATACCACTCGACCGCTGCGGCGGGCTTTCCGGCCCGCCGCAGCAGGTCCGCCCGCACCGACGCCACCAGGTTAGAGCGGGTCAGCCGGGGATCGTGAGCCACCTTTTCCAGCGCCGCCAGCCCGGCGTCGGGACCGTCGCGGAATCCGACCGCCAGGGCGCGGTTGGCCAACACCACCGGCGAGTCGGTGAGCTGCAGTAGTCGGTCGTAGGCCGCGCAGATGGTGGTCCAGTCCGTCGCCTCCCAGGACGGTGCCGTGGCATGCACCGCCGCGATGACCGCCTGGGGCAGATAGGGGCCGGTCGACCCTTCGGCGCGGCGCAGTCGATCCAACCCGCGGGCGATGCGCCCGCGCTCCCACTGCGCCCGCGGCTGCTCATCCAGCGGCACCAACGCTCCGGTGGTGTCCACTCGGGTCGCGCGGCGCGAATCGTGCAGCAGCATCAGAGCAGTCAACGCGTGCGCCTCACGTTCCTCGGGCAGCAACGCACACAGCTCCTCGGCCAGCCGGATCCCTTCGGTGCAGAGTTCGTCCCGAATCGCAGCCGGCCCGGCCGTCGACCAGTAGCCCTCGGTGAACACCGAATAGATGCAAGCGAGCACGTGAGGTGTGCGGTCGGGCAACAGCTCCGCTGGCGGCACCCGCAGCGGGATGTTGGCATGCCGAACCTTGTGCTTGGCGCGGGTGATCCGCTGACCGACGGCCGCCTCGCTCTGCAGCAACGCCCGCGCGATTTCGGCGACGGTGAGGCCGGACACCAGTCGCAGCGTGAGTGCCAGCTGAGATTGCCGGTCCAGCGCCGGATGCGCGCAGGTGAACATCATGCGCAGTTCGTCATCGCGGACCGGCTGCGGTTCCGTGTGCGCGGTACGCGCCTGAATGTCGTCGATCACCGCCGCCAATTCCTTTCCCGGACGGGCGGATTCGCGGCGCAGCCGATCACGGACCCGGTTGCGGGCGACCGTCACCAGCCAGCCGCCCGGGTTGTTCGGCACCCCGTCGCGAGGCCAGGCGCGAAGCGCCTCGGTACAGGCTTCCTGGACGGCGTCCTCGGCGACGGTCAGATCACCCGACCATCGCGCCAGCGCCGCGACGGCAGGGCCCCATTCCCGGCGGAAGACGCCGTCCAGGTCGGCCATCACCACCGGTTACAGCCCGGAGACTCCAGCCAGCTGGTGCAGCTGTACGGCGCTCGCGGGAATCATCGATGCCAGCTTGACGGCCTCGTCGCGATCCTGGGCGTCGAGCAGGTAGACGCCGGTGGCCACTTCGGCGCCTTCGGCGAACGGTCCGTCGGTGATCAGGACCTCGCCGCCACGCACCCGCACCGTCGTCGCCGTGGACCGGTCGTGCAACGCGGCGCCGGCGATCACATGCTCGCCCGCAGCGGCGTGAAAATCGCCGTGGCGTGCCGCCACCGCCTCCCACTCGGGTGTGCCCGGCGTGTGCGCGGATGCGGGGGGTTCCAGGAGCAGCGCGAGCCAGTCGTTGCCTGTCAGGGCTCGCGACGGCTCGATCGCATGGAAGACGGGCCACACCTCCACCGCCCCGAACGCGGCGACCGGCACGCCACGCGCCAGTGCTATCGCCTCGTCGAGGTTCTCGGCTTCGAAGACGTAGTAGCCGCACGCCACCTCGGCGGACTCGGCGAAGGGGCCATCGGTGATCGTCGGCGCGTCCGGACCGCCGGTGATGCGCACGCCAGCGGGTGAGAGAGCGTCTCCGGCCCGGATTGCCGAGCCGGCTCGAGCATGGAATTCCTGGAACGCCGCCATCGCCGCGTCCTGGTCGTCGGGCGTGCGGTCTTGTTCCTTGCTGAGCAACAGCGCGAAGTACTGCATGTGTCGTCACCTCCGGGTAGTGAGCGCAACCCCATGTTGCACTCTCTACTGATTCGACGAACGACACGCCTCCGATCCGACAGGGCGCGCAGATGGTTCTACGCGGCGGCGCCGGGCTTGAGGTAGGTCACCAGCCGCACGTCCAACATCTCGTCGCTGAAGTAGTGCTCACAGCCGCGCAGGTATTTGATGTAGCGGTTGTAGACCTCTTCGGAGGTGATTTCGATGGCCTTGTCCCGGTTGGATTCCAGCGCATCGCCCCAGATGTGCAGCGTCTTGATGTAGTGCGGACGCAGCGAACGTGCCTCGGGCACAATAAATCCGGCCTTCTCGCCGTGTTCGACCATCATCTCCGTCGAGGGCAACCGGCCGCCGGGGAAGATCTCGGTGATGATGAACTTGATGAAGCGCGCCGTTTCGAAGCTCAGCTTCTTGCCGCGGGCAGCCATGTCGAACGGGTGGTATCCGACGCTGCTCTGAATGGTCATCCGCCCGTCGTCGGGCATGATGTTGAAACACCGCTTGAAGAAGTCGTCGTAGTTTTCGTGACCGAAGTGCTCGAAGGCTTCGATCGAGACGATCCGGTCGACCGGCTCGTTGAAGTCCTCCCACCCATGCAGCAGGACCCGGCGGGAGCGGTCGGTGTCCAGGGCGCCCAGCACCTCCTCGCAGCGGGCGTGCTGGTTCTTCGACAGCGTGAGTCCGATGACGTTGACGTCGAAGCGCTCGACGGCGCGGCGCATGGTGGTGCCCCAGCCGCAGCCGATGTCGAGCAGCGTCATACCCGGCTTGAGGTCCAACTTGTCGAGGTTGAGGTCGATCTTGGCGTACTGCGCTTCTTCCAGGCTGATGTCCCACGGTTCGAAGTAGGCGCAGCTGTAGATGCGGGTGGGGTCCTGGAACAGGGCGAAGAAGTCGTCGGAGACGTCGTAGTGCGCCTGGATGTCTTCGGAGCGCGTACGCGTCTTCGTCTGAGTGCTGGGTTCTTCAGCCATAGTCGTTCTGTTCTCCTGGTGGTTATTGCTCAACCGCACGCCAAAGCATCGGCGTCAAGGCAACCGGGGCTTTTCTCACCGACTCGAGGGTTGATTCCCGTGGCCGGCCGTGACACAGCAGTCTACTTGGCCAGGGTGAATTGGTTGCAATCGATGTAGCCCGTCCGAAAGGCCTTGGCGCAGCCGGTTAGGTAGTGCATGTATTTGTCGTACATCTCCTCCGACTGAATCGCGATGGCCTCGTCTCGCCGCCCTTGCAGCGCTTCGGCCCAGAAATCCAGCGTCTTGGCGAAGTCGTGTTGCAGGGACTGGATCCGGGTGATGTTGAACCCGACCTTGGCCGAATGCTCCTCGACCTTCTCGATCATCGGCAGCCGCCCGCCGGGGAAGATCTCGGTCACGATGAACCGGATGAACTTCGCCATCTCCATGGTCAGCGGGATGCCGCGCTCCATCACCTGTTTGACGTGCAACCCGGTGATCACGTGTAGCAGCATGACGCCGTCGTCGGGTAGGGCCTCGTAGACGAACTTGAAGAAGTCGTCGTAGCGGTGATAGCCGAAGTGTTCCAACGCTTCGATGGTCACAATGCGGTCCACCGGCTCGCTGAAGTCGGCCCAGTCCTGCAGCATCACCCGATGCGAACGGTTGGTGTCGACGCTGTCGAGCAACTGCGTGCAGTAGTTGTGCTGGTTCTCCGACAACGTCAGCCCGACGACGTTCACGTCGTACTTCTCGACCGCGCGCTTGAGCACCGAGCCCCAGCCGCAGCCGATGTCGAGCAGCGTCATGCCGGGCTCTAGGCCCAGCTTGTCGAGCACCAGATCGATCTTCGCGAGCTGCGCTTCGTGCAAGGTCATGTTGTCGCGCGGGAAGTAGGCGCAGCTGTAGGTACGGGTCGGGTCCACGAAGAGCGCGAAGAATTCGTCGGAAAGGTCGTAATGCGCTCGAACGTCCTCAGAATTGGACCGCAAGCTACCGGCGCGAGTTGACGTATCAGACATAAGTCCTCCAGATGGGACTGGCGCACCCCCCCGCGAGGTGACCATCCCCGGGCACCCTACACGCAGCCTGGCGCATCCTTTGCATTTGTGTTGGCGTGACCCAAGCTTTCTCTCATGGTCACGACTTCTCCAGTGTGAACTGGTTGACGTCGATATAGCCGGTGCGAAACGCCTTGGCGCACCCAATCAAATACTTCATGTACCGCTCGTAGACCTCTTCGGACTGAATTTCGATGGCCTGGTCCCGATGCGAGCCCAGCCCCTCGGCCCACAGGTCCAGCGTGCGCGCGTAATGCGGCTGGAGCGACTGCCGGCGGGTCAGGGTGAACCCCGCCTGTCCGGAACGTTCCTGCACCATCTCGATCGACGGCAACCGGCCGCCCGGAAAAATCTCGGTGACGATGAACTTGATGAATCGGGCCATCTCGAACGTCAACGGGATGCCCCGTTCCACGCACTGCGGTCCGGTCAACCCGGTGATCGTGTGCAGCAACATCACCCCGTCGGCGGGCAGGATCCGGTAGGCCAGGGCGAAGAAGTCGTCGTAGCGGTCGTGGCCGAAGTGCTCGAAGGCGCCGATCGACACGATGCGGTCGACGGGCTCGTCGAATTGTTCCCAGCCGTTGAGCAGCACCCGCCGGGTGCGCTGGGTGTCCATCGCGTCGAAGGACCGCTGCACGTGGGCGGCCTGGTTCTTCGACAGGGTCAGGTCCACGACGTTCACGTCATATTTTTCGATCGCGCGGCGCATGGTGGCGCCCCACCCGCAGCCGACGTCGAGCAGCGTCATCCCCGGCTGCAGGCCCAGCTTGCCCAGTGCCAGGTCGATCTTGGCGATCTGCGCCTCTTCCAGAGTCATGTCGTCGCGCTCGAAGTAGGCGCAACTGTAGGTCTGGGTCGGATCCAGAAACAGCCGGAAGAAATCGTCGGATAAGTCGTAATGCGCCTGCACATCGTCGAAGTGCGGCGTGAGTTCGTCGGCCACGCGGCTTACTTCGTCAGCGTGAACTGAGCGACGTTGATCAACCGGCGGCGGAACCGGTCGGCGCAGCCGGTCAGGTAGTGCATGAAGTTGTCGTAGATCTCTTCGCCCTGCAATGCGATGGCGCGTTCGCGCGCGGCTTCCAGATTCGCCGCCCACATGTCGAGCGTGCGTGCGTAGTGCTGCTGCATCAACTGGGTGTGCGCCACGGTGAACCCCGCCGCCTGGGCGTTGTTGACGATGTCGGGCTCGGAGGGCAGTTCGCCGCCGGGGAAGATCGATTCCCGCAGGAATTTGAGGAAGCGCAGGTCGCTCATGGTCAGCGCGATGCCCTGCTCGTGCAGCCACCGGCGGTCATAGGTGAACAGGCTGTGCAGCAGCATGCGGCCGTCGGCGGGCATGATCTCGTAGGAGCGCTCGAAAAACGCGCCGTAGCGCTCTTTGTGGAACGCGTCGAACGCCTCGAAGCTGACGATCCGGTCTACCTTTTCGTCGAACTCTTCCCAGCCCTGCAGCCGCGCCTCGGCGCGTCGCGTCGTCGGGATAGCCGCCAGCCGGGCCTTGCTCCGGTCGCAGTGGTGGCGGCTCAACGTCAGGCCGATGACGTTGACGTCGTACTTCTCCACCGCCCGGACCAGCGCGCCGCCCCAGCCGCAGCCGACGTCGAGCAGCGTCATGCCCGGTTCCAGGTTCAGCTTGTCCAGCGCCAGGTCGAGCTTGGCCAGCTGCGCCTCTTCCAACGTCATGTCGTCGCGCTCGAAGTAGGCGCATGTGTAGACCCAGGTCGGGTCGAGGAACAAGCCGAAGAAGTCGTCCGAGATGTCGTACGCCGCTTGTGAATCCGCGTAATACGGTGTCAGCTCGGCCATGTGAGTCAACCTTCCGCGTTGTACCTGTGCCTGTATCCAAGGTTCGCCCGACGGATCAGGCGGCCTCGGCGAAGTTCGTTTTGAGCTCGCCGATCACTCGGTTCCACAGCTGCTGGGGCAGATCATGGCCCATACCGTCGACCAGCACCAGCCGAGCGCCTTTAATGGCTCTGGCGACGGCACGGCCACCATATGGCCGCATCAGCTTGTCGGCCCGCCCATGTATCACCACGGTGGGCGCGACGATTTGACGATCGTAGTGCAGCAGGCTGCCGCTGCCCAAAATTGCGCTGAACTGGTGGGAAATCCCCCAGGGGTGGAAGTTGCGGTCGTAGCTTTCCGCGGCTTCGGCGCGGATCTGCTCGTCGGTCAGTTGGTACACCGGACTGCCGATGATCTTGCTGACCCGCACCGCGTTGTCGAGGATGACGTCGCGCGGCGAGTTCGGCGGGGGACCCTTGATCAGGGCCAGCAGCGCGCGCGGCGCGGGCGGGGGCAGCAGCGGCGCGTTGTTGCTCGAGAAGATGACCGCCAGGCTTCGAGTGCGCTTGGCGTGGCGTGCGGCGAACACCTGGGCGATCATGCCGCCCATGGAAGCGCCGACGATGTGGGCCCGATCGATGCCCAGGTGGTCGAGCACCGCCGCGGCGTCGTCGGACATGTCCTCGAGCGTGTAGGGCGCTTTGCTGGGCAGGCCGAGCCAGGACCGCAGCAACCGGACGACCAGCGGCTGCTCGACGCGGTGTCGCGGGCTCTTGGTCGACAGGCCCACGTCGCGGTTGTCGTAGCGGATGACCCGGAATCCCTCGTTGACCAGCTGCTCGCAGAACTCGGTGCGCCACAGCAGCATCTGCGCGCCCAGGCCCATGATCAGCAGGACCGGCGGCGCGTGGATGTCGCCCATGTCCTCGTAGTACAGCTCAACGGGGCTGTCGGCCGCACCGGAAGTGGCGGTGCCGCTGCGGATGTCCACTAAACCTCCACGTCGGTTTGATGCTCGCGGCTGACTTCCACCATGAAGTTGGCGAAGTATCCCGTCAGCTGCGGGTCGGACATCATCTGCCACTTGGGCGCCAGCAGCTTCATGTACCGCTCGACGTAGAGGAACTGCTTGCCGATCAGCACCAGCTCGCGTGGCAGCTTGACGTCGTAGGCGTCGGCCAGTGCCGACAATTGCCGGCCGATGTCGGCGTAGGACATGTCGCCCAGCGACTTCATGGTCAGCGGTGTGGCGAAGCTTTCCAGGTCTTTGGCGGCCTGCGCCTCGGGCTTCATGGTGCCCACGGCGCCCATCAGCACGACGATCTTGCCGGCCGCGGCGTGGTCCTTCTTCACCAGCAGCGCATACACCAACTCCCGCAGCAGCCAGCGGGTGCGCGGGTCGATGCGGCCCATGATGCCGAAGTCGAAGAACACGATGCGGCCCTGCTCGTCGACGTACAGGTTGCCGGCGTGCAGGTCCCCGTGGAACAGGCCGTGCCGCAACCCGCCTTCGAACACGCTGAACAGCAACGCCTTCACCAGCTCGGTGCCGTCGAAGCCGGCCTTACGGATCTCGGCGGCGTTGTCGATGCGGATGCCGTGCACCCGTTCCATCGTCAGCACCCGCTCGGTGGTGAAATCCCAGTACACCTGCGGCACCCGAATGTTCTTGCCCAGCGGTGAGGCGTGCATGTGGGCGACCCACGCGTCCATGGACTGGGCTTCCAGCCGGAAGTCGAGCTCCTCGGCCAGGTTGTCGGAGAAGTCGGCGACCACGTCCTGCGCCGAGAGCCGTCGGCCCAACTTGGCCAGTTCGACGGCCTGCGCGAAACGCTTGAGAATCTGCAAGTCCGCGGCCACCCGGCGGCGGATGCCCGGCCGCTGGATCTTGACGACGACCTCCTCGCCGGTCTTCAGCGTCGCGTAGTGCACCTGCGCGATGGACGCCGAGGCGAACGGCTGCTCTTCGAAGGTGGCGAACAAGTCGCTCGGGTCAGCGCCCAGCTCCTCGACGAACAGCTTGTGCACCTCGGCGGTGTCCGCGGGCGGCACCCGGTCGAGCAGCCCGCGGAACTCGCGGGACAGTTGCTCCCCGAACGCCCCGGGGCTGGAGGCGATGATCTGCCCGAACTTGACGTACGTCGGCCCCAGGTCGGCGAAGGTCTGCGGGATTTCACGGATGACTTTTTGCTGCCAGGGGCCCTTGGCCGTCAGTTTGGTGAGGACGCGGGCGGCCCCGCGGGTCGCCTGCCACCCAGTCACGGCTACCCGGGCCGCTTCGACCGGCAACGGCACCCGGTCCAGCTTGGCTACGTCGCGGTGTTTGGTGGAACTCATTCCAGCAGTCTGCCAAATCTGTGCTGTCAACTCCCAATTGCTGTGAACGCGCTCACCGCCGGCGGCGTCGGCTACTCCGGCTTGCGCCAGGGGGTCACCCAGCCTTCGATCTCCCAGTTCTCCACCGCGGCGATCAGCTCGTACATGGTGGCGCCGTCGATGGTCTCCCGCACGATGTCCGCGTGGCCGGCGTGCCGAGCCAACTCGTTGATGACGTGCAGGATGACCCAGCGCACCGACCAGGAGTGGAAGTTCTTGGGAAACCATGGGATGTCCTGCGGCACGGGGACAGCGGCATCCAGGTCGGCCGTCTCGGCCAGGTGCAAGGACTCGGCGTTCTGTGCCGCGAAGGCCTGCAGCAGCCCGTCGAGCGTTTCATCGGGCCGCATCACGTGCTGGTCGGCGAAGTCCCGGGCGATCTCGTCGAACGGCCGCGGATCTTTCGGCGGCGCGCCCGGCGCGGCGGCGACGCGCTTCATCCATGTTCGCTGCATCCCGGTGACGTGTTTGATCAGGCCGCCGACTGACAGCGCGCTGGCCGACGGCGTGGCACGGGCCTGCTCGTCGGTCAGGCCATAGGAGACGGCGAAGTAGGCGCTTTGGTGGTAGGCCAGGAACTCCCGCAGGGCGCTGCGTTCGTCGGCCACCGGCGGGGCCAGCGCGGGCATGCTCAGTCCTCCTTCGTGGAATGGCGGTGCAGATACAGGTCACGCAGACAGGCGATTTCCGCGCCATGGTGAATCGCTTCGCGGTTGATATGCAACACCAACTCGCTCAACGCGTACTCGGCGTAGGGTCCTTCGGCCGGACCGCAGGGCCGGGCCAGGTCGGCGCCGGACAGCGACCGCACGCCGCCGATCCACAGCGCGTAAGCCTGGTCGAGCTGGTGCAGCGCGGTGCCGACGTCGGTGGCGTATGTCCAGCTTTGGTAGTCGGCGGGCGGCCCGCCGAAATGGTGGTGGTTGCGCATGGCGAACACGCCGACGATGACGTGCGCCAACCGCCAGGCGATCGTGGTGAACGGTGTCGGAGTGGGGGCGGGGTACGCGAAGTCCACCGACCCGTCCGGATGCACCGTCCAGCAGTGGGGCACCGGCTGCCAGAAATATTCGTCGTTGGTGAGCCCCTGCAGGCGGGGGCGCAGCTGGTTGTGCCAATGCCAGTCGAGCTGATCGGCCAGTTGGGTGGTCAGGTCTGCCATGAGACCGAGCTTTCCAGGTATGGACGCCGTAAGGTGCGGTCATGCAGCTGGTTTCGGCCGTGTCGACCGAACTTTTCGTCGGCCCGCCGGACGCGCCGGTGCAGCTGGCGCGCATCGTGCTCACTGGCTGCGAGCAGCCCACCAGCCTGCGCATCGAGGGCGAGGGCATCCGCGGCGCAGCGCGGGTCGCGCCCGGCGTCGAGGTGGTCGAGATTCCGGTCGCAGTCGAACGGCCGGTGGTCGGTCAGCGGCGGACCGCGCGGGCGACGGCGGGGGCGCAGAGCGTCTCGTTCGACTTCGTCGTAGCCGAGCCGGGCTGGACCATGTTCATGGTCAGTCACTTTCACTACGACCCGGTGTGGTGGAACACCCAAGGTGCCTATACCAGCCAGTGGCGGGAAGACCCGCCCGGCCGGGCGCGGCAGACCAACGGGTTCGAGTTGGTGCACGCGCATCTGGAAATGGCCCGCCGCGAGCCGGAGTACAAGTTCGTGCTGGCCGAGGTGGACTACCTCAAGCCCTACTGGGACACCCGGCCCGAAGATCGGGCCGATCTGCGCCGGTTCATCGCCGAAGGCCGCGTCGAAATCATGGGCGGCACCTACAACGAACCCAACACCAACCTCACCGGGCCGGAAACCACTATCCGAAACCTGGTGCACGGCACCGGTTTTCAGTGCCACGTACTGGGCGCCGACCCGGCCACCGCGTGGCAGCTCGACGTGTTCGGCCACGACCCGCAGTTTCCCGGGATGGCCGCCGACGCCGGGCTGACATCGAGTTCCTGGGCCCGCGGTCCACACCACCAGTGGGGTCCCGCCCTGGGTGGTGAGGTGAGCCGCATGCAGTTCAGCAGCGAGTTCGAGTGGATCTCGCCCTCGGGCACCGGGCTGCTCACCCACTACATGCCGGCGCATTATTCGGCGGGCTGGTGGATGGATTCGTCGGCCTCGCTGGCCGAAGCCCAAGACGCCGGCTACGCGCTGTTCGACCAGCTGAAGAAGGTCGCGCTGACCCGCAACGTGCTGTTGCCGGTCGGCACCGACTACACCCCGCCGAACAAGTGGGTCACCCGCATTCACCGCGACTGGGCCGCGCGGTACACCTGGCCGCGGTTCGTGTGCGCGTTGCCGCGGGAGTTCTTCGCCGCGGTGCGTGCCGAGCTCGCGCAGCGCGGCCCCGAGCAGGGACGGGCGCCGTCTCCACAAACCCGCGACATGAACCCGATCTACACCGGCAAGGACGTCTCCTTCATCGACACCAAACAGGCGAATAGGGCCGCGGAGAACGCGGTGCTGGACGCCGAGCGGTTCGCGGTGTTCGCCGGCCTGGTCACCGGTGCGCCCTATCCCCAAGCGGCGCTGGCCAAGGCGTGGGTGCAGCTGGCCTACGGCGCCCACCACGACGCCATCACCGGTTCGGAATCCGACCAGGTGTACCTGGACCTGCTGACCGGCTGGCGCGACGCCTGGGAATTGGGCCGCGCGGCCCGCGACAACTCCCTGCAGCTGCTGTCGGCCGCGGTGGCGGATGCGCCCGGCCAGGTCGTGGTGTGGAACTCGCTGGCCCATGCCC
Organism: Mycobacterium sp. 1423905.2; assembly: GCF_001673155.1. Taxonomy (GTDB): domain Bacteria; phylum Actinomycetota; class Actinomycetes; order Mycobacteriales; family Mycobacteriaceae; genus Mycobacterium. Next base: position 12,576 of record NZ_LZLE01000271.1, on the reverse strand, counting down.
GCACCGACGTGGTCACCGTCCGGCTGCACCGGGCGACGGGAACCCGGGTGCTCGACGCCGACGGCGCCGAGGTGCCCGCGCTGGTCGACCACGAAGGTCGGTCGGTGACCTGGCTGGCCCGCGACGTGCCGTCGCTGGGTTGGCGGTCCTACCGGCTGGTCGACGGCGAGGGATCGGCGGGTTGGGAGCCGGTTCCCGGTGTGGTGATCGCCAACGAGCACTACCGGCTGGCGGTCGACCCGGCGCGCGGCGGGGCGGTCGCCTCGCTGGTACACGGCGGCCGCGAGCTGATCGCCGCTGGCCGGGTGGGCAACGACCTGGCGGTCTACGAGGAGTATCCGGCGCACCCGCACCAGGGCGAGGGGCCGTGGCACCTGCTGCCCAAGGGGCCGGTGGTCGGCGCGTCCGAGTCAGCCGCGCAGGCGCAGGCCTACCGCGGCCCGCTGGGCCAGCGGCTGGTGGTGCGCGGCCGCATCGGCGAGGTGCTGCGCTACACCCAAACGCTGACCCTGTGGCGCGGGGTGGCCCGGGTGGACTGCCGCACCACCATCGACGAGTTCAGCGGAGCCGACCGATTGGTGCGCCTGCGGTGGCCGTGCCCGGTGCCCGGGGCCATGCCGGTCAGCGAGGTGGCCGACGCCGTCGTCGGACGCGGATTCGCGCTGCTGCACGACGGGGACCGCTCGGTGGACACCGCCGAGCACCTGTGGACGTTGGACAACCCGGCGTACGGCTGGTTCGGGCTGTCCTCGACGGTGCGGGTGCGCTCGGGCGGCGCGGTGCGTGCCGTGTCGGTGGCCGAGGTGGTGTCGCCCGCCGAGGCGCAGTCCGGTCCGCTGGCACGCGAGCTGATGGTCGCGCTGGTCCGCGCCGGTGTCACCGCTACCTGCAGCGGCGCGGACCGGCCCCGCTACGGTCACCTCGACGTCGACTCCAACCTGCCCGACGCCCGTATCACCCTGGGCGGCCCGGACCGCAACGTGTTCGCCAAAGCCGTTCTGGCCGAGGCTGATCCGTCGTATACCGCCGACTTGGAGCGGCAACTCGACGCGACCGGGCAGGCCCGGGTGTGGGTGCCCGCGGCGACGCCCCTGGCGCAGTCCTGGGTGCCCAGCGCCGATCTTCGCGGTCCGCGCGCACTGCCGGTGCTGATCCTTGACGGCGTCGACGACCAACACCTGGCCGCGGCGATCACTTCGGTGATCGGCGAACTGAGCGGCGCCGAGATCACCGTCCACCAACAGGCCCCGTCCGGCATGGAGCCCTTCGAAGCGCGCACCGTCGCGCTGCTCAACCGCGGCGTGCCCAGCTTCGCCGTGGACACCGACGGCACCTTGCACACCGCGCTGATGCGGTCGTGCACCGGCTGGCCGTCCGGCATCTGGATCGACGAACCCCGCCGCAGCGCTCCGGACGGTTCCACCTTCCAGCAGCAGCACTGGACGCACGCGTTCGACTACGCACTGATCTGCGACGTCGGCGACTGGAGGGAAGCCCGGCTGCCCACCCGCAGCGCGGACTTCGGCAACCCGCTGCGGGCGGTGACTCCGCAGCACGCCGGGGGTGCATTGCCGCGAACCGGCTCGTTCCTGCGGGTCGAGCCCGCCGACTCGGTGCAGGTGAGCGTGCTCAAGGCGGCCGGCAACCCGCTGGCCGCCGGCAGCGCCCAGCCGGTCCAGCCGACGCAGGTGGCGGTGCGGCTGGTCGAAACCACCGGAACCGCCGCCCGCGTCCGGCTCGACTCGCCCGTCGGCGAGATCGGTGCACTGCGCGCGGCCGACCTGCTGGAAAACTCTCGTGGGCACCAAGATTCGCTCGATCTGCATGGCTATCAGATCGCCACCGTGCTGGCCGACCTCCGCCTGCCCGCAGCACCCGCGGCGCACCGCACCTCCCTGGCCCCGCAGGCCGAAGCCGCCCAACCGCTCTACGCGCGGTATTGGCTGCACAACCGCGGCCCCGCCCCACTGGGCGGGCTGCCGGCCGTTGCGCACCTGCATCCCGAGCAGGTCGTCGCCCAGCCCGGCGACGAGGCCCGATTACGGCTCACCGTCGCCAGCGACTGCACCGACGCCTCGCTGAGCGGCACCGTCGGCCTGATAGGCCCGCCCGGCTGGTCGGTCACACCGGACCAGCTGCCGTTCACCGTGGCCGCCGGGGAACACCTGGAAACCGACATCGTCGTCGTCTTCCCGGCGCACGCGCGGGCCGGGTTGTACCCGATCCGGGCCCAGCTGCGGATCACCGACGGGGCGGCGCCGGCCGCCTGGCGGCAGGTCGTCGAGGACGTCTGCATCGTCGCCGTGGACACCGATTTCGCCGATCTGGCGTACCTGGTCGACGGTCCCGCCGACATCGATTTGGCCGCGGGAGAATCGACCCGCCTAGCGGTGACGGTCGGCAGCAACGCGAGCGCGGACCTGGCGCTGGAGGCGCACCTGATCAGCCCGTGGGGCACCTGGGAATGGCTTGGTCCGGCCGCGCTGGGTGCGGTCCTGCCCGCTGGCGGCACGGCCGAAGTCGTCTTCGACGTCTGCCCGCCGGTCGGGCTGGAGCCGGGGGACTGGTGGGCGCTGGTGCGGGTCGGGTGCGCCGGGCGGTTGCTGTACTCGCCGGCGGTGCGGGTGAGCGTCACATGAGCGTGGTCGCGACGGTCGGCGGGGCGCCGGTCGTCGAAGCCGAAGTCGACGCCCGGGAAGCCGGGCTGCGCGGCGGGGCCCGGGCGGCCGCGTTGCCGACACCGGGAACCAGTGAGGGCCGGCAGCTGCGGCGCTGGCTCACCCAGCTGATCGTGACCGAACGGGTGGTGGCGGCCGAGGCCGCCGCCCGCGGACTGTCCGCGACGCCCGCCCCGACCGAAGCGCAAGTGCTGCCCGATCTGACTGCGCGCATGGAGATCGGCAGCGTGGCCGCGGCGGTGCTGGCCGATCCGCGCGCTCGGGCGCTGTTCGTGGCGCTGACCGCCGGTGTGCAGGTCACCGATCAGGAGGTCGCTGCCTACCACGCCCGCAACCCGCTGCGCTTCGCCGCGCCGAGCCAGCGCGGGCACGGGTGGCGCGGACCCGCGGTCGCCGGCCCGCCGCTGCACCAGGTGCGGCCGCTGATCATGCAGCATCTGCTGGCGGTGGCGCGCCGCCGCGCCTTCCGGGACTGGCTCGACGCGCGGCGCGCCAAGCTGGTCTGGCTGGCTGCCGGCTACGAGCACCCCGGTGATCCCCGTCAGCCCGACAACACCCATCGGCACTGATGCTGACGCTCTGTGTGGACATCGGCGGCACCAAGATTGCCGTCGGCCTGGCCGATGCCGCGGGGCGGCTGGCCTGGAGCGGCGTGCGCCCGACCCCGCCGCACGGCGCGGCCGAACAGGTATGGGCGGTGCTCGCCGCGTTGATCGGCGAGGCGCTGGACGTCGCCGGCGGCTCGGTGACCGGCGTGGGAATCGGGTCGGGCGGTCCGGTGGACCTGCAGGCCGGCACTGTCAGCCCCATCAACATCGGCGGCTGGCGCCGATTCCCGTTGCGAGACCGGGTGGCGGCGGCGGTGCCCGGTGTGCCGGTACGGCTGGCCGGTGACGGCGTGTGCATGGCGCTGGGCGAGCACTGGGTCGGCGCCGGCCGGGGCGCCGGTTTCCTGCTGGGCATGGTGGTCTCCACCGGTGTCGGTGGCGGCTTGGTGCTCGACGGCGCCCCCTACGACGGACGGACCGGAAACGCCGGGCACGTCGGGCATGTGGTGGTCGAACCTGAGGGCGAGCGCTGCGCGTGCGGCGGACGTGGCTGCGTGGAGACAATCGCCTCCGGCCCGTCGCTGGTGCGGTGCGCGCGGGCGCAGGGTTGGTCCGCACCCCCCAGCGCCGGCGCCAAGGAACTGGCCGACGCCGCGATGGCTGGAAATGCCGTCGCGTTGCAGGCCTTTCAGCGAGGCGCCCATGCGCTGGCGCGGATGATCGCCTCGGTGGCGGCGGTCTGCGATCTAGATCTGGTGGTGATCGGCGGGGGAGTGGCCAAGTCCGGGGATCTGCTCTTCGGGCCGTTGCGCGCGGCGTTGGCCGACTACACCGGCCTGGAATTCCTGGCCGGTCTGCGGGTGCTGCCCGCCGAGTTGGGCAGTGCGGCCGGTTTGGTCGGCGCGGCCCGACTGATCACCGGATAGCCGGCCGCGGCGAGAGTCCGCCCACGGGAGCGACTGTGCGCACCGGGCGCACCGCCCTGGCGTCGTCGCCGTCGGCGCACACTGAAAGCCGCAGCCGCCCACTCGCGCACCAAGACGTCCGTCGTTTTGGTTGATCGCGCGCCGCCACGCTATTGTTGTGCCGATCCACCGAAGACCGTCGGTCACCGAGAAATCGGTTGAAAGTCCGGGAACATCCCGGCGGCCCACGCAGGAGGACTGAGGCTCAAACCGCCGACGCACGCGTCGGCGCCATGTCACGCCCCGGCCGCTTCCTGCGCCGGGGCGTTCGTCGTTCCCGGGTGGATGGACAACCCGACTTCCACCGAGGAGGTATGCATGGCCAGGGCTGACAAGGCCACTGCCGTTGCAGACATCGCCGAGCAGTTCAAGGCGTCGACCGCGACCGTCATCACCGAATACCGCGGCCTGACGGTGGCCAACCTCGCCGAGCTGCGCCGCTCGCTGGGTGATTCGGCCACCTACGCCGTCGCCAAGAACACCCTGATCAAGCGGGCGGCTTCGGAAGCCGGCGTCGAAGGGCTCGACGAGCTGTTCGCCGGCCCGACGGCCATCGCGTTCGTCAACGGCGAACCGGTCGACGCCGCCAAGGCCCTCAAGACCTTCGCCCGCGAGCACAAGGCGCTGGTCATCAAGGGCGGCTACATGGACGGTCACGCCCTGACCGTCGCCGAGGTCGAGCGGATCGCGGACCTGGAATCCCGCGAGGTGCTGCTGGCCAAGCTGGCCGGCGCCATGAAGGGCAACCTCGCCAAGGCGGCCGGGCTGTTCAACGCACCCGCTTCGCAGGTGGCCCGCCTGGCGGCCGCGCTGCAGGAGAAGCGGGCGGCCGAGGGCCCCGCGGCGCCCGCCGAAGCTCCGGCTGCAGAACCAGAACCCGCAGCAGCCGAATAACCCATCGCAGAAGAAACACTAGGAAGGACCCCCATGGCCAAGCTCTCTACCGACGAACTGCTTGACGCGTTCAAGGAAATGACCCTGCTCGAGCTGTCCGATTTCGTGAAGAAGTTCGAGGACACCTTCGAGGTCACCGCGGCCGCCCCGGTCGCGGTCGCCGCTGCCGGCCCCGCCGCCGGTGGCGCTCCCGCCGAGGCCGCCGAGGAGCAGTCCGAGTTCGACGTCATCCTCGAGGCGGCCGGCGACAAGAAGATCGGCGTCATCAAGGTGGTGCGCGAGATCGTCTCCGGCCTGGGCCTCAAGGAGGCCAAGGACCTGGTCGACGGCGCTCCCAAGCCACTGTTGGAGAAGGTCGCCAAGGAGGCCGCCGACGAGGCCAAGGCCAAGCTGGAGGCCGCCGGCGCCACCGTCACCGTCAAGTAGCGCAAGCACTACGAAAGCCCCCGGGGAGTTCTCCCGGGGGCTTTCGTGTGTTCAGGCTCTGCCGATCGCCCGTTGCGACCGGGCGATCGCGTCAGCTGAATCACCAAGCGCGACAAGTAGATTGGTGGTCATCGCGGTCAGCACCGGATCGACGGCCGCCCCTTCGCCGCCGAAGAATCCGGCCAGCTCCAGCATCACGAACCCGTGGATCAACGCCCAGAACTGCCCGGCGGTGGCCACCACTGCCAGGTCGTCGTCGGCCGACCCGACCGTGATCCGCCCCGCCCGCATCGACCGGTGCACGGCGCGGACCACGTGGGCGAAGCTGGGGTGGTGGCGTTCGATCTCCGCGACCGGCAAGGTCAGCACGTTGCGCGTGGGCGCGTTGATGCCGTGTGCACTGGTACTGCCGAACATCAGCCGGTACATGTGGGGCCGCTCGATCGCATAGCGCCGGTAGGCGATACCGGTGGTGAGCAGGTCGGTGACCGGGTCGTCGGTCTGCGGGACCGTCAACGCCGCATCGAACTGCCGTAGCCCCTCCTCGGCGACCTCGGCGATCAGCCCGCGCATGCCCCCGAAGTGGGTGTATACCGCCATCGTCGAGGTTCCGGCGGCGCTGGCCACCTTGCGGGTCTGCAGCGCATCGGGCCCGTCTGCGTGCAACAGGCCGACGGCGGCGTGCAGCAACTCGTCGCGCACGCTGCGTTGCATCTGTTCAGTCATCTCGCCAAACATTATTGCCTTCTGCCGACCCTCGGAGTACCGTTCCAATAACGCCGTCATAACAATGTTATAGGAGCTCAGCCCGTGACCATTACGCACGACGCCGCGTCCGCAAACCCTTACCTCGAAGGCTTCCTGGCGCCGGTCAGCGCCGAAGTCACCGCCACCGACCTGCGCGTCACCGGCCACATCCCCGAGCACCTCGACGGCCGCTACCTGCGCAACGGCCCCAACCCGGTCGCCGAGGTCGACCCGGCGACCTACCACTGGTTCAGCGGGGACGGCATGGTGCACGGCGTTGCGCTGCGCGAGGGCCGGGCCGCCTGGTACCGCAACCGCTGGGTACGCAGCCCCTCGGTTTGCGCCGCCCTGGGGGAGCCGGCGTCGACGCGACGGGACCCGCGCGCGGGCCTGCTGTCGCTGGGCGCCAACACCAACGTGCTGGCCCACGCCGGGCGGACCCTGGCGCTGGTCGAAGGCGGCGTCGCCAACTACGAGCTCACCGACGAACTCGACACCGTCGGCACCTGCGACTTCGACGGCACCCTGTTCGGCGGGTACACCGCGCACCCACACCGCGACCCGCGCACCGGGGAACTGCACGCGGTGTCCTACTCCTTCGCCCGCGGACGCACCGTGCAGTACTCGGTCATCGACAACCAAGGCCGGGCTCGCCGAACCGTCGACATCACCGTGTCCGGCTCACCGATGATGCACGACTTCTCGCTGACCGATAAATACGTCGTGATCTACGACCTGCCGGTGACCTTCGAACCCCCTGAGCTGCTGCCCGCTCGCGCGCCCCGCTGGCTGCAGGGAGCCGCCCGGCTGGTGGCTCAGTCCCTGGTCGGGCGGCTGCGGATCCCCAGCCCCGTCGTCACCCTGCTCAACAAGGACGAACGGCACAGCGACCAGATGCCCTACGCCTGGGACCCCAAATACCCGGCCCGCATCGGCGTCATGCCGCGCGAGGGCGACAACTCCGACGTCCGATGGTTCGACATCGAACCGTGCTACGTCTATCACCCGCTCAACGCCTACTCCGAGGTTCGGAATGGCACCGAGGTGCTGGTCCTGGACGTCGTCCGCTACTCGCGCATGTTCGACCGCGACCGTCGCGGCCCCGGCGACACCCGGCCCACGCTGGACCGGTGGACGATCAACCTTGCCACCGGCGCGGTGAGCAGTGAATGCCGCGATGATCGGCCACAGGAATTCCCCCGCATCGACGAATCCCTGGTGGGCTTCAAGCACCGTTTCGGCTACACCGTCGGCTTCGGCTACCTCGGCGACGAACCGATCGCGGCGTCCTCGGCGCTGTACAAGCACGACTACGACACCGGCTCGGCCGTCCTCGCCCCGCTGGATCCGGCACTTTTGCTCGGCGAGATGTCCTTTGTGCCCAACCCGCACGCCACCGCCGAAGACGACGGCGTGCTGATGGGGTACGGCTACCACCGCGGCGAGGACGAAGGGCAACTGTTGCTGCTGGACGCGCAGACGCTGGAATCGGTCGCAACCGTGCATCTGCCGCAACGGGTGCCCATGGGTTTCCACGGCAACTGGGCGGCGTCGGCCTCGGCCTGAAATGGCCTGGAACGATTGTTATCTTTGCAACCTGATGCCGTGCCCCGGCCGTGCGCTACAGTGACTCAAGCCACATGAAAGGGCAGGTGGCTAGCGCACGCGTGGACGGAAGGATCTCCAATGGGCATCGCTATCGAGGTCAACGGATTGACGAAGTCCTTCGGCTCCGCCCGAATCTGGGAAGACGTGACGCTGGAGATCCCGGCCGGCGAGGTCAGCGTGTTGCTGGGCCCGTCGGGTACCGGCAAGTCGGTGTTCCTCAAGTCGCTGATCGGATTGCTGCGCCCGGAGCGCGGCTCGATCATCATCGACGGTACCGACATCATCGAGTGCTCGGCCAAGGAGCTCTACGAGATCCGCACCCTGTTCGGCGTGATGTTCCAGGACGGCGCATTGTTCGGTTCGATGAACCTCTACGACAACACCGCCTTCCCGCTGCGTGAGCACACCAAGAAGAAGGAAAGCGAAATCCGTGACATCGTCATGGAGAAGCTGTCACTGGTCGGTCTGGGCGGTGACGAGAAGAAGTTCCCCGGTGAGATCTCCGGCGGTATGCGCAAGCGCGCCGGCCTGGCTCGCTCCCTGGTGCTCGACCCGCAGATCATCCTGTGCGACGAGCCCGACTCGGGTCTGGACCCGGTCCGTACCGCCTACCTCAGCCAGTTGATCCTGGACATCAACGCTCAGATCGACGCGACCATCCTCATCGTCACGCACAACATCAACATCGCCCGCACCGTGCCGGACAACATGGGCATGTTGTTCCGCAAGCACCTGGTCATGTTCGGCCCCCGCGAAGTGCTCCTGACCAGCGACGAGCCGGTGGTGCGCCAGTTCCTCAACGGTCGCCGCATCGGGCCGATCGGCATGTCGGAGGAAAAGGACGAGGCGACCATGGCCGAAGAGCAGGCCGCGGTCGACGCCGGTCAGCACGCGGGTGGTGTCGAGGAGATCGAGGGTGTGCCGCCGCAGATCGTCGCGTCACCGGGCATGCCGGAGCGCAAGGCCGTCGCCCGCCGCCAGGCTCGGGTGCGCGAGATGCTGCACACGCTGCCCAAGAAGGCGCAGGCCGCGATCCTCGAGGATCTCGAAAGCACCCAGGGCTAGGTCCGGCGGGGCCCGACATTCGTCCGTCCGTAGCGGGGCGGAATTTGCGCTCATTGCGATCCGGACGGTGGCCGCTGGCCTGGGGCGGGTGCGCACAGGCCGCCACCAGACAATTTCGCGATAACTCGCGGTAACTTGCGGCTTGTCCCTCTTGACGACGGAGCCTAAACGGGTCAATCTGTTGGGCAGCATGTGTTCGCGGGAAACTCGAGATGCCAGCCAGCGCCGACGTTCCTGGATGCCTCATGCTGGGTAGTTGAGGAATGCGCAGTCCTGCGCTATTGTTGGACGTTGCGCTGGCTGCTTCCTGCCCACCTCACCCGCCACTTGACACCGTGGTCTTAGTCTGAGCCCGTATTCGGCTCAGCTAATTGGTTGTGTGCGTGAGACCCGGACAGTTCGTTCGCCAGCCGAACCCAACATAACTATCTGCGGCGAACAGGCCCGGTGGTCCCGGCTCCCCGTTAGTCGCACGAGGTGCTGGAAGGACGCATCTTGGCTGATTTCCGCCAAAGCAACGCAAACTCTCCTCAATCACAAAGTTCTTCAAACGGCTCCGTTCCAGGAGCGCCCAACCGGGTTTCTTTCGCCAAGCTCCGTGAACCGCTCGAGGTTCCGGGGCTGCTTGACGTGCAGACCGACTCGTTCGAGTGGCTGATCGGCTCGCAGCGCTGGCGCGAGATCGCGGCCGCGCGCGGGGACGTCAACCCGGTCGGCGGCCTCGAGGAAGTGCTTCTCGAACTCTCGCCCATCGAGGACTTCTCCGGCTCGATGTCGCTGTCGTTCTCCGACCCTCGCTTCGACGAGGTCAAGGCGCCGGTCGACGAGTGCAAAGACAAGGACATGACCTACGCGGCGCCGCTGTTCGTCACCGCGGAGTTCATCAACAACAACACCGGTGAGATCAAGAGCCAGACGGTGTTCATGGGCGACTTCCCGATGATGACGGAGAAGGGCACGTTCATCATCAACGGCACCGAACGCGTCGTCGTCTCGCAGCTGGTCCGTTCGCCCGGTGTGTACTTCGACGAGACCATCGACAAGTCCACCGAGAAGATGCTGCACAGCGTCAAGGTCATCCCCAGCCGCGGCGCGTGGCTGGAGTTCGACGTCGACAAGCGCGACACCGTCGGTGTGCGCATCGACCGTAAGCGCCGCCAGCCGGTCACCGTGCTGCTCAAGGCGCTGGGTTGGACCAACGAGCAGATCTCGGAGCGGTTCGGCTTCTCCGAGATCATGATGTCGACGCTGGAGAAGGACAACACCGCCGGCACCGACGAGGCGCTGCTGGACATCTACCGCAAGCTGCGTCCGGGCGAGCCGCCGACCAAGGAATCCGCGCAGACGCTGCTGGAGAACCTGTTCTTCAAGGAGAAGCGCTACGACCTGGCCCGGGTGGGCCGCTACAAGGTCAACAAGAAGCTCGGCCTGCACGCCGGCGAGCCGATCACCAGCTCGACGCTGACCGAGGAAGACGTCGTCGCCACCATCGAGTACCTGGTCCGGCTGCACGAGGGCCAGACCACGATGACCGTCCCGGGCGGCGTCGAGGTGCCGGTGGAGACCGACGACATCGACCACTTCGGCAATCGTCGTCTGCGCACCGTCGGCGAGCTGATCCAGAACCAGATCCGGGTCGGCATGTCCCGCATGGAACGCGTCGTGCGCGAGCGGATGACCACCCAGGACGTCGAGGCGATCACGCCGCAGACCCTGATCAACATCCGTCCCGTGGTGGCGGCGATCAAGGAGTTCTTCGGCACCAGCCAGCTGTCGCAGTTCATGGACCAGAACAACCCGCTGTCCGGGCTGACCCACAAGCGCCGCCTGTCGGCGCTGGGCCCCGGCGGTCTGTCCCGTGAGCGCGCCGGCCTGGAAGTCCGTGACGTGCACCCGTCGCACTACGGCCGCATGTGCCCCATCGAGACCCCGGAAGGCCCGAACATCGGTCTGATCGGGTCGCTGTCGGTGTACGCGCGGGTCAACCCGTTCGGCTTCATCGAGACCCCGTACCGCAAGGTGGTCGACGGTGTGGTCACCGACGAGATCCACTACCTGACCGCCGACGAGGAGGACCGCCACGTGGTGGCGCAGGCCAACTCGCCGATCGACGCCGACGGTCGCTTCGTCGAGGCTCGGGTTCTGGTCCGCCGCAAGGCGGGCGAGGTGGAGTACGTGCCCTCGTCCGAGGTGGACTACATGGACGTCTCGCCGCGCCAGATGGTGTCGGTGGCCACGGCCATGATCCCGTTCCTCGAGCACGACGACGCCAACCGTGCCCTGATGGGTGCCAACATGCAGCGCCAGGCGGTTCCGCTGGTGCGCAGCGAGGCGCCGCTGGTGGGTACCGGCATGGAGTTGCGGGCCGCGATCGACGCCGGTGACGTCGTCGTCGCCGACAAGGCCGGGGTGATCGAGGAGGTCTCCGCCGACTACATCACCGTGATGGCCGACGACGGCACCCGGCACACCTACCGGATGCGTAAGTTCGCCCGGTCCAACCACGGGACCTGCGCCAACCAGTCGCCCATCGTGGATGCCGGTGACCGGGTCGAGGCAGGCCAGGTGATCGCCGACGGTCCGTGCACCCAGAACGGTGAGATGGCCCTGGGCAAGAACCTGCTGGTGGCGATCATGCCGTGGGAAGGCCACAACTACGAGGACGCGATCATCCTCTCCAACCGGCTGGTCGAAGAGGACGTGCTCACCTCGATCCACATCGAGGAGCACGAGATCGACGCCCGCGACACCAAGTTGGGCGCCGAGGAGATCACCCGCGACATCCCGAACGTCTCCGACGAGGTCCTCGCCGATCTCGACGAGCGCGGCATCGTGCGTATCGGTGCCGAGGTGCGCGACGGCGACATCCTGGTCGGCAAGGTCACGCCCAAGGGTGAGACCGAGCTGACGCCGGAAGAGCGGCTGCTGCGCGCGATCTTCGGCGAAAAGGCCCGCGAGGTCCGCGACACCTCTTTGAAGGTGCCGCACGGCGAGTCCGGCAAGGTGATCGGCATCCGGGTGTTCTCCCGCGAGGACGACGACGAGTTGCCCGCCGGGGTCAACGAGCTGGTCCGGGTGTACGTGGCCCAGAAGCGCAAGATCTCCGACGGTGACAAGCTGGCCGGCCGCCACGGCAACAAGGGCGTCATCGGCAAGATCCTGCCGGTCGAGGACATGCCGTTCCTGCCGGACGGCACCCCGGTGGACATCATCTTGAACACCCACGGTGTGCCGCGACGGATGAACATCGGTCAGATCCTGGAAACCCACCTCGGCTGGGTGGCCAAGTCCGGGTGGAAGATCGACGCCGACAAGCGTCCGGAGTGGGCGGCCAACCTGCGCGAGGACCTGCTGCACGCCGAGCCGGACGCCATCGTGGCGACACCGGTGTTCGACGGTGCCCAGGAGGCCGAACTGCAGGGGCTGCTGTCCTACACGCTGCCCAACCGGGACAACGAGGTGATGGTCGACGGCGACGGCAAGGCCAAGCTGTTCGACGGACGCAGCGGTGAGCCGTTCCCCTACCCGGTGACGGTTGGCTACATGTACATCATGAAGCTGCATCACTTGGTGGACGACAAGATCCACGCCCGCTCCACCGGCCCGTACTCGATGATCACCCAGCAGCCGCTGGGTGGTAAGGCG
>NZ_LZLE01000270.1 GCF_001673155.1 Mycobacterium sp. 1423905.2 | reverse complement strand
CCACAACACCGCAATCGCCAACGGCGCACAGATCCAGGGCAGCACGTACAGCGTGCGGAACAAGCCGGTGCCGGGGAGGTTGCGGGCGAGCAGCGCGGCGGCCACTAGGCCCAACACCGTCTGCGCGGGGACCACGAGCGCCACGAAAACAGCCGTCACCAGCAGCGACGCGGCGAAGTTGCCGTCGGTGAGGACGGATTTCCAATTGGCCAGGCCGACATAGTGCAGCGGTCCCAGCAGGTCCCAGCGGTACATGCTCAGCCAAACCACCACCAGAATCGGCAGCAGCAAGAACGCGACCACACCGAACAAACTGGGCGCGAGCAGCGCATACGCCGTCGCCGTGGTGCGGCGAGGCGCGTCGGACATGAATGTATTAAAGCCGGTCGTTACGGTGGAGCCGTGACAGCGAACCGGGGGATCGATGCCGACTTCCTGGACCTGCCGCGCTTCGAGTTGGCAGACGCCGCGTTGTCGGCGGCCAAAGCGGCCGGGGCCAGGTACGCCGACCTGCGGATACACCGTATGAGCACCGAGATCATCCAACTGCGTGACGGCGAGCTCGAGACGTCGGTCATCACTCGAGACGTCGGATTGGCGGTTCGGGTCATCGTCGCCGGCACGTGGGGATTCGCCTCCCACGCCGACCTGGCCCCCGACGTAGCGGCCCGAACCGCGCGCCACGCCGTGCAGGTCGCCACCATCTTGGCGGCGCTGAACAACGAGCGCGTCCAGCTGGCGCCCGAACCCGTGTACGCCGACGCCACCTGGGTCTCCGATTACGACATCGACCCCTTTGGCGTGCCGGCTTCGGACAAGATCGCGGTGCTGCAGGACTACTCTGGCCGGCTGCTCAACGCCGACGGCGTCGACCACGCCTCGGCCAGCCTCAACGCCGTGAAGGAACAGACCTTCTACGCCGACACCTTCGGGTCCTCGATCACCCAGCAGCGGGTGCGGTTGCTGCCCACCCTGGAAGCCATCAGCGTCAACGCCACAGAGGGCACCTTCGACTTCATGCGCACGCTGGCGCCACCGACCGCCCGCGGCTGGGAAGTCGTCGCCGGCGACGAGGTGTGGAACTGGACCCAGGAGTTGGCCGAGCTGCCCGAGCTGCTCTACGAAAAGGTCCGGGCGCCCAGCGTGATGCCGGGCGTCACCGATCTGGTGATCGACCCCACCAACCTATGGTTGACCATCCACGAATCCATCGGCCACGCCACCGAATACGACCGCGCCATCGGCTACGAGGCGGCCTACGCCGGCACCTCCTTCGCCACCCCCGACAAACTCGGCAGCATGCGCTACGGCTCGCCGGTCATGAACGTCACCGCCGATCGCACGGTCCAACACGGGTTGGCCACCATCGGTTACGACGACGAAGGCGTGGCCGCGCAGAGCTGGGATTTGGTGCGCGACGGCATCTTCGTCGGCTATCAGCTCGACCGAGTGTTCGCGCCGAGGCTCGGACAGGAGCGCTCCAACGGGTGCTCCTACGCCGACTCTGCCCACCACGTGCCCATTCAGCGCATGGCCAACGTGTCCTTGCAGCCCGGCACTGACGACCTGAGCACCGCGGACCTGATCGCCCGGGTCGATGACGGCATCTACATTGTCGGCGACAAATCGTGGTCAATCGACATGCAGCGGTACAACTTTCAGTTCACCGGACAGCGGTTCTTCCGGATCCGCGACGGCCAGCTGTACGGACAGTTGCGCGACGTCGCTTACCAGGCCACCACCACCGACTTCTGGAATTCCATGGAAGCCGTTGGCGGGCCGTCGACGTGGCGGCTGGGCGGGGCGATCAACTGCGGCAAAGCACAGCCCGGGCAGGTCGCCGCGGTCAGCCACGGCTGCCCGTCGGCGCTGTTCCGCGGCGTCAACGTGCTCAACACCCGTGCCGAGGCCGGCCGATGATCACACCGCAGCATGTCGTCAACATCGTCTTGGATGAGGCGGCGAAAGCCGGCCGCGCCGACGAAACCATGGTGCTGGTCACCGACAAGGTCGAAACCACGCTGCGTTGGGCCAACAACACGATGACCACCAACGGCGTCACGGTCAGCCGCAACATCGCGGTTATTTCGGTTGTGCGCCAGGGGGATAGCGCGCACATCGGCACAGTGGTATCCGCCGAAGCCGACCCGACGGTGCTGCCCGGGTTGGTGGTGTCGTCACAGGATGCGGCCCGATCTGCGCCGGAGGCCGGTGATTTCGCACCGCTCCTTGGTGATTCGGGTCAGCCCGGGGACTGGGACGCC
>NZ_LZLE01000269.1 GCF_001673155.1 Mycobacterium sp. 1423905.2 | reverse complement strand
GCCGGCGTTGCCGCCCTTGCCGCCCACGCCGCCGCTGCCGTTGTTGCCCGCGGTCGCACCCGCACTTGCGGTGCCGGCCTTACCGCCGGCGCCGCCGGCCCCGCCGGTGCCACCGGCACCGCCGTCACCGCCGGCCTGTCCGGCACCGCTGTTGACTCCCGCGACCCCATTGGCCCCGGTGATACCGGCCCCACCGGAGCCGGCCGCGCCACCGGCGCCACCGTTGCTGGCGTTGCCGCCGTTACCGTTGGCGCCCGCGGTGGCGCCGAGGCCGCCGGCCGCGCCGCCGGTGCCGCCGTTACCGCCGTTGCCGCCGGCCCCACCGCTGCCGCCGTTGCCGCCCGCGTAGCCCGCGCCGTTGTTCACCCCGGAGACGCCGTTGGCGCCCGCGGCGCCGATGCCGCCAGCACCCGCGGAGCCCGCCGCGCCGCCGTTGCCGGCCGCGCCGCCGTTGCCGGCGGTGCCCGCGGTGGCACCCGGAGTGGTGACCGTACCGGCCGCGCCGCCCTTGCCGCCGTCGCCGCCCGCGCCACCGCTGCCGGCATTGCCGCCGTTGCCGCCGGACTGCCCGGCGCCGTTGGTGGCCGCGCCGTTGGCGCCGTTCACCCCGGATCCACCGGTGCCGCCGGCGCCGCCCTGACCGCCGGCTCCACCGTTGCCGCTGTGGGTTCCGGCGCCGCCGCTGGCGCCACCGGTGCCGCCGGCGCCGCCCTTGCCGCCGGCTTGGCCGTTGCTGCCGCTGTCGCCGGCGTTGACCCCGTTGACGCCGTTGCCGCCGGCCGCCCCGTTGCCGCCCGCGCCGCCATTGCCGCCGTTGCCGAGGTTGCCGCCGGCCCCGCCCGCGCCGCCATCGCCGCCGTTGGCGCCGGGCGTGGTCGCGGTGAATCCGGCGCCGCCGTTACCGCCGTTGCCGGCGAACCCGGTGACCGGGGCGCCCGCGGCGCCGTCGGCGGCGTGCGTCGCGACCCCGCCGCCGTTGAGACCGCCGGCCCCGCCCTTGCCGATGCTGCCGGCGTTACCGCCGGCCCCACCGGCGCCGCCGGTGGTGTTGCTGATCGTCCCGGCCGCGCCGTCACCGCCGCTGCCCGGCGTGCCGGCACTGCCGCCCGCGCCACCTACGCCGCCGCTGCCGTTGCCGCCTTGGACGCCGATGGTGCCGCCGCCCTGGCCCCCGGTTCCGCCGGCGCCACCGGCGCCGCCGGTCCCGCCGTTGCCGCCGTCGCCGCCGGCTTGGCCGCCGCCAATGCCGGTGCCGAACTTGCTGACGTCGGCGGTGCCGTTGGCGCCGGTGATGCCGGTGCCGCCGGAGCCGGCCGCACCACCGGCGCCGCCGTTGCTAGCGTTGCCGCCGTTGCCGTCGACGCCAGCAACACCGGCGGTCCCACCGTTGGCGTCGCCGCCCAGCCCGCCGGTGCCGCCCTTGCCGCCATTGCCGCCAGCGCCGCCGGCCCCGCCGTCACCACCGGCGTAACCGGCGCCGTTGTTGACCCCGGAGACGCCGTCGTGGCCGTTGGCGCCGATACCGCCGTTGCCGGCGGTGCCGGCCGCGCCGCCGTTGCCGGCGGCTCCGCCGTTACCGGCCACCGCGCCGGTCCCGCCGGCCGCGCCGCCCTTACCGCCGTCACCGCCCGCGCCGCCGTTGCCGGCGTTGCCGCCGGCCTGCCCGGCGCCGCCGACGCCGTTGGTGGCTACCCCGTTGGCGCCGTTGACCCCGCTGCCGCCGGTACCACCGGCACCGCCCTGACCGCCGGCGCCGCCGTTGCCGCTGTGAGTGCCCAGGGTGCCGCTGCCGGCACCGCCCTGACCGCCGTCCCCGCCGGCCCCGCCGGCTTGCCCGTCGGTGCCGCTGTCGCCGGGGTTGACGCCGTTGCTGCCGGCCTTGCCCGCCGCGCCGTTACCGCCGGCGCCGCCGTCACCGCCGCTACCGACGTTGCCGCCGGCCCCACCAGCACCACCATGACCACCACTGACACCCGGCGTCGTCGCGCTGTACCCGGTACCACCGGCACCACCGTTACCGGCCGCGGCCACGATCGCGCCGTCCACGCCGTCCGCGCCCGTGCCGACGCCGTTGCCGTTGAGGCCGCCCGTACCGAGCGCGCCCGCGGTGCCCGCGGTGCCGCCCTTACCGCCGGCGCCGCCGTCGAAGAAGTTCGCGGTGCCGTCGGCGCCATGACCACCGTCGCCCGGTCGGCCCGCCGCGCCGCCGTTACCGCCCGCGCCACCGGCGCCCGAGGTCCCGGCGTTGCCGTTGGTCGCCGTCCCGCCCACGCCGCCGGCTCCACCGGTGCCGCCGGCGCCGCCGTTGCCGCCGTTGCCGCCGGCTTGACCGGCGCCGTTGTTCACCCCGGCCTGACCGGTCGCGCCGTTGACACCCGTGCCACCGGCCCCACCGTCGGCGCCCTTACCGCCGGCACCACCGGCGCCGCCGTCGCCGCGGATCGAGCCGCCGACGCCACCGGCGCCACCCTTACCGCCCGAGCCACCGGCCTGGCCGTTGCCGCCGCTGTCCCCGGCGTTGACGCCGTCGTGCCCGGCGATCCCGGCCGCGCCGTTGCCGCCGTTACCGCCCGCGCCGCCGTTGCCGACGTTGCCGCCGGCCCCACCGGCGCCGCCGTCACCACCGTTGGCGCCCGGGGTGTACGGGCTGAAGCCCGCACCACCGGCGCCACCATTACCGGCCGCGCCCAGCACCGCGGCACCCGCGGTGCCGTTGGCGCCGGTGCCGATGCCGTCGCCGTTGGCGCCGCCCTTACCGGAGCCGCCCGCGGTGCCGGCGTCGCCGCCGTGACCGCCGGCGCCACCGTTGAGGTTGGTGGCGTTGCCATCGCCGCCGGCGCCACCGTCACCGGGTCGCCCAGCGGCGCCGCCGTTACCGCCAGCGCCGCCCGCGCCGTCGCTGCCCGCCGTGCCGGTGGTCGAGGTGCCGCCCTTACCACCGGCGCCGCCATCACCGCCGCTGCCGCCGTTACCGCCGTTACCGCCGGCCTGCCCGGCCGCTCCAGCGTTGGTCGCACTGGCACCGTCGATGCCGGTGCCACCGGCGCCGCCGTCGGCGCCCTTACCGCCGGCCCCACCGGCGCCGCCGTCACCACGCACCGAACCACCGGTGCCCCCGGTACCACCGGCACCGCCCTTACCGCCGGCTTGGCCGTTCTCGCCGCTGTCGCCGGGGTTGACGCCGTTGCTGCCGGCCTTGCCGGCCGCGCCGTTACCGCCCGCGCCGCCGTCGCCACCGTCACCGATGTTGCCGCCGGCGCCGCCGTCGCCACCGCGGCCGCCATCGGCGCCCGGAGTGGTCGGGCTGTACCCGGTGCCACCGGCGCCGCCGTTGCCGGCGATGCCGCTGACGGCGGCGCCGTCGCTGCCGTTGGCTCCGGTGCCGGTCCCGCTGCCGTTGACGCCGCCGTTGCCGCCGGTACCGGAGGTGCCCGCGTTACCGCCGGCACCGCCCTTGCCGCCGTCGACATAGGTGGCGTTGCCGTCCGCGCCGTGGCCACCGTCGCCCGGTGTGCCCGCTGCGCCGCCGTTGCCGCCGTGGCCGCCGACGCCGTTGGCGCCCGCCTGCCCGGTGGTGCCGCCGCCGGCTCCGCCGTGACCGCCGGCGCCGCCGACTCCACCGCTGCCGCCGTTTCCGCCGTCGCCACCGGCCTGCCCGGCACCCGCGTTGACACCGGCGACACCGTTCGCGCCGGTCACGCCGTTGCCGCCGGCACCCGCGCCGCCGCCGGCGCCGCCGTTGCTGCCCGCGCCGCCGTCACCGTCGGCCCCGGCCACCGCACCGGAACCACCGGTGCCGCCCTTGCCGCCGGTGCCGCCCTTACCGCCCGCGCCGCCGTCCCCACCGGCGTAACCGGCGCCGTTGTTGATCCCGGCCGTGCCGTTGGCCCCGGCCGCCCCGGTGCCGCCGCTGCCGGCGGTGCCGGCCGCGCCGCCGTTGCCGGCGGCTCCGCCGTTACCGGCCACCGCGCCGGTCCCGCCGGCCGCGCCGCCCTTACCGCCGTCACCGCCCGCGCCGCCGTTGCCGGCGTTGCCGCCGGCCTGCCCGGCGCCGCCGACGCCGTTGGTGGCCACCCCGTTGGCGCCGTTGACCCCGCTGCCGCCGGTACCACCGGCACCGCCCTGACCGCCGGCGCCGCCGTTGCCGCTGTGAGTGCCCAGGGTGCCGCTGCCGGCCCCGCCCTGACCGCCGTCCCCGCCGGCCCCGCCGGCTTGCCCGTCGGTGCCGCTGTCGCCGGGGTTGACGCCGTTGCTGCCGGCCTTGCCCGCCGCGCCGTTACCACCGGCGCCGCCGTCACCGCCGCTACCGACGTTGCCGCCGGCCCCACCAGCACCACCATGACCACCGCTGACACCCGGCGTCGTCGCGCTGTACCCGGTCCCACCGGCACCACCGTTACCGGCCGCGACCACGTTGGCGCCGTTGCTGCCCGTCGCGCCGGAACCGATGCCGCTGCCGTTGGCGCCACCGGCGCCGCCGGCACCGACGGTGCCCGCGTTACCACCGGCGCCACCCTGGCCGCCGTCGAGGAAGTTGGCCGTGCCGTCGGCGCCGCGTCCACCGTCACCGGGTGTCCCGGCGTTGCCGCCGTGGCCGCCGCTGCCGCCCAGCCCGTCGTTACCCGCCGCGCCGGTCGTGCCGCCTCCAGCGCCGCCGTGACCGCCGGCGCCGCCCACCCCGCCGGTGCCGCCGTTGCCGCCGTTGCCGCCGGCTTGACCGGCGCCGGCGTTGACACCCGCGGTGCCGTTGGCGCCCGAGACACCGGCCCCGCCGGACCCGGCGGCACCGCCGGCGCCGCCGTTGCTGGCGTTACCGCCCGTGCCGTCCGCGCCCGCCTTGGCGCCGCTGCCACCAGCCAGGCCGCCGGTGCCGCCGTTGCCGCCGTTGCCGCCGGTACCGCCGGCACCGCCGTCGCCACCGGCGTATCCGGCGTTGTTGTTGATTCCCGCCGCGCCGTTGGCGCCGTTAGCGCCGGTCCCACCGGTGCCGGCCGTACCGGCCGCCCCGCCGTTACCGGCCGCTCCGCCGTCACCCGCGTGGCCCGCGGTGCCGCCGGTGCCGGCCGCACCCGCCGCGCCGCCCTTGCCGCCGTCCCCGCCGGCGCCGCCGCTGCCGGCGTTCCCGCCGGCCTGGCCCGAGCCGCCGACGCCGTTGGTCGCGGTGCCGTTGGCGCCGTTGACGCCGCTGCCGCCGGTGCCGCCGTCACCGCCCTTACCACCGACCCCGCCGTCGCCGCCGTGGGTGCCCGCACCACCGCTCTTACCGCCGGCGCCGCCCGCGCCGCCCTGTCCGCCGGCCTTGCCGTTGCTGCCGCTGTCGCCGGGGTTCACGCCGTTGGCGCCGCTGGTGCCGGCCGCGCCGTTCCCACCGGCGCCACCGTTACCGCCATTGCCGACGTTGCCGCCGTCACCGCCAGCCCCACCGCTACCGCCGTTGGCGCCGGCCGTGGTGGCGCTGAAGCCGCTCC
Source organism: Mycobacterium sp. 1423905.2 (assembly GCF_001673155.1). Taxonomy (GTDB): domain Bacteria; phylum Actinomycetota; class Actinomycetes; order Mycobacteriales; family Mycobacteriaceae; genus Mycobacterium. The sequence continues at coordinate 21,156 of NZ_LZLE01000269.1, read as the reverse complement.
CGCCGTCCCCGCCGTTACCTGCCGGGGTGGCCACCGCCGCGCCGTTGGCGCCCTTGGCGCCGGAACCGGTGCCGCTGCCGTTGGCGCCGCCCGAGCCGCCGGTACCCACCGCGCCCGCGTTACCGCCCGCGCCGCCGTGACCGCCGTCGAGGGAGGCAGCGGTGCCGTCGGCGCCGCGCCCGCCGTCACCGGGCCGTCCCGCGGCCCCGCCGTCGCCGCCGGAACCGCCGGTGCCGGAGGCGCCCGCGGTGCCGTGGGCCGCCGAGCCGCCGACCCCGCCCGCGCCGCCGGTGCCGCCCGAGCCGCCGTTGCCACCGTTGCCGCCGGCTTGACCGGCGCCGTTGTTGACTCCCGCGACACCGTTGTTGCCGGTGACACCCGCGCCGCCGGCGCCGCCGCTGCCGCCGCTGCCGCCGATTCCGCCGGCCCCGCCGTCGCCGTGGATCGAGCCGCCGGCGCCGCCGGCGCCGCCTCGACCGCCGTTGCCGCCGGCCAGCCCGTTGCCGCCGCTGTCGCCGGGGTTGATGCCGTTGGCGCCGGCCAGTCCGGACGCGCCGTTACCGCCGGCCCCGCCGTGGCCGCCGTTGCCGTAGTTGCCGCCGCGGCCGCCGGACCCGCCGTCACCGCCGTTGGTTCCGGGCGTGGTGGCGCTGTAACCCGCGCCGCCGTTACCGCCGTTGCCGCCGGCGTTGGTGGGGGTGGTGCCCGACGCGCCGTGCGCGCCGATGGTGGATCCGCTGCCGCCGACGCCGCCGGCCCCGCCGGCGCCGTTGTTGCCGCCGTTACCGCCGTTGCCGCCGTGGGGGCTGGCCGCGTTGCCCGCTGCGCCGTCGCCGCCGTTGCCGCCGAGGCCGCCGCCACCGCCGGCGCCGCCGGCGCGCCCTGCGCCCGTGGTGCCGGTGTGCCCGAACAGCCCGCCGCGCCCGCCTGCGCCACCGTTGCCGCCGTTGCCCCCGGTGCCGCCGGCCCCACCGTCGGTGCCGTCGCCGCCGTTACCGCTGGGGAAGGTGCCTGTGGCGCCGTCGACGCCGTGGCCGCCGGTGCCGCCAGCCCCGCCGAGCCCGCCGTTGCCGCCGTTGCCGCCGTTGCTGAACAGCAGGCCGCCCTTGCCGCCGACGCCACCATTACCGCCGTGACCACCGGCACCGCCGGTACCGCCATTGACCGCGGCCAAGCCGGCGGCGCCGTTGCCGCCGTTGCCGCCGACGCCGCCGTTGCCGTACAGCCAGCCGCCCCGACCGCCCGCTCCGCCGTCGCCGCCGTTGCTGCTGGGGCCACCGCTGCTGCCGCCGGTTCCGCCGGCGCCGCCGGCACCCAGCAACAGGCCGGCCCGGCCGCCGGCGCCGCCGGTACCACCGGTGCCCGCGCCCGCGCCGCCGGCACCGCCGGCGCCGCCCGCGCCGTACAGTCCGCCCGAACCGCCGGCACCGCCCAGGCCGCCGTCACCGGTGTGCCCGACGCCGCCGGCGCCGCCCGCTCCACCCGCGCCGCCCGAGAGCCAGCCGGCACCACCGCCGTGACCGCCGCTGCCGCCCACGCCGCCGGCTCCGCCGGCGCCGCCCGCACCTCCGGCCCCGGACAACAGTCCGCCGTGGCCACCGAATCCACCGTCGCCGCCGTAGCTCGGTCCGGCGCCACCCGCCCCGCCGGCACCGCCGGCACCCAGCAGCCACGCCTTGCCGCCGGCGCCACCCACGCCGCCGGTACCGGTCGCGCTCAGGTTGGCGCCACCGGCGCCGCCGGCCGCGCCGTTGCCGTAGAGCAGGCCGCCGCTGCCGCCGGCCGCCCCGGTGCCGCCGTAGGCGCCGGCGCCGCCGGTGCCGCCGACACCACCGTTGCCCAGCAGCCACGCGTGTCCGCCGGTGCCGCCGGCACCGCCGGCGCCGAGCAGCCCGGTGCTGGCGCCGCCGACCCCGCCGGCGCCGCCGCTGCCCCACAGCCAGCCGCCGTTGCCGCCGGCACCGCCGGCCCCGCCGTTGCCGTTGATGGACATGCCGCCCGCGCCGCCGACGCCGCCGTTACCGATCAGCCCGGCGCTGCCGCCGGCGCCGCCGGCCTGCCCGGCGGCACCGGATGCGCCCGCCCCGCCGTTGCCGAGCAGCAACCCGCCGTTGCCGCCGGCCTGGCCCGGAATCGTCCCGTTGGCGCCGTCGCCGATCAGCGGTCGCCCGAGCAGCAGCTGCGTGGGGGTGTTGACCGCGTCCAGCACGGCCTTCTCGAAGGCCTGCAACGGTGAGGTGTTGGCCGCCTCGGCCCAGGCGTAGTTGCTGGCGCCGGCGTTGAGGGCCTGCATGAACTGGGCGTGAAAGGCCTCGGCTTGCGCGCTGATGCTCTGGTACGCCTGGGCGTGGTTGCCGAACAACGCGGCGATGGCCGTGGACACCTCGTCTTCGGCGGCGGCCAACAAGGTGGTGGTCGGGCCCGCGGCGGCCGCGTTGGCCGCTTGGATCGCCGAACCGATTCCGGCGACATCGGATGCCGCTGCCAGCAGCGCCTCGGGGGAGGCGAACAGGAATGACATCTAGACCACCTATCTCGCTAGGCCACGACGGAGTCGTGTAGGGAAAGCTGTTGTTTGAGTGCGTGTCAGCCGGTGGGGCCGGTCGACCCGGGCTGGCCGAACAGCCAGCCGCCGCGGCCGCCGCCACCGCCGTGTCCGCCGGGCCCGGTGGGTGTCCCCTCACCACCGGCGCCTCCCGCGCCACCATTTCCGCCGTTTCCGAGCACGGTGGCGCTGCCGCCTTGCCCGCCGCCACCACCGGCGCCTCCGGCGCCGAGGTGGTTCGCGCCGCCTGCACCGCCGGCTCCGCCGGCTCCGGCGTTGCCGTAGATGAAGCCGCTGTTGCCGGCCGCGCCGCCTTGGCCGCCCGCCGCGCCGACGCCGTTGGCGGTGCTGCCACTGCCTGCCGCGCCGCCGGCGCCGCCGCTGCCGCCGTCGCCGAGCAGCGTCGCGGATGCGCCCAGGCCGCCGTTGCCGCCGGCGCCGCCCGCCGCGGTGAGCGTGCCGGTGCCGCCGGCCCCGCCTGCGCCGCCGGCCTGGCTGTTGCCGGCCAGCCAGCCGCTGGCACCGGCGTTGCCGCCTTGACCGCCGGCTCCTGCCGACGTGCCCGCGCCGGCGTCGCCACCCGCACCGCCGGCGCCGCCGGCGCCGCCGATACCGAGCAGCCGAGCCGCGCCGCCGCTGCCGCCGACACCGCCGTGGCCGCCGGCGGCCCCGGCGATGCCGATACCTCCGTCGCCGCCCGCACCGCCGTGGCCGCCGAATCCGAGCAGCCAGGCGCCGCCCCCGCCCGCGCCGCCGTTGCCGCCCGCGCCGGGGCCGAAGGCGGTGACCAGTCCGGTGCCGCCGGCGCCGCCGGCGCCGCCCCAGCCCAGCAGCACGCCGGCGTCGCCGCCGCTGCCGCCGTTGAATCCGTTGCCCCCGGCGATGGTGGCGATGCCGGTGCTGCCGCTGCCGCCCGCGCCGCCGTTGCCGAGCAGCCAGGCGCGACCGCCGTTGCCGCCGGCCGTCGGGTTGCCGATGCCACCGTTGCCGCCGTCACCGCCGCTGCCGAACAAGAAACCGCCGTTGGCGCCCGCGCGGCCGGTGCCGCCGTCGCCGCCGTTGCCGATCAACAGGCCGGCGCGGCCGGCGGTGCCGCCCACCAGGCCGTTGCCGCCGTCGCCGCCGCTGCCGAACACCACCGCGTTGCCGCCCAGCCCGCCATTGCCGGAACCGGATACGCCGAAGCCGCCGGCTCCGCCGTCGCCGCCGTTGCCGAGCAACCAGCCGCCGTTGCCGCCGTTCGCGCCGTTGCCGCCGGCACCCGCGACGGCGTTGAGGCCGCTGCCGCCGCTGCCGCCCCGGCCGCCGTTGCCGAGCAACCCGGCGTTGCCGGCCGCGCCGCCGTTACCGCCGGAGCCGCTCAGGAAACTCGAGGCGCCGCCGAAGCCGCCGGAGCCGCCGCTGCCGATCAGGAAGCCAGCGCTGGCGCCCGCTCCGCCGACGCCGCCGTCACCGGTCGCGCTGCTGCCGCCGCCCCCGCCGTGACCACCGAAGCCCGCCAGCCAGGCGTTGCCGCCCGCGCCACCCGCGCCGCCGGCCCCGGAGCCGCCGGTGTTGGCGCCGCCGAGCCCGCCGGCCCCGCCGCTGCCGGCCAGCAGTCCGCCACTGGCGCCGGCGCCACCGGCGCCGCCGTCGGCGCTGACGCTGCTGCCGCCTATCCCGCCAACTCCGCCGTGGCCCAGCAGCCAGGTGTTGCCGCCGGCCCCGCCTGCGCCGCCGGTTCCGGTGCCGCCGAGGTTGGCACCGCCGGCGCCACCGGCGCCGCCGTGCCCGTACAGGAATCCGGCGCTGCCGCCGACCGCCCCGGTGCCGCCCTCGGCGCTGACGCTGCTGCCGCCGGCGCCGCCGGCGCCGCCGTTGCCCAGCAGCCAGGCGTTTCCGCCGGCCCCGCCGACCCCGCCGGCGCCGATGCCGCCCGTGCTGGCGCCGCCGGCCCCGCCCGCGCCACCGTTGCCGAACAGCAAGCCGCCGGTCCCGCCGACGCCACCGGCTCCGCCGGCGCCGTTCGTCGAGATTCCGCCGGCCCCACCGGTACCGCCGTGGCCGATCAGCCCGGCGCTGCCGCCGGTTCCGCCGGGTAAGCCGGGCGCACCCGATCCGCCCCTGCCGCCGTTGCCGTACAGGAAGCCGCCCGCGCCGCCGTTGCCACCGGTGCCGTCGATTCCGTCGGCGCCGTTGCCGATCAACGGACGGCCGAACAACACTTCGGTGGGGGTGTTGATCAGGTTCAGCAGCTGCTGCATGGGGGAGGCGTTGGCGGCCTCGGCCGCGGCGTAGCTGTTGGCACCCGCGGACAGGGCTTGCACGAATTGCGTGTGAAACGCCGCGGCTTGGGCGCTGACCGCTTGGTAGGCCTGCGCGTGGGCCCCGAACAGAGCCGCGATCGCGGTGGACACCTCATCCTCGGCGGCCGCCAGCAGGGCGGTGGTGGGACCGGAGGCGGCCGCGTTGGCCGATTCGATCACCGAGCGGATGCCTGCCACGTCCGAAGCCGCTGCGAGCAGCGCTTCGGGGGATGCCAACAGGTATGACATCTGGTCCACCTACCTACCTAGGTCACGTTCGACGAGTCGTGCACGTGGCCCCCGTCACTGCGCCGCCGTCGCGGCGAAACAAACGTTAGACCAACTCGGTACTTTGCATACTAACTTCTGTCGAATAGAGCTCAAACCATCAAAAAAGTTTCTAAACTGTGGCGTAGGCCACACTTAAACCATGCGCTGAGCCGCATACGGCCAAGAAAAGGCCGTCGAGAGCCGCCTGGCGTACCGCTACTCCTGCGCGGGGGCGCTAAGTTTTCCGTCCCATCGGTTGGGAAACCGGCCACCATGGGAGGTGTGAGTTCGGTGCCGTCGCGCTCGGCCAGCGCCTGGGGCAGCAGCGGCCTGGCCTACCTCACCGGCGACGGGGCGCCCGATTTCTCCCGGGCGGCCGTCCTGACCCGCGCCGACGACATAGCCGCCGATATCGCCACCCGGACCGGCCTGTCCCTCGATGCCGGCGCCCTGCTCACCGGCCGCGCCGGACTACTCAGGCTGACCCGCCGGGGCCGGATATCCGCCGGCGGCGCGACGCGTCTGCTCTCTGCGGACGACGGCTGGTGCGCGATCACCTTGTCTCGCCCCGACGACGTCGCCGCCGTGCCGGCGCTGGTGCACGCAGATGCCGCCACCGAGGACCCGTGGCCGGTGCTGCAGCGTTGGGCGGCCGCCCGGTCGGTGGCCGAGATCAGGGAGCGGGCCGAGTTGCTCGACCTTCCCGCGGCCGTCCTCGGTGAGGTCAACGCCGCGCCGCCGCGCAAGCGATCGCTGTGGCCCCTCGCGGACACACGCGGACTCGCAGGTCTATTGGTGGCCGACCTGTCCTCGATGTGGGCCGGTCCGCTGTGCGGGCAACTGCTGGCCCAGGCGGGGGCGACCGTGGTGAAGGTGGAAAGCCCGTCCCGGCCCGACGGCACCCGCGCCGGTCACCGCGCATTCTTCGACTGGGTCAACGGGCACAAGCTTTCGTTCTGCGTCGATTTCGGCCGGGACGAAGACCAATTGCGCGCCCTGCTCACCGCGGCCGACATCGTGATCGAAGGGTCCCGGCCCGACGCGCTGGCCCGCCGGCGACTCGGCCCGCACCACCTCGGGCCGCGCCCAGGCCGAATCTGGTTGCGCATCAACGGGTATGGCGCCGATTCTCGGCGGCCCGCATTCGGCGACGACGCCGCCGTGGCCGGTGGCTTGGTCGGAGCCGGCCCGGTGTTCTGCGCGGACGCCATCGCCGATCCGCTCGCCGGGCTGCAGGCCACTGCGGTGGTGCTGGACTCGCTGGACCGCGGGGGCGGCGAACTCATCGAGGTGTCGATGGCCGCCGTCGCCGCCGGCTACGCCGCATTGCCCACCGGCCCGTTGGCTTCGGCACATCCGGCACCGCCCCCGTCGGCGCCCCGGCCGGCGCGAACGGCGCCCGCCCTGGGTGCCGACAACGATGTCGTACGCCGCTTGCTGGCCCAACGTGGCTGTCTGACATGCTGATTCGCGGTGCCACGTTGCTGGACGACGGCCGGGTAGACGTTCGGGTAGGCGCGCTGATCGAGGAAGTCGGTGACGGCCTGGCCGCCCGGCCCGGCGAGGCCGTGCTCGACGCCCGCGGCGGCACCGTGCTGCCCGGGCTGCACGATCACCACGTGCACGTGCGGTCGGCGGCCTCGGCGCTGGACTCGCTGAGTGCCGGACCTCCCGCGGTGACCACGGAAGGCCAATTGCGACAGGCACTCTCGGCTGCCCGCCCCGGCCCGGACGGCTGGATCCGCGCCATCGGCTATCACGAATCGGTGGCGGGGCCGTTGGATCGGGCCGCGTTGGACGCGATGGTGGCTCATGTTCCGATCCGGGTTCAACATCGCAGCGGCGTGTTGTGGACGCTGAATTCGGTTGCGCTGCAGCACATCGGGCTGGCCGACCACGTTGACGGCCGGCTGCGTAGCGCCGATCCCGATTGGACTCGTGCGCTGCCGCACCGGCCCGCCGACCTGGCCGGCCTGAGCGACCGGCTGGTCGCACTCGGTGTCACCGGCGTCACCGACGCCACTCCTGACCTCCGCGCCGACGACGTGGCCGAGCTGACCGAATCCCACCGCAGCGGTGAGTTCCGGCCCCGCCTGCACTTCCTCGCACCGGGTAAGAAGATCCTGCACGACGACCGTCTCGACCTGGACGCGCTCACCACATGGATTGCCGCGCAGCACAAGGCGGGCCGGCCCGTCGCCGTGCACTGTGTGACCGCGGCGCAGCTCGTCGTGACCATCGCGGCCCTACGCAGCGCGGGCAGCCATCCACGGGACCGCATCGAGCACGCCGCCGTCGTGCCCGCCGACCAGTTGACCGAACTCGCCGATCTGGGGCTGACCGTGGTGACCCAACCCAACTTCGTTGCCGAGCGCGGTGATCACTACCGCACCGACGTGCCCGCAGCCGAACACCCACAGCTGTGGCGAGTCGCCTCCCTGCACCGAGCCAAGGTGCCCGTCGCCTTCTCCACTGACATGCCGTTCGGCGACTTCGACCCGTGGGCGGCGATGCGCGCCGCCGTCTACCGCACCACACCCAGCGGTGCGGTGCTGAATCGCAACGAATGTGTTTCCGCGGCAACGGCTGTGCGGTCATTCACCGGCCACTGCGACCAGCCGGCCCGGCCGCGCCCCATTGTGGCGGGCCAGCCCGCGGATTTGTGCGTGTTGTCGCAACCTCCGGCGACGGTACTGCGCGAGCTGGACGCGGCACTGGTCACCGCCACCGTCATCGGAGGTGAAGTGGTGTACCGGGCTAGCTAGTGGGCGCCAAAGCCACCCGCAACGCGTCCCGCTGCGCGGCGAAATATCGTTGTGACACAGCCGCTTTGGGCACCAACAGGTCGAAGCCGTGGAAGGCGCCCGGCACCAGCTCGACGTGGCACGGCACCCCGGCGGCGACCAGCCGGTCGGCGTAGTCGAGGTCTTCTTGGTAGAACAGGTCGTGCGTGCCGACGCCCAGCCACGCCGGCGGGAGACCGCTCAGATCGCTGCGCCGCGCGGGGACGGCCACCTCGGGATCGGCATCGCCCAGATAGGCCGTCCAGCCGAAGCGGTTGGCGTACGGGTCCCACAACCGATAGGTGGGGTTTGTCGGTGCGGCGGCGCTGCGATCGTCGAGCATCGGATAGGACAGCAGCTGAAACGCCGGCCGTATCTCACCCCGGTCGCGAGCCAACAACGCCAGCGCGGCGGTCAACCCACCGCCGGCGCTGGCGCCGCCGATCGCCACCTTGGCCGGATCCACGGCGGGCAGCCCGGCCAGCCAGGTCAACGCCGCATAGCAATCTTCGAGCGCCGCCGGGTACGGGTGTTCGGGCGCCAGCCGGTAATCCACCGCCGCCACGGTGATGCCGAGCTGAGTGCTGAACCGGCGGCTGACCACGTCGTCACCGGGAGAGCGGCCCAATACGTACCCGCCGCCGTGGATCCACAGCAGGGCAGGCGCGGGGCCCGCGACGCCCTTGGGGCGAAACAGCCGGATTCCGACCCCGGAGGGCAGGGTGAGCACCTCGACGTCACGGGGGGTGCGGCGGGCCAATAGCCCGGAAAACCCCCGCACGAGCGGCAGGGTCCGCGGACCGACCAGCCGTCGCGGCGCGATGCGGGCGATACGGCGCAGATCTGGATGGACTTCGTCGTCCGGCATCCAGTCAGTATTGCCGACGCCGAACCAATCCCCACAGGTAGGGCGTGAGGGGGCGGTAGTGCGGCGGCAATCTGACGCAATCCCACCGAAACAGACGCGACGTAACTTCGGCAGTGAAGCCGAAGGGGGTGGGAACAAATGGGATCGGCGGCGACCAAAACACACTGTCCGTACTGCGCTTTGCAGTGCGGTATCACCCTGGATGTGTCGAACGGATCGGTGGAACTGGCGCCCCAGCCCGACTTCCCGACCAACCGCGGTGGCCTGTGCGCCAAAGGCTGGACCGCCGCCGAGTTGCTTTCCCACCCCGACCGCCTCACCGGCCCGTTGGTGCGCGACGACCGCAACTCCCCGCTGCGCCCGGTCACCTGGAACGAAGCGCTGGAACGCATCGTCGCCAACTTCCAGCGCGCCCAGCACGATCACGGACGAGCCGCGGTGGGCTGCTTCGGCGGTGGCGGACTGACCAACGAAAAGGCCTATCAGCTGGGCAAATTCGCGCGGGTCGCGCTGGGCAGCCCGGCGATCGATTACAACGGCCGATTCTGCATGTCGTCGGCGGCCGCGGCCTCCAACCGCTCCTTCGGCGTCGACCGCGGCCTCCCGTTCCCGCTGGCCGACGTCGCGCACGCCGACGTCATCCTCATCGTCGGCGGCAACCCCGCCGACACCCTGCCGCCGTCGATGCAGTTCTTCGACGAAGGCCGCGCGCGCGGCACCAAGCACATCGTCGTCGACCCGCGGCGCACCGCGACCGCCGACCGCGCCGAACTGCACCTGCGGCCGGTTCCCGGCACTGATCTGGCGCTGGCCAACGGATTGCTCAACGTCGTTGTCCGCGAGGGCCATATCGACCAGAAGTACATCGCCGAACGGACCACTGGGTTCGACGCCGTGCGGCGGGCGGTGCGGCTGTACTGGCCGGACCGGGTCGAACGCATCACCGGCGTCCCCGAACCCGACATCATCGCCGCCGCACGCATGCTCGCCGGCGCCGACCGGGTGATGATCCTCACCGCGCGGGGCGCCGAGCAACACAGCAGCGGCACCGACACCGTCCAAGCGTTCATCAATCTCGCGCTGGCCTTAGGCCTACCGGGCCGTCCCTACAGCGGCTTTGCCACCCTGACCGGTCAGGGCAACGGACAGGGCGGGCGTGAACACGGCATGAAATGCGACCAACTGCCCGGCTACCGCAAACTCGACGACCCCGCCGCCCGCGCACATGTCGCCAGGGTGTGGGGCATCGACCCCGCCGACCTGCCGCCCCCGGGCCGATCGGCTTACGAAATGCTCGACGGCATAGGCAGTCCCGGTGGCCTTCGAGCGCTCTGGGTGCTGGCGTCCAACATCGTGGTCTCGGCGCCGAACGCGTTGCACCTCACCGAGAAACTCACCCAACTCGACTTTCTGGTGGTCTCCGACCTCTTCCTGTCCGAGACCGCCGCACTGGCCGACGTGGTCCTCCCCACCGCTCAGTGGGCCGAGGAGTCGGGGACCATGACCAACTTGGAGGGCCGCGTCATCCTGCGGCGCGCCGCCATGGCGCCACCCGACGAGGTCCGCACCGACCTCGACGTCATGGCGGACCTGGCCAAACGCCTCGGGATGCAGGGCTTCTCGGCCGAACCCGAAGAGGTCTTCGAGGAGCTCACCCGCGCCAGCGCCGGCGGCAAAGCCGACTACCGCGGCATCAGCTACCAACGCATCGCGGCCCAGGACGGAGTGTTCTGGCCCTGCCCGTCACCGTCGTACGACGACACCCCGCGCCTGTTCACTCAAGACTTCCCCACCCCCGACCGGCGCGCCCGCTTTCACCCCGTCGAACAGCGCGCCACCCCCGAGCTGCCCGATGACGAGTTCCCCTACTACCTCACCACCGGGCGCCTGTTGCGCCAGTACCAATCCGGGACACAGACGCGGCGAGTCCCCCAACTCGCCGAAGCGGAACCGGAACCGGTCGTCGAGATGCACCCCACCCTGGCCCAACGTCTCGGGGCCCGCGCCGGGGACAAAGTCCGGTTGCGCACCCGTCGCGGCGAGGTCGTCATGACGGCCCGCACCGATGTCGGCATCCGACCGGACACCGTGTTCGCGCCGTTTCACTGGGGCGGCGCGGCGTGCATCAACCGGCTGACCAATCCGGAACTCGACCCACATTCGCGCATGCCGTCGTTCAAGGTTTGCGCGGTAGCAGTGACGCGCATCGAAGCAGCCGATGCACCGATCGAGGAGAGGACCTGACCATGGGTGATGGCAGCACACCGCGATTCCTGCAGGGCGCGTTCACCTTCGACGGAAAAGGCTACGAGTCAGCGGTTTTGCTCGACTCGTCGCTGCGTTACGTGGTACCGGCCGGGGCCATCACCCAACCGGTGTACTTCCGCGGCGGCAACAGCAGCGCGGAGTTGGTGACCATCGTCATCATGCGCGACGGCGCCCCGATGCGGTATTTCCCCATCGGCGCCAAAGACGCCGTGCACGTACCGCTCAGAGTCGTCGAAGACCTCATCGCCGACACCGTCCTCGAGGTGTTCATCGCCGCGCCGGACGGCTCCAGCGGCACCGTCTTCGTCGATATCGGCCTGGTCGAAATCTGAATCGGCTCAGAAGGACAACTGATGACTTCAGCCACTGGGCTCGCCCAGCCCGAAACCAACGGTCACGCGCCGGCGGCCCTGGCCCGACTGGTGGTGGTCGGCAACGGCATGGCCGGCGCGCGTGCGGTGGAGGAGATCCTGGCCCGCGGCGGCGGTGAAAAGTTCGCCATCACCGTTTTCGGTGACGAACCGTACGGCAACTACAACCGCATTCTCCTGTCCAATGTGCTGGCCGGGGCGGACGACGCCAAGGAGATCTACCTCAATCCGCTGGACTGGTACGCCGAGAACGACATCGACCTGCGCGCCGGCGTGCGGGTGGTGCGCGTGAACCCCTTCGCGCACCTGGTTTACGCCGACGACGGCACCATCCTGCGCTATGACAAGCTGATCCTGGCCACCGGCAGCAGGTCGTTCTTTCCGCCCATCGAAGGCATCTGGCAAGACGACAAAACCCTGGCGCCCGGGGTGTTCGGCTTTCGCAGTCTCGACGACTGCGCGACCATGATCGAATTCGCCCAGGGCAGAAGCAAAGCCGCTGTTATCGGTGGTGGGCTGCTGGGCTTGGAAGCCGCGCGCGGGCTGCAGAACCGAGGGCTGCAGACGGCGGTCGTGCAGGGCGGTCCCGCGCTGATGAATGCCCAACTCGACGATCAGGGCAGCGGCATCCTGCGCCGCCTGGTCGAAGCGCTGGGCATCGAGGTGCTGACCGGTAAGCGGACCACCCGCATGCTGCGTCACGACGGCTTGCCCAGCGCCATCGAGTTCACCGACGGCACGCAATTGGCGTGCGACATGGTGGTTTTGGCCGCCGGTATCCGGCCGAACGTCGGTCTGGCGCAGCGCGCCGGACTGACCGTGGAACGGGCCATCGTCGTCGACGACCAGATGCGCTCCATCGACGACGACGACATCTACGTGGTAGGGGAGTGCGCGCAGCACCGCGGCCAGGTCTACGGCCTGGTCGCACCCCTGTGGGAACAGTGCGCCGTGCTGGCCGACCATCTCACCGGTACGAATCCCAAAGCGGCTTATCATGGTTCGCGCACCGCCACCAAACTGAAGGTCGCCGGCGTCGACGTCGCCGCCATGGGCGTCAAGAGCCCCGAACGCGACGACGACGAATTCGTGCAGTACTCCGAACCCAAACACGGGGTTTACAAGACTGTGGTGGTTCGCGACGACAAGCTGATCGGCGCGACCCTGGTCGGCGACGTCAGCAAGGTCGCGTTCCTCATGCAGGCCTTCGACCGTGGGCTGCCGCTCCCCCCGGAACGCGTGTCGCTGATGTTCGACATCGGCACCCCCGAAGTCGCCACCGGCGCCGCCGAACTGGCCGACGACGCGCAGGTGTGCAACTGCAACGGCGTCAGCAAGGCCGCGATCGTCGACTGCGTCAAAGACGGGCAGACCTCTGTGGCCGGGGTGATGTCGGCGACCCGCGCAGGCAAGGGCTGCGGCTCCTGCAAGGGCCTGGTGGGCCAGATCGTGGACTGGGCGGCGAACCAAGCCGGTGCGTCGGTAACCGAAGACCCGCAAGCCAATTGGTACGTGCCCAGCATTCCCTACGCGAAGCCGGAGTTGATGGCCAAGATCCGGGAACTCGAGTTGCACTCGGTGTCCTCGGTGTTCGCCGCGCTGGCGCCCGATGGCCGCGAGGACGCCAACTCGAAAATGGCGCTGGCCTCGCTGCTGGACATGATGTGGGGCGAGGAGTTCGTCGACGAGCGCGACAGCCGCTTCATCAACGACCGGGTGCACGGCAATATCCAGCGCGACGGCACCTTCTCGGTGGTGCCACAGCTCAAAGGTGGGGTGACCAGTTCCGAACAGCTGCGCAAGATCGCCGATGTCGCCGACAAATACCAGATTCCGATGATCAAACTCACCGGCGGTCAACGCATCGATCTACTTGGGGTGCGCAAAGAGGACCTACCCGCGGTGTGGCAGGACCTCGGCATGCCCTCTGGCTACGCCTACGGCAAAAGTTTCCGCACCGTGAAAACCTGTGTGGGCAGCGACTTCTGCCGCTACGGGCTGGGTGACTCGACGGCGCTGGGCATTGCGATCGAAGAGCGCTACCAGAGCCTGCCCAGCCCAGCGAAGATGAAACTGGCCGTCACCGGTTGCCCCCGCAACTGCGCCGAGGCGCTGTGCAAGGACCTCGGCGTGGTCGCCATCGAAGGCGGCCAATGGCAAATCTACGTCGGCGGTGCGGCCGGCGCACACGTCCGCAAGGGCGACCTGCTCGCCACCGTCGACAACCCCTCCGACGTCATCACCCTGACCGGTCGATTCCTGCAGTACTACCGGGAGAACGCGAACTGGCTGGAGCGCACGTACGGCTTCGTGCCGCGGGTGGGTATCGAGCACATCCGGTCCGTGGTGGTCGACGACAGCGACGGTATCGCCGCCGATTTGGACGCCCGGATGCAGAAAGCGGTCGACTCCTACCGCGATCCCTGGCAGGAAAGCCAAAAACCCGCCGAGGCGACGCAATTCCGGCCATCCCTGCCGCTGATCCCGCTACCCAAGGTGCCGGTGCGATGACCACCATCACGCTGGGACCCGTCGAGGACATCCCGATCGGGCAGGGCCGCGCCTACGCCGTAGACGGTCGTCAGATCGCGGTGTTCCGGCTGCGCGACGGCTCGCTGCGCGCCCTGGACGCCGTCTGCCCGCACCGCGGTGGCCCGTTGGCCGACGGGCTCACCGACGCCGAGGTTGTCGTCTGTCCGCTGCACGGCTTCACCTACGACCTGCGAACCGGCGCGGAGGTCGGCTCCGGTGGCCCCGCGGTGTCGGCCTATCCCCTGCACGCCGACGACACCGGAACCGTCCACCTGGAGCTGGAGCCCGGACCCAACCCCGAGCGCAACGGCGCGCTCTCCCAGTCCAGTCAAGGGAGATCGCAGTGACCGCTCAACCCATCACCGTGGCCCCCGCGCCGCCCGCAGCGCGGCGCCGCGCCCGGCGAATCGAAGGCTGGAATCCCGAAGACCTGCACGCGTGGCGCAACGGCGGCAGCAAGATCGCCCGGCGCAACCTGATCTGGTCGATCTTCGCCGAGCACGTCGGCTTCTCGGTCTGGTCCATCTGGTCGGTGATGGTGCTGTTCATGCCGCAGACCGTCTACCACATCGACGCGGCGGGAAAGTTCTATCTTGTCGCGGTTCCCACTCTGGTCGGGGCGGTGTTGCGGGTGCCGTACACCACCGCGGTCGCCCGCTTCGGTGGTCGCAACTGGACCATCATCAGCGCGCTGCTCCTGCTCGTTCCGCTGACCTTGACGTGGTGGTTCATGGTGCATCCGGCCGCGACGTACACCACCTGCCTGGTCATCGCGGCCTTCGCCGGACTCGGCGGCGGCAACTTCGCCTCGTCCATGACCAACATCAACTCGTTCTTCCCGGTCCGGCTCAAAGGTTGGGCGCTGGGGCTCAACGCCGGCGGCGGCAACATCGGCGTGCCGGTCATCCAGTTGATCGGGCTGTGGGTGATCGCCACCCTGGGCAACCGGTCACCGCAGATCGTGTGCGCCACCTATCTGGTGCTGGTCGGGATCGCCGCGCTGGGTGCGGCACTGTGCATGGACAACCTCGACGGCCAGAAGTCCAACGCCGCCGCCATGGTGCAGGTGTTGCGGTTCGCCGACTCCTGGTTGATCTCCTTCCTCTACGTCGGCACCTTCGGATCGTTCATCGGTTACAGCTTCGCGTTCGGGCAGGTGCTGCAAATCAACTACCTGGCCACCCCGGGCACCTCGGCGGCCGCCGCCGCGCTGCAGGCCTCCCAGATCGCCTTTCTGGGCCCGCTCCTCGGCTCGCTGAGCCGGCCGCTGGGCGGGCTGCTCGCCGACCGGATCGGCGGCGCCAAGATCACCATGTGGTGCTTCGTCGCCATGGCGGCCGCCACCGGGGTGCTGATCGCCGCCGGCATCCGCGACGACGCCCAACCCGGCAAGATCAGCTCGGGGATCATGGTGTCCTACGTGGCCGGCTTCATCGCGCTGTTCGTCATCTCCGGCGTCGGCAACGGATCTGTCTACAAGATGATCCCGTCCATCTTCGCCGCCAAATCTCTGGACTTCAAACGACATTCGGCGTCTGACACCCTCGATTGGGAACGCGCCATGTCCGGCGCGCTGATCGGCATCGCCGGTGCCGTCGGCGCGCTGGGCGGCGTCGGTATCAATGTCGTGCTGCACGCCTCTTACGCCGGGCCGGCCAAATCGGCGACCACGGCATTCTGGGTGTTTCTCGGGTTCTACCTGATCTGCATGGTGGTGACCTACGCGGCGTATGTGCGCCGGCGCAGCGTCGCGACCCTGGTCTGAACCATTTCCTCGGGGCGAACGTAACCCTTGACAGGGCGTGTAACCGAGCCGCGTTTGGGGTAACGATGCACATGTTGGCGGAGGCTGTTGTCGCCAGCGGTCGCCGCGCGTCCGCGCGACGTGGTCGAACACGATGCGAGGGACGTGACATGCGGGGACAGCTCTACGACCGGGCACTGGACGGCGAACGATGTTGGCTCCGGCATGAGGACGGCGAAGTCCATCCACTGCCGGTCCACCGGTGGCTCAATGACGCCGACATCCCCGACGAACGCGATGTCTCTGACGAAGCCTTCGACGAAGCTGTCGCCCAGATGTGTGTCGGCCCGACCATCGAGCTGGGGTGCGGACCCGGCCGACTGGTGGCACGTCTGGTGCAACGCGGCATCCCCGCGCTCGGAATCGACCGGTCCGCCACCGCCATCCGGCTGGCCGGCCGCGGCGGTGCCCCCGCACTGCTGGGTGACGTCTTCGAGCCGCTGCCCGGCATGGGCCGCTGGCAGACGGTGCTCTTGGTGGACGGCAATGTCGGCCTGGGCGGTGACCCGCGGCGGATCCTGAGCCGGGCCGCCGAACTGCTCGCCCGCGGCGGACGCTGTGTGGCTGAGTTCGACGCGCCCACGCTCGGCGTCCGCACCCGCTGGGTACGCCTGGAAACCGGGACCGACGTGGGGCCTTGGTTTCGCTGGGCAACGGTGGGCATCGACAGCGCCGCCACGCTGGCCGCACAGGTGGGATTGTCCCTGACCAACGTCCGGTTGATGAGCGGTCGGATCATCGCGAGCCTGGTGGCTGGGTGACCGACCGGCCGCGTCAGCTGGGACGGTTCCGGAGCCCGCTGCGCGGCCCGTGGCTGACGTCGGTGTTCGGGCTGGTCCTGCTGATCACGCTGCCGATCGTCATCATCACCGGTTTGCTGTCCTATGCGGCGTATTCGCCGCAGCTCGGCCAGGCCATCCCCGCCGACGTCGGCTGGTTGCGGCTGCCCTCGTTCACCTGGCCCACCCGTCCGTCGTGGCTCTATCGGCTGACGCAGGGGCTGCACGTGGGTCTCGGCCTGCTCCTCATCCCGGTGGTACTGGCCAAGCTCTGGTCGGTGATTCCCCGATTGTTCGTGTGGCCACCCGCCCGCTCCCTGGCCCAACTGTTGGAGCGGCTCTCGCTGCTGATGCTGGTCGGCGGCGTGCTGTTCGAGATCGTCACCGGCGTCCTCAACATCCAGTACGACTACATCTTCGGCTTCAGCTTCTATACCGGACACTACTTCGGTGCTTGGGTCATGATCATCGGGTTTCTTATGCACATCGCGCTCAAGATTCCGCACCTGCGCGCCGGCTTGCGGTCACTATCTCTTCGAGAAGTGCTGCGCAGCAAGATGTCCGAAACCAAGGCGCAACCGCTCGATTCGTCGGGTCTGGTGGCGGCCGATCCGGCCGAGCCGACGATGAGCAGGCGCGGTGCGCTGGGGGTGGTCGGCTCCGCAGTGTTGTTGCTCGCGGTACTGACGGTCGGTCAGACCCTCGGCGGACCGGCGCGAAGTGCCGCCCTGCTGGTGCCGCGTGGCCGATCCGCACGGCAGAATGGTGACTTCCCGGTCAACAAGACGGCCGCCGCGGCCGGCATCACCCCCGAAACCGCCGGCGCCGGTTGGCGATTGGTGCTGCGCGGTGGTCCGACCGAAATCACCCTGGACCGAGCGGCGCTGGCCGCCATGCCGCAACACACCGCCCGACTGCCGATCGCCTGCGTCGAAGGATGGTCCACCGTGCAGGTCTGGACGGGCGTACGGCTGAGCGACTTGGCGCGCCGGGCCGGTGTACCGGCGGCGGGTGCGGCACACGTCACCTCGCTGCAGCGAACCGGAGCGTTCAACGCGGCCACGTTGCAGGACAACCAAATTCACGATAAGGATGCGTTGCTGGCGCTGCGCGTCAACGGCGCCGATCTGTCGCTCGATCACGGATACCCGGCGCGCGTCATCGTCCCCGCCTTGCCCGGTGTGCACAACACCAAGTGGGTGGCCGCCATATCCTTCGAGACGAAATGATCAACGCCGCAAAGGGTTTCGCCGCACACTATGGCTCCCATCCGTTGCATCTGCTGACGATGGTCGCCGGATTCGCGCTGCTGGGTTATGTCGTGATCACCGCTACCCCTGGGGCCCTGTGGAATCCGGATAAGTGGTGGCAGTCGATTGCGGTATGGTTTGCCGCCGCCGTCATCACTCACGACTTCGTTCTCTTCCCTCTCTACGCGCTCGTGGACTGGCTGGTGGGCCGGTTAATTTCGCGACGTTCGCCGTCGAATCTCCCCGCTCGCAACTACATTCGGGTACCGGCCTGGGGAGCCGGGCTGACCCTGTTGGTATTTCTGCCGGGCATCATCGAGCAGGGCGCGCCCACCTATCAAGCGGCGACCGGGCAGACGCAGCAGCCCTATTTGGGCAGGTGGCTGCTGCTCGCCGCGGCAATGTTCGCCGTCAGCGCCGTCAGTTACACGGTTCGCTTATTTTCGCTACGCCGCCGTACGGACGTAGCAAACATTCATGACGTCACCGAACATTGATTTAGGACGCACAGCAAAATTGAAGCCCTATGTATTTGTCGCGACGGTAAGTACCCGAATGAATTTACTGGGTTACTACCGGTCGGTGGGGGTACGCTCCACCACATGCCAGCAAACGGCCCAACGGTAAGGCCCTGCGTTAAATGGTTTCTCCGCGCCCGACCAGCCGATTATCTGCTGGCCATGAGCGTCGCGGGCGCCTCCCTCCCGGTGGTCGGCAAGCGGCTGGAACCACTGGGCTGCGTCACCGCCATGGGTGTCTGGGGTGCCCGCCAAGCACCGGAACTAATGTCCGCGATGGTCAAGGACTGGTTCACGCCGGGCACCAATGAGGCGCGCCGCAAGGACCGGGCCGCCACCAACGAAGTCTCCGTAACCGCGCTGCGCGGAGTCGTATCCGCCGCCGACCTCGACGGCGCCTGGCCTGCCCCGGAACGCACCCCGCCGGTGGCCGGCGCCCGCCGACACCGGCGTCATCTCTACCGCCGCAACGTTCACTACGGCGAGCACCCCGCCCAGTTGCTCGACGTCTGGCGTCGCAAGGACCTGCCCGACACGCCCGCACCGGTGATGATCTTCGTGCCCGGCGGCGCCTGGATCCACGGCAGTCGCGCCGTTCAGGGCTACGCGCTGATGTCACGTCTGGCCGAACTCGGTTGGGTCTGTCTGTCCATCGACTACCGCGTCTCGCCGCACCACCGCTGGCCGCGTCACATCGTCGACGTGAAGACCGCCATCGCCTGGGCCCGGGCCAACGTCGACAAGTTCGGTGGTGACCGCAACTTCGTCGCCATCGCCGGATGTTCGGCCGGCGGGCACCTGTCCGCACTGGCCGGGCTCACCGCCAACGATCCGAAATTCCAGGCCGAGCTGCCCGAAGGATCCGACACCTCCGTCGACGCCGTCGTGGGCATCTACGGTCGCTACGACTTCGAAGACCGGTCCACCCCCGAACGGGTCCGATTCGTCGACTTCCTCGAGCGGGTGGTCGTCAAGCGGTCCATCGACCGCCACCCCGAGGTGTTCCGCGACGCATCACCGATCGCGCGGGTGCACACCAACGCGCCGCCGTTTCTGGTGATCCATGGCAGCCGGGACACCGTGATCCCGGTGGCGCAGGCGCGCAGCTTCGTCGAGCGGCTTCGCGCCGTCTCGCGCTCCCTGGTCGCCTACGTCGAACTGCCCGGTGCGGGCCATGGTTTCGACCTGCTCGACGGTGCCCGCACGGGCCCGATGGCGCACGCGATCGCGTTGTTCCTCAACCAGGTTCACCGCACCAGTACGCAATTCGCCAAAGAGGTTATCTAGCCAGCGGCCGAGGGTACGGTCGCCCTATGACTAGGGGGCTGCGATGAAACGGCTCAGCGGCTGGGACGCGGTACTGCTCTATAGCGAGACACCGAACGTGCACATGCACACCATCAAGGCCGCCGTCATCGAGCTCGACCCGGACCGGCGCGATTTCAGCATCGACGCGTTTCGACAAGTCATCAAGGGACGCCTGGACAAGCTCGAGCCCCTGACGTACCAGCTGATCGACGTGCCGTTCAAGCTCCACCATCCGATGTGGCGCGAGCATTGCGACGTCGACCTCGAGTACCACATCCGGCCCCTGCAGTTGCCCGCCCCAGGCGGGCGGCGAGAACTGGACGAGGCGATCGGTCAGATCGCCAGCACCCCGCTGGATCGCAGCCGCCCGCTGTGGGAGATGTATTTCATTACCGGCCTTGCCAATCAGCGCGTGGCCGTGGTGGCCAAGATCCACCACGCGCTGGCTGACGGCGTCGCCTCGGCCAACCTGATGGCCCGCGGCATGGACCTGCTGCCCAGCCCCGAACCGGGCGAATACAGCACCGACCCGGCCCCCACCAAGCGGGAACTGATGAGCGCGGCCTTCGTCGACCACCTCCGCCACCTGGGCCGGATCCCGGCGACCATGCGCTACACCGCGGAAGGCCTGGGCCGGGTGCGACGCAGTTCGCGCAAGCTCTCCCCGGAATTGACCCGGCCGTTCACCCCGCCGCGCACGTTCATCAACCACATGATCACCCCGGAACGCCGGTTCGCCACCGCGACTCTGGCCCTGGCCGACGTCAAGGAGACGGGCAAGAAGCTCGGCGCGACGATCAACGACATGGTGCTGGCCATGTCCAGCGGAGCGCTGCGCCACTTGCTGCTGCGCTACGACGGCAAGGCCGAGGCGCTGTTGGCCTCGGTGCCGGTCAGCTTCAACTTCTCGCCCGAACGCATTTCCGGCAACTACTTCAGCGGCATGCTGGTGGCCATACCCACCGACTGCGAGGATCCGCTGGAACGCGTGCGGTGCAGCCACGAGAACGCCATCTCGGCCAAGGAAGCCAATCAGCTGATGGGCCCCGAGCTGGTCAGCCGGTGGGCGTCCTACATGCCGCCGGCCCCCACCGAGGCCTTCTTCCGCTACGCCTCCGGCCGCGATGGACAGAACAAGATTCTCAACCTCAACATCTCCAACGTGCCCGGCCCGCGCGAGCGCGGCCGCGTGGGTGGCGCGCTGGTCACCGAGATCTACTCGGTGGGACCGCTGACCGCGGGCAGTGGACTGAACATCACCGTGTGGAGCTATGTCGACCAGGACTTCGGGTTCGGTAGCTTCGTTGCTCACAGTGCTGATGGTAACGGCCGGGGATTGCCGGTCGGATCACGCCGGAGCCATGGCGGCCTCGACGACCGTCAGCTCCTCGGAAAGCCCTGCCGCGCGGCGTATTTCGACGAAGTCGGTGACCATGGCGTCGGTGACCTCATGCGGATCCTTGAGCGTCGCGCCGTCGCTGAGCACCGAGATGTTGAGCTGGTCGACATAGCTCCACACGGTGATGTTCAGTCCACTGCCCGCGGTCAGCGGTCCCACCGAGTAGATCTCGGTGA
>NZ_LZLE01000268.1 GCF_001673155.1 Mycobacterium sp. 1423905.2 | reverse complement strand
CAGCGCGGTCACGGCGTCCAGGACGGGCTCTCCGGACCGGATAGTCACGATCAGCCGCGCGCTGCGATTGGCCGCCAGTTGGTTCACCAGGGTGGCGGACAACGGATCGAGTAGTTGGGCGTCATCGACAACCACCAGAAGGTTTTTGTCCCTGGAGAGGGTTTTGTGTGCAGCGGCCAGCATCATGGCCGGTTCGTGCGCTACCTCAAGGGTGACCGCTCGAGAAAACGCGCCCAGCGGCACAGTGGACCCGGTCTGGGTACCCAGCGCAAAGCGCACCGTCCGCCCGGCCGCCTGCGCCGTCTTCGCCAGCATCCGCGCCAAGGTCGACTTCCCGGCTCCACTGTCGCCGACCAACGCGACCCCTTGCAGCTCAACGTCATTGAGTGCGGCCAGCGCGAGACGGAACTCCTCGGCTCGCGCCACTATTGGCCATGTCCAATCGCTTCCGGGCTGCGGCGGGCAAGGGTGTGGCAATGGTCGCGCTTGAGGAAGCCTTATCAACCTTCCGGCGGCGGGATCAGGCGTCGGCCGATTGCGCAGCGGCGTAGAGCTTGCTTCCCGGTTGACACTTGACAGAGGTGAGTCGGCGACTGTCATGGCACGAATCTGTGTTGCTCACGTGCGCCCGCCACGCACCGCCTACTCCGGTCGTACATCGGACGTCGCACCTCTCACCCGACCCTCTGTGCGGCATACCCGTGAGCGCGCCATTCTAAGCAAATGATTTTTACTACCAGTCACTCAACACCTGTGCAATTAAACAACCAGCTTATGCAGGTTGTTCGTAATTTATCAGACTCGTCAAGAATTGGCTGTAGCAAACATTGCAAACGCCGATCGTCACGGCGCTTGCAGACGCACCCCAAGCAGCGCATCGACGGTGTTCGCCACCGCTCGCGGTGCCTGGGCGTCATGGCCGCCGTACTCCAAGGCGTCGGTGCTCCAACCGTCAACAGCGGCAATGGCTTTCGGCGTGTCCAGATCGTCGGCGAGGTATTGGCGTACACGGGCGATGACGTCAGCGGCGTCGGGTCCGACGGCCAGAGCGGCGGCCGCGCGCCAACGCTGCAGCCGCGCCGCCGCCTCGTCGAGGACGTCCTGGCTCCAATAGCGGTCGGCTCGGTAGTGGCCGGAAAGCAAACCGAGACGCACCACCGCCGGGTCGATGCCTTGCGCGCGCAACGCCGAGACCAGCACCAGGTTGCCGCGGCTTTTGGACATCTTGTGTCCATCCCAGCCGATCATTCCGGCATGGACGTAATGGCGTGCGAAACGCCTTTCGCCGCTGACACATTCGGCGTGCGCGGCGGTGAACTCGTGGTGCGGAAAGATCAGATCGCTGCCGCCGCCTTGGATGTCCAGGTTCGCCCCGATGCGGCTGAGCGCGATGGCCGCGCACTCGACGTGCCAGCCGGGCCGGCCGGGGCCGAACGGAGACGGCCAACTCGGTTCCCCCGGCCGCTGCGCGCGCCATAGCAGCGCGTCGAGCTCGTCGGTCTTGCCGGGCCGATGCGGGTCGCCGCCGCGTTGGGCGAACAGGTCGAGCATCGTCGCGCGGTCATAGCCGGACTCGTAGCCGAATTGCAGTGTGGCGTCGGCGCGGTAGTAGACGTCGGGGTAGTCGCCGAGTTCGGGGTCGACGACGTAGGCGGCGCCGGAGGCCAGCATTTTCTCGATGAGTTCGACCATCTCGGGAATTGCCTCGGTGGCTCCGACGTACTCCTGCGGCGCCAAGACCCGCAGCGCGGTCATGTCCTCGCGGAACAGCGCGACCTCGGTGTCGGCGAGGTCGCGCCAGTCGATGCCGTCGCGCTGGGCGCGCTCGAACAGCGGGTCGTCGACGTCGGTGACGTTCTGCACGTAGTGGACTTGGCGCCCGAGGTCCAGCCAGAGCCGGTGGATCAGGTCGAAGGTGAGATAGGTGGCGGCGTGGCCAAGATGGGTGGCGTCATACGGGGTGATGCCGCACACGTACATGCTGGCCGTGGCGCCGGGGGTGACCGGGCGCACCTGACGGTCGGCGGTGTCGTAGAGCCGTAGCTCCGGGCCTCGCCCGGGCAGCGCCGGAACGGGTGCGGATGACCACGACTCCATGTCGTTGACTTTAGCCGGGGACAGGATGCCGCCCGGCGCGGACGTCTTGGGGGTCACACCGGTCACTTCCTCCCCTCCGGGCCGAGGTGCTCTTTGTGCCCACCTCAGCGCGACAACGGTCCTGCCGCTGTGAGGTGGGCACTTTCACGTGCGCCCGGGACAGAGGCGGGAGTGACAGCGGGGACAGGCAAGGGATGCGGCCTACCGCCACGCGCGCCAGATCGCGTCCAGCAGCACCGGCGCCACATCCGCCCGGCACATCAGCAGATCGGGCAGGTACGGGTCGACCTGGTTGTACTCCAGCGGGGAGCCATCCAGCCGCGACGCGTGCATCCCGGCGGCCATCACCACCCCCGCGGGTGCGGCCGAGTCCCACTCCCACTGCCCGCCGGCGTGGAGGTAGGCGTCGACATAGCCGTCGACCACGGCCATCGCCTTGGCCCCCGCCGAACCAATCGGCACCGTCTCGATGTCGAGCATCTGGCGAATGCGGTGCAGGACCGGCGGTGGCCGGGTAGAGCTGACGGTCACTCGCAACGTGTCGGGAACACCGACGGGCGCGGAATTGTCGCTGACGGTGTCCGTCCGATAGACCACGTTCCCGCGCGCGGGCAGCGACACGGCAGCGTCGGTGATCTGCCGCTCCCCGTTGGTGGGCCGCTGCCAAAGCGCGACGTGCACGGCCCAGTCGTCGCGGCCGCGCGTGGAGAACTCCCGGGTGCCGTCCAGCGGATCGATGATCCACACCCGGTCACAGTTCACCCGCATCAGGTCGTCGTACGCTTCCTCGCTGAGCACCGCGTCGCCGGGCCG
>NZ_LZLE01000267.1 GCF_001673155.1 Mycobacterium sp. 1423905.2 | reverse complement strand
AAGTATCGCACGCTATCCGCGTGTCTCGTGCGATTTTGCGTCTGCTCGCGCAAGGAGGGGCGGCCGTTAGGCCAGTGCCTGTTCGAGGTCGGCGAGCAAATCGGCGACGTCCTCGATTCCCACCGACAACCGCACCAGGTCGTCGGGCACCTCTAGTTGGGAGCCGGCCGTCGACGCGTGCGTCATCGCACTCGGATGCTCGATCAGCGACTCCACTCCCCCCAGCGACTCGGCCAGGATGAACAATTGCGTTCTGGCGCACAGCTTTTCGGCGGCGCTGCGGCCGTCGCGCATGCGCACCGACACCATGCCACCGAAGCTGCTCATCTGCCGCGCGGCCACCTCGTGGCCGGGGTGCGCGGGCAGGCCCGGATACAGCACCGCGCTCACCGCGGAGTGTCCGTCCAGGAATTCCGCTACTGCTAAAGCGTTTTCGCTGTGCCGCTGCATGCGCAGCACCAGGGTCTTCAGACCGCGCAGGGTCAGGTAGGCGTCGAACGGGCCGGGCACCGCGCCGGCCCCGTTCTGCAGAAACGCGAACGCCTGGTCGAGCTCTTCGTCGTTGGTCACCAGCGCCCCGCCCACCACGTCGGAGTGACCGCCGATGTATTTGGTGGTGGAGTGCAACACGATGTCAGCGCCCAGTGTCAGCGGCCGCTGCACAGCGGGTGAGGCAAACGTGTTGTCCACCAACACCTTCGCCGCATTCTCAGCGCCGATCTGGGCGATGCCGGCGATATCGGCGATAGACAGCAGCGGATTGGTCGGGGTTTCCACCCAGATCAACCGGGTGCTGGGGGTCAACGCGGCGCGTACCGCGTCCAGATCGGCGAGCGCCACGGCGGTGTAACCGACCCCCCACTGGGTGAACACCTTGTCGATCAACCGGAAGGTGCCGCCGTAGGCGTCGTCGGGAATGACCACATGGTCGCCGGGCCGCAGCAACGCCCGCAAGGCACAATCGGTGGCCCCCATCCCGGAACTGAACGCGCGCCCGAAACGGCCTTCTTCCACCGCCGCCAGCGCGGTCTCCAGCGCGGCGCGGGTGGGGTTGCCGGTGCGCGCGTATTCGTAGCCGCCGCGCAACCCGCCCACACCGTCCTGGGCGAAGGTGCTGCTGGCATAGATGGGTGCGTTCACCGCGCCGGTGGCCGGGTCCGGGCGGAAACCGGCATGGATGGCTCGGGTTGTCAGTCCGGTGAACTGCTCGATGTGGTCTGAGGCGCTCATCGGATTCAGCCTAATAGC
Organism: Mycobacterium sp. 1423905.2; assembly: GCF_001673155.1. Lineage (GTDB taxonomy): Bacteria > Actinomycetota > Actinomycetes > Mycobacteriales > Mycobacteriaceae > Mycobacterium. The sequence continues at coordinate 33,653 of NZ_LZLE01000267.1, read as the reverse complement.
GAAAGCCGCCCTGGCCGCGAGTGCACGGCCGGGGCGGCTTTGCTCACAGCGGCAAGCAGACCGTCGTCATGATCTTGTCCGCCAGGGTTTGCCGTTTGGCGTCCCACAGCGGGAACAGGAACCCGACGTAACAGATGATCGCGTCGACGATGTGGGCCAGTTGACGCACCACGGACATGGCGAAGCCCAGCGGTTCGCCGGTGGTCTCGCTGACCACTTTGAACTTCAGCACCGATTTGCCGATGCTCGAGCCCGTCGTGCCCTGGCGGTAGCCGTAATTCCACACCAGGTAGGCCAGCCCGACCAGCGTCAACAGCCACTGCGCCAACTGGCCGATCACCGACGGTTGGGGACTGCAGTACTGGCTGACTTCATAGGGGCCGACGGACGTCACGCAGCTCGACACCTGCGTGGCCAGCATGATCCCGTAGCCGATGCCCACCAAGGCGGCGTAGGGGGCCAAGTCGATCAAGGCCGCCAGCACCCGGCTGAGCCACGGTGTGTAGGACTCCGTCGGCAAGCTGCGGATGGCCGGTCCGGGCGGCGGCGGCGCGTATCCGCCCGCCGACGGTGGGGGCGGCGGGTAGGAACCCCCGGGCGGCGGAGGCGGCGGCGGAACCGAACCGCCGCTAGGAGAAAAGGGCGGCGACGACGACCCACTCGCGCCAGACGGAGGCTGGGGCGGTGGCGGGTAAGACCCGCCGGGCGGCGGCTGATCGGTCATGAGCAACCTTTCAATCAGGGTTAGCTGAACCAAGCCGCATTACAGTACCGAAGGCCGCGAACCGCGTCACCCGTCCCGCTACCGGCGCCGCGGCGCCTCGGACAGGAAGCCCAACAAGTCATACCGCGTGATGACGCCGACCGGTTTTCCTTCTTCGACGACCATCAACGCGTCCCAGTCGGCCAACGCCTTGCCGGCCGCACTGACCAACTCCCCCGCACCGATCATCGGCAGCGGCGGGCTCATGTGTTGGGACACCGCGTCGGCCAGCTTGGCGCGACCCTCGAAAACCGCGGAGAGCAACTCGCGTTCCGACACGCTGCCGGCGACCTCGCCGGCCATCACCGGCGGCTCGGCGCCCACGACCGGCATCTGCGACACCCCGTACTCGCGCAGGATGCCGATGGCGTCGCGCACCGTTTCGGCGGGATGGGTGTGCACCAGGTCGGGCAGAGCTCCGGACTTGCGGCGCAACACATCTCCCACCGTCGACTGCTCGGTGGTGCCGTCCAGCCGGGTGCGCAGGAATCCGTAGGACGACATCCACGCGTCGTTGAAGATCTTGGACATGTAGCCGCGCCCGCCGTCGGGTAGCAGCACGACGACCACCGCGTCGGGCCCGGCCTCCTCGGCCACCTTGATCGCGGCCACCACCGCCATTCCGCACGACCCGCCGACCAGCATGGCCTCCTCGCGGGCCAGCCGCCGGGTCATCTCGAACGAGTCGGAGTCGGACACCGCGATGATCTCGTCGGGCACCGCTGGGTCGTAGGCCGCCGGCCAGAAGTCCTCCCCCACCCCTTCGACCAGGTAGGGGCGGCCGGTGCCGCCGGAGTACACCGAGCCTTCGGGGTCGGCACCGATGATGCGCACCGCCCCGTTGGAGACCTCTTTGAGGTAGCGCCCGGCACCGGTGATGGTGCCGCCGGTGCCGATGCCGGCGACGAAGTGGGTGACCTTGCCGTCGGTGTCGGCCCAGATTTCCGGGCCGGTGCTGGCGTAGTGGCTGGCCGGTCCTTGCGGGTTGGCGTACTGGTCGGGTTTCCAGGCGCCCTCGATTTCGGTGACCAGCCGGTCAGACACGCTGTAGTAGCTGTCCGGGTCGGTGGGCGGCACCGCTGTAGGGCACACCACGACTTCGGCGCCGTAGGCGCGCAACACGTTTCGTTTGTCCTCGCTGACCTTGTCCGGGCAGACGAACACGCACTTGTAGCCGCGCCGCTGGGCAACCAGAGCCAGTCCGACGCCGGTGTTGCCGGAGGTGGGCTCGACGATGGTGCCGCCGGGCCTGAGTTGGCCGCTGGCTTCGGCGGCTTCGATCATCCGCTCGGCGATGCGGTCCTTGGAGCTGCCGCCCGGGTTGAGGTACTCGACTTTCGCCGCGACGATGCCGGCGCCGTCGGGTACGACGGAGGTCAGCCGAACCAGGGGCGTGCCGCCGATGAGGTCACTGATGTGCTGCGCGATCCGCATGAGTTCATCGTCTCAGGCGATATCAAGCGCCGCACACCCGCTCGTGCCTAACCGGTGGCCTCGCGGACGTACTCACCGATCTGACGCAAGGACCGGATGGCTTCGGGCAACATCGGCGCGGCGACCTGAAAGTCGTGCACCTGCCCCGGCCAGACCCGCACCTCGGCCGGCACACCGGCTGCGGCCAGCTTGCGGGCGGCCAACTGAGCGTCGTGCAACAGAACCTCGGACCCGGACACGTGGATCAGCGTTCGAGGCAACCCAGGCCGGATGTGTTCCAACGGCTCGTAAATCTTTTCCGGTTCGCCGTTCACCGTGTTTTTCGCGGCGGCGCTGGCAACTAATTCGCCGAGCGCGTCGAACGCGCGTGCGGAAAACATGGCGTCGCATTTTATGTTGGGATGCGCCTGCTTGTCTTCCTTTGCCAGCTGCAATAGCGGTGAGATTGCCACCAGCGCGGCCGGCTCCTCACCCAAATCCTGCAGCCGCTGCGCCAGCGCCAACGCCAGGTAGCCGCCGGCGGAGTCACCGGCCAGCACGATTTGCTCCGGGTCGTAACCGACGTCTCGCAGCCAGCGGTAGCCGTCGTGGCAGTCGTCGAGGGCCATGCCGATCGAGTGCTTGGGCATCAGCCGGTAGTTGACCACCAGAACCGGTGCGTCAGCAAACTTTGAGAGCAACTCGACGAGTCGGCCGTGCGAGTTTGCTCCGCAGGTCAGGAACGCACCGCCGTGCAAGTACAGGATCACCCTTCGCGTGCCGTCGGCGGGGAGCACGCCCGCCGCGCGAACCAGCTGGGCCGACGCGTGTGACAACTTCACCGTGGCCCGCACGCCGCTGGTGGCGGGCAGCAGGACTTTGGCGGCGTGATCGATCAGGCCCCACGGATAGGGCAGATGCGGAACGTAGCTGCCGACCGACAGAACCGGCCGAATGGTGAACCGTGACGCCAAAGTGGCTAATCGCGCAGCGACACTCGGGCCAGACTCGACGACCTCGACTGGGGCGCCGTCACTGATGGCGAATCTGCGCGTCTCGAGTCTACGAGCCTTCAGCGCGTCGCGCGGACGAATGGCAACTCTGGGCGAGCCGGATACCTTACTGGGTGCGGTCATGCTCAACACTTCCTACGCCGTTGTAGTCCGATACAGCATGTGACGAAGTGGCTGAGCGTTCAGTTCACCCGTCACACCGAAGTGTTCAGCCAACCTCGCGAACTTAGCTTGACAGTCCTATTGCGTTTCAACGTTCGAAGAATCCGTTTCGATACCACATTTGATCCACACCGTAACTCCTTTGTTCTTCAGCTACCCACGAAATGAAAACAACCGTCCTAAACTGTTTCTTGTGAGCATGCGCGTGCCACGGCGTTCAACGATCGCCCTGGCCACAGCGGGTGCACTCGCCTCGACGGGCACGGCCTATCTGGGCGCACGCAACCTGCTGGTGGGCCAGGCGACGCACACGCGCACCGTCATCCCGAGAGCGTGGGACGTTCCGCCCCGCGCCGACGGCGTCTACCGCCCCGGCGGCGGCCCAGTACAGCGGTGGTTACGCGGCATGCCGTTCGATCTGCATCTGATGATCTTCGGCGACTCGACAGCCACCGGGTACGGATGCCTGAGCGCCGAGGAAGTGCCCGGCGTGCTGCTGGCCCGCCGGCTTGCCGAGCTGGCCGGCATCCGGGTCCGGTTGAGCACCAAGGCCATCGTGGGTGCCACGTCCAAAGGTCTTGTCGGTCAAGTCGATGCGATGTTCGTGGCCGGGCCGCCGCCCGACGCGGCGGTGATCATGGTCGGCGCCAACGACATCACCGCGCTCAACGGCATCGGGCCGTCCGCGCAACGGCTGGGCTCGGTGGTGCGCAGGCTGCGTACGCACGGCGCGGTGGTGGTGGTGGGCACCTGCCCGGACCTGGGCGTCATCACCGCCATTCCACAACCGCTGCGGTCGCTGGCGCACACTCGCGGCATGCAGCTCGCCCGAGCACAGACGGCCGCCGTCAAGGCCGCCGGTGGGTTGCCGGTACCGATGGCGAACCTGCTGGCGCCCAAGTTCCGGGCGATGCCCGAGGCGATGTTCTCCGCCGACCAGTACCATCCCTCACCCGCGGCATACGCGCTGGCGGCCGAGGTGTTGCTGCCCCCGCTGCGCGACGCCCTGAGCGAGAAGCTCGGTATCCCGATGCAGGAGAACGTTTCTCAGCCGAGCTCGACGGTTCTCGACGTCGCCCACACGCGCCGCATCGTGGTGCCGCGGCTGTGGCGACGCCCGGCCGGTCCGATGCCCGCACCCATCGAGGCACCGGCCAGCGGGTGAGGACTAGATTTATCAGCGTCTAGTCCACGCCGGGCCCCGGTGATCCAGTTCTGAGGCGAGCCCGCACCCAATGGAGGAGCCGTCATGCCCGAAGCCGTCATCGTCTCGACTGCCCGCTCACCGATCGGCCGCGCCATGAAGGGGTCGCTGGTGAACATGCGGCCCGACGATCTGGCCGCTCAGATGGTGCGGGCCGCGCTGGACAAGGTGCCCGCGCTGAACCCGCATCAGATCGACGACCTGATCCTGGGCTGCGGCCAGCCGGGTGGTGAATCCGGCTTCAACCTGGCCCGCGTGGTCGCCGTCGAACTCGGCTACGACTTCCTGCCCGGCACCACCGTCAACCGGTACTGCTCGTCGTCGCTGCAGACCACCCGGATGGCCTTCCACGCGATCAAGGCGGGGGAAGGCGACGCGTTCATCTCCGCGGGTGTGGAGACGGTGTCGCGGTTCGGGAAGGGCACCTCCGACTCGTGGCCGGACACCAAGAATCAGGTGTTCGACGAGGCGCAGGAACGCTCGACTTCCGCGGCGACCGGCGCAGACGAATGGCACGACCCGCGCGCCGACGGCAACCTGCCCGACGTCTACATCGCGATGGGTCAGACCGCCGAGAACGTCGCCCTGCTCACCGGCATCAGCCGCGAAGACCAGGACCACTGGGGCGTGCGCAGCCAGAACCGGGCCGAAGAGGCGATCAACAACGGCTTCTTCGAGCGGGAGATCACCCCGGTCACGCTGCCCGACGGCAACACCGTCAGCAAGGACGACGGTCCGCGCGCCGGCACCACCTACGAGAAGATCGCCGACCTCAAGCCGGTGTTCCGCCCCAACGGGACGGTGACCGCGGGCAACGCCTGCCCGCTCAACGACGGCGCCGCCGCGGTAATCGTCACCAGCGACACCAAAGCCAAGGAGCTGGGCCTGACGCCGCTGGCCCGCATCGTGTCCACCGGGGTCAGCGGCCTGTCTCCGGAGATCATGGGTCTGGGGCCCATCGAAGCCACCAAGAAGGCGCTGGCCCGCGCCGGCATGTCGGTCGGCGACATCGACCTGTTCGAGATCAACGAGGCGTTCGCGGTGCAGGTGCTGGGTTCGGCACGCGAGCTGGGCATCGACGAGGACAAGCTGAACGTCTCCGGTGGCGCGATCGCGCTGGGTCACCCGTTTGGCATGACCGGGGCCCGCATCCTGACCACGCTGCTCAACAATCTGCAGACCCACGACAAGACGTTCGGCTTGGAGACCATGTGCGTCGGCGGTGGCCAAGGCATGGCGATGGTGGTCGAGCGGCTCAGCTAACGCCTGATCCGCGGGTCGACTGTGCGCTATGGGCTCTCAGTGAGCGCCTAGGGCGACGACACGCCGCTGCGGGCCGCCCTCAACGCACACTCGACGCGGAATAGGGCATAAGTGGGGCATAAAGGAAAGCCGGCACGCTGAACAGCGTGCCGGCTTTGCCCGTCAGGAGTGGCGCTAGTCGTTCTGCAGGTAGCTGAGCAGCCGCAGGATCTCGAGGTAGAGCCAGACCAGCGTGACGGTCAGGCCCAGCGCGATGCCCCATGCCGCCTTCTCCGGTGCGCCCGCGCGAATCATCTGGTCGGCTGCGTCGAAGTCGATCAGGAAGCTGAACGCGGCGATCCCGATGCAGACCAGCGAGAAGATGATGCCCAGCGGGCCGGGGCTGCGCAGGCCGAGGCCCTCACCGCCGCCGACGTGGAACATGGCCAGCACGAAGTTGCCAAGCATCAGCACCAGCACGCCGAACATGGCGGCCACCAGCATGCGGGTGAACCGCGGGGTGACGCGGATGGCTCCGGTCTTGTAGACGACCAGCATGCCGAAGAACACGCCCAGCGTGCCCAGGACGGCCTCGCCGATCAGTGCGCCCGCGTTCGCCGAGCCCACCGTGAAGTTGGCCAACACGAAGGACACCGCACCGAGGAACAGCCCTTCCAGGGCGGCGTAGCTCAGCACGATCGCCGGGTTGTCCTGCTTGCGGCCGAACGTGGCGATCAGCACCAGCACCAGGCCGCCCAGCGCGCCGACCAGGGTCAGCGGCATGGCCAGGCCGATGTTCTGCGCGACCAGGAAGTAGGACACGACCGCGGTTGCCGTCAACGCGGCCAGCGTCACGCCGGTCTTGGTGACGACGTCGTCGATGGTCAGTGGCCGGGAGGCCTTGGCCTCCTGGTAGGGGGCGTAGGGGTTGTAGCCCTGCATTTGGGCTGGTCCAGCGCCGAATTGGGCATATCCGCCCTGCTGCTTAGGCAGTGACCGGAATACCGGGTTGCTTGTCTCCCGCACCGTCGGATCCTCTCTTGGGAATGTGGTTCGAGGTGTGCGAACTAACTACTCAACGATCAGCCGCCCGCCTATGGTTCCCGAACAAGCTGGGGTCTCCGGGCATCTCAGAAGTCTTATACCGTCGTCTGGATCACGATAAACCTTAGCCCCGCGGGTACCACAGAGCGAGTCACGATTTAGATTGCAGGTCAAACTCATGGCCAGCTTGACGACGGATTCCGGCGAGGGGAGCTAGTGCGTGACTGAAGCGGTGACTGGGGAATCCGACGAGATCCTGACCCGCGTGGACGGAGACGTCGGCTATGTGACGCTCAACCGTCCCAAGGCGATCAACTCCCTGAACCAGAACATGGTCGACACGTTGAGCACCGTGCTGATCCGTTGGGAGCGCGACGACGCGATACGCGCGGTGGTGCTCTCCGGCGCTGGGGACCGCGGATTGTGCGCGGGCGGTGACGTGGTGGCGGTCTACCACAGCGCCCGCAAGGACGGGGTCGAGGCGCGTCGGTTCTGGCGCGACGAATATCTGCTCAACGGCCTCATCGGCCGGTTCCCCAAACCGTATGTGGCGCTGATGGACGGCATCGTGATGGGCGGCGGTGTCGGGGTGAGCGCGCACGCGAACACCCGCGTGGTCACCGACACCTCCAAGATCGCCATGCCCGAGGTGGGCATCGGTTTCATCCCGGATGTCGGCGGGGTCTACCTACTCTCGCGGTCACCCGGCAAGCTGGGCTTGCATGCCGCGTTGACCGGTGCCCCGTTTTCCGGAGCCGACGCGATCGCCCTGGGCTTCGCCGACCACTATGTGCCGCACAGTGACCTCGATGCGTTCGCCGCGGCCATCGCCTCCGACGGCGTGGAAGGCGCGCTGGCCCACCACGCCGTCGAACCGCCGCCGAGCGAGCTTGCGACGCAACGGGAATGGATCGACGAGTGCTACTCGGGTGAGACGGTGATCGACGTCATTGCCGCAATGCGCGGACACGACGAGCAAGCGGCCAATGATGCGGCCAATCTGATCGCCACCCGCTCACCCATCGCCGTGTCGGTGACGTTCGAGGCGGTGCGCCGCGCAGCCGAGATGCAATCGCTGGAAGATGTTCTGGTGCAGGACTATCGGGTGTCGTCGGCCTCGCTGCGCTCCCACGACCTGGTCGAAGGAATCCGGGCGCAGCTCATCGACAAAGATCGCAAGCCCAAGTGGAAGCCGGCGGCACTGACCCAGGTCACCGTGGCCGACGTCGCGGAGTACTTCGCGCCGGTCGATGACGACCTGACGTTCTAGGGGAAGGCAGGCCATGAGTTACGAAACCATCCTTGTCGAGCGCGACGAGCGGGTCGGCATCATCACCTTGAACCGGCCCAAGGCGCTGAACGCGCTCAACAGTCAGGTCATGGCTGAAGTAACTACCGCCGCAGCGGAATTGGACGACGACAGCGACATTGGTGCGATCGTCCTGACCGGCTCGGAGAAGGCGTTCGCGGCCGGTGCCGACATCAAGGAGATGTCCGCGTTGACGTTCGCCGACGCCTTCGGTGCCGACTTCTTCGGCGCCTGGGGCAAGCTGGCCGCGGTGCGCACCCCGACCATCGCCGCGGTGGCCGGATACGCGCTGGGCGGCGGTTGCGAGTTGGCGATGATGTGTGACCTGATCATCGCCGCCGACACCGCCAAATTCGGCCAGCCGGAAATCAAATTGGGCGTACTGCCGGGCATGGGCGGCTCGCAGCGCCTGACCCGAGCCATCGGCAAGGCCAAGGCCATGGACCTGATCCTGACCGGGCGCACCATCGACGCCGCCGAAGCAGAACGAAGCGGCCTGGTGTCGCGGGTGGTGCCGGCCGACGACCTGCTCACCGAGGCCAAAGCGGTCGCCACCACCATCTCGCAGATGTCGCGCTCGGCGGCGCGGATGGCCAAGGAAGCCGTCAATCGGGCGTTCGAGTCGACCTTGACCGAAGGTCTGCTCTACGAACGCCGCCTGTTCCATTCGACTTTCGCGACCGACGACCAATCCGAAGGGATGGCGGCGTTCGTCGAGAAACGTCCACCTAACTTCACCCACCGATGAGCGAGACCGCTTCGGCGACCGCCCTGCAGGCCGACCGCGAATCCCCTTCTGCGGCAACGGCAGGCACCGCCGGCCTATCGATCGCGGAGCGGCGGGCCCGCAGCCCGTGGTGGGTGCGGCATTACACGTTTTTCGGCACGGCGGTCGCGCTCGTCTTCGTGTGGCTGTCGCTGACACCGTCCCTGTTGCCCCGCGGTCCGCTCTACCAAGGACTGGTCAGCGGGTGTTCCGGCGCCATCGGCTACGGCCTGGGCGTATTCGCCGTATGGCTGGTGCGCTACATGCGCTCGAAGAACACCAGTCCCCCACCGCCGCGCTGGGTCTGGGTGCCGCTGATCGTGGTGGGCGTGGTCGGCCAGGTGTTGATGGCGATCTGGTTTCACCTCTGGCAGGACCAAGTGCGCGACCTGATGGGCGTCGAACATCTGAAGTGGTATGACTACCCGCTGGCCGCCGTCGTGTCGTTCGTCGTTTTGTTCACCCTGGTCGAGATCGGACAATTCATTCGCTGGCTGTTCAGGTTTCTGGTGCGCCAGGTGGACCGCATCGCGCCGTTCCGCGTGTCGGCGGCCATCGTGTTCATTCTCCTTGTGACACTGACGATCACGGTGCTCAACGGAGTGGTGCTGAAGTTCGCAATGCACTCGATGAACAGCAGCTTCGCGTCGGTCAACGAAGAAATGGATCCCGACAGCGCCCCACCCAAGACCCCGCTGCGCTCCGGTGGCCCACAGTCCCTGGTGTCCTGGGAGTCGTTGGGCCACCAGGGCCGTATCTTCGTGGAAAGTGGCCCCAGCGTCGCCCAGCTCACCCGATTCAACGGTGCCCCGGCCACCCAGCCCATCCGCGCCTACGCCGGACTTGACCCGGCGCAAAGCATCACCGCCACCGCCGAACTGGCGGCGCGCGAACTGCAGCGCACCGGCGGGTTGAACCGGGCGGTCGTGGCGGTGGCGACCACCACCGGCACCGGCTGGATCAACGAGGCGGAAGCCTCAGCGCTGGAGTACATGTACAACGGCAACACCGCGATCGTGAGCATGCAGTATTCGTTTCTGCCGAGCTGGTTGTCGTTCCTGGTCGACAAGGAAAATGCCCGCCACGCCGGTCAGGCGCTTTTCGAGGCGGTCGACGCGCTGGTCCGCCAGATGCCAGAGTTCAGGCGCCCCAAGCTCGTCGTCTTCGGGGAAAGCCTGGGATCGTTCGGCGGGGAAGCGCCGTTCATGAGCCTGAACAACGTCCTGGCCCGCACCGACGGCGCCTTGTTCAGCGGGCCGACGTTCAACAACACCATCTGGACCGACCTCACCTCCACCCGTGACGCCGGCTCACCCCAGTGGCTGCCCATCTACCACGACGGCCGTAACGTCCGATTCGTCGCCCGCCCAGAGGATTTGGACCGGGGCGGCGCCGCGTGGGCCACCCCGCGGGTGGTGTACCTGCAGCACGCCTCCGACCCGATCGCGTGGTGGACGCCGGACCTGCTGTTCAGCGAACCCGATTGGTTACGTGAGAAGCGGGGTTATGACGTTCTGCCGCAGACACATTGGATACCGGTGGTGACCTTCCTTCAGGTCTCGGCAGACATGGCCGTGGCCGTGGACGTGCCGCCCGGCCACGGACACCACTACGTCGCCGACGTTGCCGACGGCTGGGCCGCCGTACTCTCGCCGCCGGGCTGGACGCGCGAGAAGACCGAGCGGCTGCGGCCGCTGCTGGATGACACCACCAAGCCGCTCGGCTCACCCGGTGACAGCGGGTAGGGCAAGGTCGCCCAAGACACCTGCGGCCACCAACGCGTGATATCCGCCGACCACATCGGTAGCGCGGTGCAAGCCCAAGTCGAGCAACGCGGCCGCTGCCAGGCTGGAGGTGTAGCCCTCCGAGCACAGGATCACCCACTCGACGTCGTCGCCGGCGGCTTGGGGCAACCGGGCCGCACTGGTCGGGTCGCAGCGCCACTCCAACACGTTGCGTTCGATCACCAGCGCCCCGGGCACCTCGCCTTCGCGGGCGCGTTGGGCGTGCGGCCGGATGTCGACAAGCACCGCGCCGCGGCGCAGCGCGTCGGGCAACTCTGCGGCGGGTAGGCGGCGGTATCTGCCGCGGGCGGCGGCGAGTACCTGATCGATGCGGCTCATCACGGCCCTTCGGGCTGGTCGGTCAGTTCGGTGCGCTGCCGGCGCAAAGTGTTGCGCGGGGTCACCTCGTAGTAGGACATCGCGGTCAACGGCGGGGAGTAGGCGTGCACGCTCAGCGTCGGCCCCAACCCGGACTGCGCGCGACGCACTGGCTCCGGAACGGGCTGGGGCGCCCAGACCACGTCGTGCACCCACCCCAACGGAAACCCGGCCTGGTCCCCGGCGTCGAGCCGGCGGCGCCGCAGACCCCTGCCGTCCCAACGGTATTCGTTGAGCGACCCGGACAGCACGGTCAGCGCACCGATCGAACCGCCGTGGTCGTGCAACTCCGTGGCGCGGCCCGGGACCCAACTGATCAGCCAGATGTCCAGCTCGTCGTCACCGTGGATGCGGGTGAACCAGCGCTCGGCCTCGGGCACACCGCCGTGCGGCAGCAGGTGATCGCAGCGTCCACTGAGCACGTCGTCGGCGGCCTGATCGGTGGCGTGCAGCAGATCGGGCACGCGCAGCCGAGTGGGGCCCGAGGACGGACTGCTCAGCGGCCGCAGTGCGGCGGACCGGGGCGCCATGGAGACGGGCATGGCCATGGGAGAGCTCCAAAGTGTGTGGAATCGGATAGGTCGAGCGGCGGCGCGTCAGGGCCGACAACACTCGCAAAATCCGAAGCGCTCCATCACGCTGGCCAGTGTTGCATAGATTGGGAAGCGTGCGCCGGTGTCGTCGTCGCCCCACCTGGTGGGGCTTGGTGTTGGTCGTCGCTTGCTTGTCGGGCTGTGCCCACGGAGGCGGCAGCGGCAAACCGGCCCCCTCCTCCACCGCGACCGGCCCGTCGGCCAGCCCGGGTAGTTCGCTGCCGCCCGGCGCCATCGGCATCTCTCCCACCGGCGTGACGACGAAGGTCGACGTTCCCGCCGATTCGACCGAAGAAGAGTATTTCCAGGCCTGCCATGCCGCCAAGCAGTGGATGGACGGGCAGCCGGGTTCGGGACAAGGGGTCATCGAGCCCTACCTGGCGATGGTGCAGGCGTCGTCGTCCGGCGTTGCCGGCACGTGGAACGTTCGCTGGGCAGACCTGAGCCCGGCACGGCAGTCCGCGGTGATCGTGGCGGCGTCGGCGGCGGCCAACGGCGAATGCGGCTAGCGTGCCCGCAATTGCGATCAGGGCTGCATGAAAGTGCCAACCGGATCGGTAGGCGGTGCTGCGGGCAAGCACAATGAGGGGATGTCGGTAGCGGTACCGCTGCGCCCGCACGGGTCGTCGGGGACGCGCGTGGCATTGGCGCTCGGCAGCGGTGGGGCCCGCGGCTACGCCCACATCGGCGTCATCCAGACGCTGGAGGAGCGCGGGTACGACATCGTCGGGATAGCCGGGTCGTCGATGGGGGCACTGGTCGGGGGTGTGCAAGCCGCCGGCCGGCTCGAGGAATGGGCGCAGTGGGCGACGTCGCTGACCCAGCGCACCATCTTGCGGCTCCTGGATCCGTCGCTGACCGCGGCCGGAGTCTTGCGGGCCGAGAAGATCCTGGATGCGGTGCGCGACATCTTGGGCCCGGTGACCATCGACGAACTGCCCATTCCGTACACCGCGGTGGCCACCGATCTGCTGGCCGGCAAATCGGTGTGGTTTCAGCGCGGTCCACTCGACGTGGCCATCCGCGCGTCCATCGCGATTCCCGGAGTGATCGCACCCACCGAGGTGGACGGGCGGCTGCTGGCCGATGGCGGGATTCTGGATCCGTTGCCCATGGCGCCGATCGCGGCCGCGAACGCCGACCTGACCATCGCGGTGAGCCTGAACGGCAGCGAAGCCGGCGCCACCCGCGACGCCGAGCCCGGCGTCACTGCCGAGTGGCTGAACCGCATGATGCGCAGCACCACAGCGTTGTTCGACACCAACGCCGCCAAGGCACTGCTGGACCGCCCGACGGCTCGGGCCCTGCTCAGCCGGTTCGGTGCCACGGTTCCGGACTTCGAGTCCGACGACGAATCACCCGATGTCGACGACCACGACGATCCGGTCGTCACCGATGACGATCCTCCCGAGATGCCCAAACTCGGCAGCTTCGACGTGATGAACCGCACGATCGACATCGCCCAATCGGCTTTGGCGCGTCACACTCTGGCGACCTATCCGCCCGACCTGCTGATCGAGGTGCCGCGCACCACCTGCCGCAGCCTGGAATTCCACCGCGCCGTGGAGGTCATCGAAGCCGGCCGCGAACTGGCCAGCCGGGCACTGGACGCGTTCGAAAGCGGCGCGCCCGAAGAGCCCGGCCAGACCGCGATCGAAGGCGCCTGACTCAGACGCCCAAAAACGTTGCCAGCCTGCGGGCTTCGCGCCGGCCTTGCGCGCGGCCCGCCGTGGCTGAACCGATGCGGCAGCGCGGGTCGAGCGGGTTGGAACCGAACGCGGCCAACGAATCCTGGTCGGCGAAGACGGTGAAGGTGGCGCCGTCGAACGCGGCTATCTCACCTGCGGGGCCGGGGCCGAACGGCGACGGCGCATCGGCCGCTCCCGGCACCAGCAGCACTGCCTGGTCGCAGTCGTCGGCAACCGCGAGGTTGATCGAGCTGTTGACGCCACCGTCCATGTAGCGCCGGCCGGCAATGGTCACCGGCGGCCACGCCCCGGGAACCGCGCAGCTGGCGGCGACCGCGTCGACCAGAGCGACACCTGAATCCCGGTCAAAGACAACGAATTCCCCGGTGGCGGTGTCAATCGCGGTGATCCGCAACTCCCGATCCGGCCAGTTCTGAGTTGGCAGGCGCTGAGCAATCACATTGCGTCGCAACGACTCTGAAACGGTTTCGGTCGCCAGGGCCACCTCCCCGATGCGCTGCAGTTGGGTGGCCTTGTCGCGCCGCTCACCCGGCGCCGTCTGCAAAGCCTGAAGGAACAGTTCGGTGATGGCCTCGATGTCGACACCGGGATCGATTTCGGCCGACGTCTCGGCGAGTTGGCGGTCGAAGAGCTCTGCCAACTGGCAATCGCTGCTGATCTGGGCCGCCACCGCCGAGCCGGCCGACGTCCCGACCAGCACATCGGAGTTCAGCAGCAACCGGGCCGCCGCCGGTGATTCGTCGGCGATCCCGCGCAAAATACCGATCTCCCAGGCTATTCCGGCGATTCCGCCGCCGGCCAGCACAAGCGCACGTCTGGTTGCCACGGTTCCTTACTCTGCCAGCCGGGGTCAGGCGTTCGCCGCCGGGTGCTGCGCGGAGTGCACCGGCGGGCTCAGCTCGGATCGTTGGACCTGATGGTGCGGCGGTCTCGGCAACACCAGGGTGCGGGTGATGTGCAGTACGGCGTCGACGTGGATGAGTTCGCCGGGGTTGATCATCGTCCAGCCCGGGTCGTCGTCCATCGGTTCGGTGGCGAACACGACCGACGGCCGCGCGCACAGATGCTCGGACTGTGCGCGAATCCGCTTGGTGCGCAGGTGAAATCGTGACTCGCCAGGCTTGCGTCGGTCCAAGTAGTAGAGTTTGTTGGCCTCCGGGTAGCGCAGCGCCCACATGTCGGTGGCCGTGCTGAGCAGAATGTTGACCGCGTAGACCGCTACGTTGTCGGCGATCCATTCGGCGGCCGCGACGACCCCGGCGGTCTGGTCACCGTTGTGCGCGCGGATCGACCCGGTGATCAACGCGAACACCCGCTCGGAATCGGTTTGGCCCAACACCAGGTCGGCGGTGCCGAGCTCGCGCAGCCGCGCGTCGACGACGTCCAACCCCTCGATCACTCCGTTGTGCGCGAAAATCCGGCCGTCTTGCAGGAAGGGATGGGTGTTGTGGACGTCCAGCGCACCCGTGGTCGCATAACGGACGTGGGCGATGAAGGTCGTGCCGGAGAGCTGATGGGCCTCGGTCGCGAAGTCGGCGTCTTGCCAGGCGGCCAGGGGTTCCTTGTGCAGCTGGGGCGACCCGTGTGCGTCGAAGACGCCCAGTCCCGTGCCGTCCGGGTTGCGCCGGCTTTGTTCGGACAGGCTGTCCGGGGCGTCGAGCAGCCAGAACGTCGCGGTGATGACGTCGGTACCGGCGTGCAGGCCGAAGAGTCGACACATGGGCTCGACGTTAGCGTTAGTCGCGGACCTCGATCACGTCGTAGGCGTCCTCGGCGTAGCGAGCGCGGATCGTCTTCTTGTCGTACTTGCCCACGCTGGTGCGCGGGATCTCCTGCGCGAATGCCCACCGTTCCGGCAGCCACCAGCGAACAACCTTGTCGGACAGAAACTTCCGCAGATCGCTGGCGCTGACGGACGAATTCTCACCCGGCACGACGACGGCCAGCGGGCGTTCCTGCCAACGCTCGTCGGGCACCCCGACGACGGCGGCTTCCACCACATCCGGATGCGCGATCAGGCTGTTCTCCAACTCCACCGACGAAATCCATTCCCCGCCTGATTTGATGACGTCCTTGGCGCGATCGGTCAGCGTGACGAACCCGTGTTGGTCGATGCGTCCGACATCCCCGGTGCGCAACCAGCCGGCGTCGAACTTCGACTCGTCGTGTCCCCGGTAATACGAGCCGGCGATCCACGGACCGCGGACCTCCACTTCACCGACCGCTTCGCCGTCGTTGGGCAGCACCCCGCCTTGGTCGTCGACGATGCGCATCTCTACACCGCACACCGGTTGGCCTTGGGTGCCGCGGAAGGCCCAATGCTGGTCCTCGGGGCTGCCCAGCGGCGGCCAGGCCATGGTCGCCAGCGGTGAGGTCTCCGTCATACCCCACAACTGCCGGATCTGCACGCCGTGGTTGTCTTCAAAGGCGCGCATCAGGGACACCGGCACCGCTGATCCGCCGCAGGCGACGAGGCGCAACGAGGACATGTCGTGGCCGGGGTCCTTGTCCAGGTGATGCAGGACGTCGTTCCAGATGGTGGGCACCGCACCGGCCACGGTCGGTCGCAGGGTCTCCACCATGTCGATCAGGGACCGCGCGTCGAGGTGACGGTCGGGCAACACCAGGTCGGCGCCCGCCATCAGCGCCGCATAAGGCAGCCCCCACGCGTTGGCATGGAACATCGGTACGACCGGCAGCACCCGGTCGCTTGCGCCGATCCCGATGCCGTTGGTGGTACACGCCGCCATCGTGTGCAAAAAGCTGGAACGGTGGCTGTAGACAACACCTTTCGGGTTGCCGGTGGTGCCGCTGGTGTAACACATTGCGGCCGCGGATCTCTCGTCGATGGTGGGCCAGTCGAAGTCGGTTGACTCGCCGTCGAGCACCTCGGCGTAGCGCAGCACGGTCTTGCCGGATTCCTCGAGCGCCGCGGTGTCTCCGTCGCCCACGGCAATCACGGTGTGCACCGTGTCGAGGTCGCCCAGCACCGGCGCGAGCAGTTTGGCCAGGGAGAGATCGACGATCAAGACGCGATCCTCGGCCTCGTTGGCGACATAAGCGATCTGCTCGGGAAACAACCGGATGTTGAGGGTGTGCAACACCGCACCCATCGACGGCGCCGCGAGGTAAGCCGTCAGGTGTTCGGCGTTGTTCCACATGAAGGTGGCCACCCGCTCGTCTCCAGTTATGCCCATACCGCGCAACGCGTTTGCTAGCTGAGCGGCCTGTTCGCCGATCTCGCGGTAAGTGCTGTGCCGGTAACCGTCCCCGGTGGCCGTGGTGACCGTGCGGGCCCCGTGCACACCGCAGCCGTGCCGCATGATCGCGGCCACCGTCAACGGATAGTCCTGCATCGTGCTGTACATCGACGTACCGCCTTTATGGGTTCACGCGCAGCACCGCCTCACCCTGCGGTGGGGCGAATGCCATCGCCGCGCCAAGTCATGAGAGACCCGGGACAACCGGGCTCAACCCAGTCTATGTCCGCCGTTTCTCAGGCGAAGGCGGGCTGATATTCCAGCAGCTCAGCCGCGGTGAATTCGGCCGACCTGCCGGCCGGAAGCGCCGCGGGCCCAACATCGGAGGCGACCGGCACCACGGTGACCGTGCCTGCGTAGTCGGCGACGTACAGGTGCTGGCCGTCCGGGCTTTCGACGACGCAGGAAGGCTGCGCGGTCGCGGTGACGGAGCCGACGATGTCCTGGGTGAGGGTGGACACCAAAGTCAGACTGTCGTCGCTGATCAGGTAGGCACGAGTGCCGTCCTGGCTGAGGGTCAGCCCGGTCAGCACCCCGCCGATCTCAGAGAACTTGCGGGTATTGATCACCTTGTTGGTGTGGGTGTCGACAATGTCGAGCACGGCGCCGAAGTCAGGGCCGCAGCTGGCGACATAAGCGGTACCGCCACTGGGGCTGATCGCGATGTCGCGGATGAGCAGACCGATGTCGATGGTGCCCAGCACCCGCAACGGCGAGTGCGCCTCGCTGCGCCGGCTTCGACGCGGACGGCTCTGCGCGACACCGGTGTCGATGACGACGATGCGGCCGCCGAAGGGGCCGTTGGCACCGACGTAGAGGCGGGTGCCGTCTTGGCTGAGCGACACGCACTCTGCGGTGACGCCGGGCGCGGAGGCCAGCTCGATGGGTTGCACTGCGCCGGTCATGGTGTTCAGGACAGCAACGTCGGCCCCGCGCGCGCCGTTGCGGGTCACATAGACGTGCTTGCCGTCGCGGCTGACCGCGAAATCGCTGACGTTGAGCGCGAGCGGGTAGGTCGCGGTGACCGTGTTCGTGGCCAGGTCGACGACCTGGATGGAGTCGTATGTGGCCGACGCGCAACTGAAGTATGCCCGTCCGGCGGCTACCGTGAGCCCGCCGGGTTCCGGGATGCCGGCGACGGTGTCCACCACACGGCAGGTGTCGGAGTCGACGATCGAAACGCTGTCGTCGCGGTAGTTGGTGACCAGCAGGCGATGACCGTCGGCGGTGAGCGCGATGCCGCTGATCGGACCGCTGTCCACGCGGACTTGCACGGCGATCGGAAGATCCCCTGCGTCGTCGAAGCCCAAAACCTCGACTCGCTGACCGTTCACATCGCTCACGCTGGCACCGCCTCTGCTTTCTTTACCCTGCGGCAGTTGGTTGCGACGCAGGTGTGCGACCCGGATCCGGGCACGCGTTTCGGCGAGTTTAATAGCCGAATTGGTTTTGAAAAGATCACGAATTCTACGATGTAACCCACATCACTCACACCACTTACCGGACGCTCAGAAAAGTTGTGCAGCCATATTTTCGCGGTGGGGCGGTCGCGGTTCCGGCATGGCCCATGAACAGGGCATTCACCTCAGGACGCGGCTGTCCGACCGTGTCATCCAATAAACATTTCAATAAGAGAATCTTAGAAATCACCAAAAAGAGAAAATCGTCACATCAGGCCGAAAGGGTGTGTCGTTCCCACCGGTCACACCGGTCCCTGCACAGACGGTCCACTTTTTGCCTACCTCACACGACAGGCACCCGTTTTCGCGGTGAGGTGGGCAGGCAATGACGCTAGGGTTCCACTGCCCCCGAAGTCAGCTGAACTGGGTCTGCGGGCGCTGCAGCGCCACACCGTCGACACTGATGTCCAGCTTCTCGTTGTAAAACGCCACCAGCCCGGCGATCGGGGCGACCGCCGGCAACGGGTAGTGGTAGCTCCAGGCCAGGTCCGCGTGCAGCCGCTCCGTCGCGCGCACCGACCAGTAAGCCGACGTCACCCCCTTGTACGGGCACAGCGTCTGCGTCGACCTGGCTTCCAGATGTTCGAAGGCGACGTCGTCGGGGTCGATGTAATACCGTGTGGGCAACCCGGTTTCGAACAACAGAACCGGCGATCGGGTATCGGCCAGCACGACACCGTCGAGTTCCACGCGCACATGTCGATGCGACCGCAACGCATCGACCCGCGAATACGGGTTGCGGGGATGGCCGTAGATCTGTTCGTCTTCTTCGAACCACCGCAACGGATTCCACTCGAATCGCACCATACCCGCCAGGGGACTGTCGCTGTCAGCGTCGAAAACCCTTGCCGCCGACGGGTGGACCTGTCGAGGTCCGACCAACGAATACAGTCGGGACGGACCGAACTGCACCTTCTGGAAGTGGTCCTCGTCGCGTAGGAAGTCGGCGCGCACGTTTGCCAGCGGCACGTAATAGGCTGGGTAGTAAGGGATTTCCCAGACATACCGGGCGGCGGTGGTGTCGAACACCAGGTCGTTGCCCAGATAGCCGCGCACTCGGCGCGGTGCGGGTTCGATTCTGCCGCGGGTAGCGGCCGCTTGAGGATAGTCCGTGGTCATGATGCGCCTATTGGTGTTTCGAGGCCAAGCCGGCCGGTGCGTGCGAGATCGCCTTGCGGATGGCATCGGCCAGCGCCAGGGCGCTCTCCTCGGTCAGTTCCAGCGCCACGCGCGCAGACGGGCCGAGTTCGGGATTGATGACGTCGATGTTGACGGTGTGGGCATACGGGGCGTGCACCGGGTGGTCGACGTACACCGTCGCGCGGTTGGCGCCGAACCAGCCGGTTGCGCCTTTGCCGCTGCCATCGATGTCGAGGTGTTCGGACAGATGAGTGCACATGCGTTGCGGCTCCTAGCCTTTGAGGTTGGTAGCGAAGAATGCGTCGATGCGGCGCCAGCCGTCCACTGCCGCATCGGGGCGGTAGGCGGGACGGTCAACGGAGAAGAACGCGTGACCGGCGCCCTCGTACGAGGTGAACTCGTGCGGTTTGTCCAACCTGGTCAGTTCGTCGGCCAAGGCGGCCACCGCCGGCGGCGCCGGGAACGGGTCGTCGACACCGAATAGCCCCAGCAGCGGACAACTCAGCTGCGGCGCCAGGTGAAGGATTGGCTTGATAGCCCGGGGCACTCGTTCGGGCGGGTCCTCGACGACAAAGCCGCCGTAGCAATCCACTGCGGCGTGTAGCTGCAACGAACAGGCGGCCAGGAAGGCGTGCCGCCCGCCTGAGCAGTGCCCGATGACGCCGAATCTGCCGTTGGCGCCGGGCAACGAGCCAAGGTGTTGCACCGCGCCGGCGACATCACCGACCAGCCGCTCGTCGGGCACTCCCCCGGCCGCCCGCGCCGCGGCCGCCGCGTCGTCCGGGTCGGCGCCGGGGGCCTCGCGGGAATACAGATTGGGGGCCACCACGTGGTAGCCGCCGTCGGCGAGTCGCCGCACGAATTCTTTTGTCTCCCGGTCATATCCGGGCATGTGGTGGATCCAGACGATCCCGCCGCGCGATCCGTCCGCCAGCGGCATGGCCCGATAAGCCTCGATCTCGTCGCCGTCGTGGCCGGTGATGGTCATGGTCTCTGCGCGAATGGCGTCCGGGCTGCTTGCGGTCATCGCGATGCTCCTCGTTTCGCTGGCGCCCGACGGATCGGGCCGCCCACCGGGAACCAACGTATCGGAAACAAGCTGGTGTGGTCGGGCAGCAAATCGAGTAGCGTTCGGCCCATGGCGCTCAGACGGGACAGCCCAATCCGCGGGCGCCGGTTGCGATGGGACGAGGCGATCCTGGAGCGGGGCCTGATGTCGCCGGTCGGGTACCAATTCCTGCTGCACCTTGCGCCGCGTATCGACAAAGCGGTGATCCCGCGAACCGGAGGACGGTTAAGCTGTGCCGGGTTGGACAAAGTCGGGCTGGTTAAGTCGACGGGGGCCAAGTCGGGGCAGCCGCGCACCCAACCGCTCGCCCTCATCGAGGTGCCCGAGGGCTTGTTGGCGATCGGGTCGAACTATGGGCGGCCGCATCATCCGGCTTGGACCGCCAATCTGCTGGCCCGCCCGGAGTGCACAGTGCAATTCAAAGAATCGCCCAAGCGATACCGGGCCGAGCTGCTGACCGGTGAGCGGCGTGCCGCCGCTTGGGAGACCGCCGTGGACTACTACGCCGGCTACGCGCGCTACGCGACCAGGTGCGCCCCCCGCGAGATCAGAATATTTCTGCTTCGCCCTGCGGACTGAGAGCGCCGGCTCAGCCGACCCTTATTCGAATCGTCGCTGATTCCGGTTTGACGGACACCTTGGTGGTGTCGACGATCAAGAACTCACCATTGTCCTGGGCGCCGTTGGGCAAAAGTTTGGGCTTGAGCGCGAAAGGCGGGGTGTCCGACGCCAGCCCGGCAAGGCCGAAATCGCTGTCATTGGCAAGGATTAACGTGTCGCCGCCGTCGGGACTGATCATGCCTTCGATCTTGTCGTGCCCAAAGAAGTCGCCGTGGGGAGACAGCGAACGCAACAAAGCGCCGACATCCAGCTTCAACGTCTTGGCGGCCGCGGTCACCCCGATGATCTTCAACTTCACGACGGCGTCCGCGTCGGTACTGCCGCCGACCAACGTCTCGATCGGAGCGCCGTTGATGAGCAGGCCGCCACCATCGGCTTGATAGGACCCGTTGGGCACCGTGGAGCGGGGACCGACGTCGGTGGCCAAGCTGACATCGGCGAGATAGACCTTCTTGTTCCCGGCCGGGGCGAATTTGTTGTCGCGCTCATCGACCAGGAAGGTGGTGGCATTTAGCGCGGTGATGTCGGATACCGCAACGTTCGACTCTTGCGGATTCGCCAGCGGATACAGGTATTCGTGCACGTTGTCCCGGTTGAGGAGATTGATGGTCACGATGCGCACGACCGGGACGTTGGTCGCCGGACCCGTGAGACCCGGGGTTTGCAGCGCCGACTGCATGATCCCGACCAACGTGGTGCCATCCGGGGTGATGGTCAGTCCTTCCAGACCCCGATTAGGCAGGCGCAGTGACAATTCCCGCGGCAATGTCCCGTCGAAGGGTGAAAGTCGTTCCAGTTCTTGCCCGTTCGCGTCGAAATGAATGATGTACGGGCCGTATTCGTCGGCGATCCAGAAGGTCCCGTCGGGCCTGGCGACCAGGCCTTCGGGATCGACGCCGTAGTCCGAGGGTGGTAGCGGCGTGCCGTTGAGGTCGACAAGCGCCTCCCCGGTCCCACCGCGCGGTTCTACCAACCCGACCAGCGGCGAACCGTCCGGGCCGTGCAGGGTAATGGTCCGTTCCACCGTCGCGACGCCGTCCACCAGCTTGAGTTTGGCGATCTGCGGATGGAAGTCGGGTACCGGCAGCACCTTTTCGTTCGGGGTGCGCCCGTCGACGTTAGGTCCGCGATCAGTCAAGCCGTAGATCTCGTCGGAGCTACCGGGCACCGCGGCGATTGCCGAGCCGTGCGCCGCGGCCTTGACAGCGACGCTGCCGATGGTGGTCAGCGGCAATTGGTTCTCGGCGTACAGCTTGACGGCGCGACTGATGGTGACGGGAAGTTGATCGGTGCCGGAGAAGCCGGCGTCCGGGGTGTAGACCATCGCCCCGTTGGGGCCGTAGGCGATGCTGCCGTGCGCCGGTTTACCGAACGCAACCGGTGTCGCGCCGCCCGTCGCGGCCAACATCTGGGCCGGGCCGACAGTCAGCGCCGTCCCCGGCGCCGTCCGCAGTTCGACCCCGCTCGACAAGGCCGCTCTCGGGTCCGACGTGCTGCTCGACGAGCAGGCCGAAACCAGCAGAGCCGCGGCGGCCGCGACCCACCATTTGTGTGTCATGCGCATCATTTAGCAAGCGAAGTTGTCACGCTGGTGTACGGCAGCCAAGCGAAAATCCGGATGCCGCAACGTTTACCGGCGCTTATCGCGCACCTTGTACGTCGAGGGCCAGGATTTCCGCGATTCGTCGCCGGTCAGGGGAGTCCCCATCCCCCCGACTTTGACATTGTAGGCCTCCTTGCCTGGCCCGACTTCGCGGTTGGCGTGCTCTTGGGCGAGGTAGTAGAGCTCGTCGATGGTCGCCTCGTCGTAGGCGACGAACGAGGTTTCCCGCTCCATGTCGTCGATACCGGACAGCATCCGTTCGGGCAGGTAGCGCGAGGCGAGGGCGGCCAGGCCGAGCAGCGTGAACGGGATGACCCAGTAGCAGACGAACGACAAGGGCGTCTTGGTGTCCAGGATCGTCGCGTCACCTTGCACGATGGGCGGGATCGCCGAAGACACGGTCATGCCGGCGAAGGCTGCCACCCATATCCAGGTCAACGTCTTGGTGATGCGCCGGAACAGCTCTGTCTTGACGACGTCGGGCGGCTGCTCGGCGGCGGCGAACTCGCGCACGAAGGGCTTGTCGATCAACACGCCGACCAACGCGACCAGGAAGATGCCGAGGTTGCTCAGCGGCTGTATCCACCGCTGGATGAACGACTCGCTGAGCGCGAACGTCAGCACCGTCAACACCACAAACGTTGCGACCGCGCCGATTTCGAGGGTTCTGCCCGGTTTGCCGGTGGTGCGCCCGACCGCGAACACCGCCAGGGAGATCAACAGCGCGACTCCGACAGCGGTGGCGAACGGGACGTTTCCGACCAGTATCCAATAAACGATCCACGGCGCGAAACCAAAGAGCATGCCCACGAGGGGTCAGTCTATGACCGGCCGCTGCTCGTTACGTCAGCGGCTGGATATGTAACGGTTAGCCGAGGCTCGCTGCCGCTGCTGCCGCGCCGAGTGTGCGTCAAGGGCTTCCATCGTGTGCCCACGGCGGGCGATCGCCGGGATTTGCGCCTTGAGCGCACGCTCGGGGCCATGAATGCACGCTCGATGCTTTGAGACCGCCGCCTTAGCCGTAGCGCCGGCACCGCTCGACAAGGATGTCGGCCAGCCGCTCCGGTTCGCTGATCATCGGGCAATGACAGGTGGCCATGGTGACAGTTTCTTGCACCCCGCCCAGCGCGTCGATGTATTTGCGCTGCACCTTCGGGCTGAGCGCACGATCTCGCAGGGTCAAAATCCAGGTGCGGGGGACGTCGTCAGGCATTCCTCGTCGAGACGCCTTCTCGGTGAGGATGCGCAGTGATTCCGCATACAGCTTGCCGGCGAGAAATTTTCGGTCGCGCGGGGGAACTCCGTTCAAGAACATGAATCGCGCCAGCCACTTCGGCGTCGGGCTCGGCACGTTCCGCTTGACGATCCGTCGGGCGACCCACGCGAGCAGCCACGGCGTGCCGTCCACAATGGAGGTGCCCTCGGGTGGAACGAATGACGCGACGAAGATCATTTCGCGTACTCGCGCGGCTCCCAACTTGCTCACCACTCCGGGCAGCATCATGCCGCCCGCCGAATGACCAGCGATGACGATGTCGTCCACGCCGGCGCCCTCGATGTCGCCGACGAGCGAGTCGACATAGTCGGCGATGGTCATTTGCTTGAGATCTCCCGGCTTGTTCCGGCGGCCGGGCATGTCGAGAGCCAGGACAGTCAACTCGGGCGCGGACCGGTGGATCGCCTCGACAGTGAGAGCCCAAGAATCGGCGGCCAGGCCGGCGCCGTGAACGAGAACCAACGCGGGCGGCGCCATCCGTGCTCCTTACGACTGCGCAGATGTGCATCGTAGAACTCCCCGGCGCCGTCGGGCGCCGGTTCGAGCGGCGTTTCAGCCGCCGCGGTGCAGAAAGCCGTGCAGGGTCGCTTGAACCAGTTCGTCGACGATGGCGTCTCGCGAGGGTTGTCTGTCTCCGAAGAAGGATGACTGCAAGGCGACCATGCCGACGATCATTGCCATCGTCGAATGCGCCGGCAGGTCGGGCTGCTTGAAGCGCAACCCGCGCAACTGCATGCCCTCGATGCTGATCTGCCCCAGCACACCCAGTGCGCGCCTGATGTCCGCGATGCCGGCCTCGACGATCTCGTCCTCGCTGAAAGCCTCCGAGGCGACGAGGGTCAGAAGCAGGCCGCGATGTTCGACGACGACGTCATAGACCTGTTCGACGAAGTGGCGGGCCAACTCATCCTCACTGGTCTCTTCGGGGACAAGTGACCGCCAAATCCGGCTGAATTCGTCGACGATGTCGGTGAACGGGCGGACCAATGCCTCCCTGAACAGTCCGGCTTTGGAGCCGAAGTGCCGGAAGAGCAGATATTCGCTGACGCCCGCGGTCTCGGCGATTTCGCGCGTGGTGGTGGCTCGGTAGTCCTTGCGAGCGAACAGGTTGCGTGCCGCGTCGAGTAACAGCCGTCGCGGCTCACCGCGTGGCCGGCGCGCCGGCTGAGCCGACGCCTTGGCACCGCTGCGCTTCTGGGGCGACGTTCGCTGGGCCACGGTTACTCACTCCTCGCACCGCGCTCAGCGGCTGACGCACACACGATAGTCGGCCTTGACCAGCCGCCGATTAATAGTGTCCACTATTAGCTGCAGCGTCGACAGGCTTGGAAGGGACCAGATATGGGCCAGCTGATCATGCTCGGCACACTGTTTGGGCTGATCGTGATGATCGTCGGCCTAGTTCTCCGTTTCGACCCGGAGGCGCGGCGCAGCCCGCGCGAAGACCGCAACCCATGAGCGCCGGGCTGACGCCATTGCTGACGGCGGCCGTGATCTTCGGCTGGGCCAGCGGCATCCTGTTCACCGTCGCCGGCGTCTACTTGAGTATCCGCGGCCGCCGGGTACACCCCCTGCTTCTGCTGTGCATCTCCGCGATCTCTTTCTCGTGGATCGAGGCACCCTACGACTGGGCGATGTATGCGCAGTTTCCGCCCGCGCTGCCCCGAATGCCGTCGTGGTGGCCGTTGAACATGACCTGGGGCGGGCTGCCCTCGTCCGTGCCCGTCGGCTACATCGGATACTTCGTGTTGCCCGCCGTCATCGGCGCACCACTCGGCCGGTGGGTGAGCGCCCGATTTCATTGGCGTCGACCGGTCACACTGCTGGGTGTCGGCCTCGTCGTTGGCTTCCTGTGGGCGCTGCTGTTCAACGCCGGCATCGGCGCACGACTCGGAGTCTTTCATTACGCCTACGTGATTCCCGGGCTCGCACTCTTCGAGGGAACCAAGCACCAGTACCCGATCTACGACGCCATCGCGATGGGTGTGCAGATGATGGTGTTCACGTACCTTCTCGGCCGGACCGATTCGCAAGGAAGGAACGTCGTCGAGATGTGGGCCGACCGGGTATCGAAGACCCGGCTGCAGTCGACCGCCCTGTCCATCGTCGCTGTCGTCGTTGTCGGAAATGTGTTGTATGGCGCGGTATTTGCTCCGCATTTGGCCACCAAGATGTGGGGATACGTGACGTCGGGTCCGGCGGGACAGCTGTATCCAGGGGTGGAAAACCAACCGCGGTAACGCTTTTCGAAGGGAAGATCTGTGGCCGACAGTCCGACCGTGGAGCTGTACTACGACCCGTTCGACCACGCCATCGACGATGATCCCTACCCGGTGTGGAAACGGATGCGCGCCGAGGCGCCGTTGTATTTCAACGAAAAGTACAATTTCTATGCGTTGAGTCGCTTCGACGACGTCGCCCGCGCGCTGCCCGATTGGCAGACGTATCGATCGGGCCGCGGCACGACTGCCGACATCCTGTTCAGCGGCATCGAGGTTCCGCCCGGCATCCTACTGTTCGAGGATCCGCCACTGCACGATCTGCACCGACGGTTGCTGTCGCGGGTGTTCACTCCTCGGCGGATGCTGGCGGTCGAAGATCTCGTACGCGACTTCTGTTGTCGGGCATTGGGTCCGCTTCTTGGCTCGGAGGGACTGGACTTCGTGACGGATCTCGGCGCGATCATGCCGATGCGTACCATCGGCTACCTACTCGGCATCCCCGAGGAAGCCCAGCAGCAGATTCGTGATCGCAACGACAAAAGCATCACGATCCAGTCGAATCACGACGGCGCCAACGACCTGAGCCAAACAATCATTCAAGATTCGATCGCGTTGTTCGCCGAGTACATCGATTGGCGGGCGTCGCATCCGTCCGACGATTTGATGACCGAGTTGCTGAACGCCGAAATCGAAGAGCAGGGCGGCGGACGGCGTCGACTCGACCGCACCGAGGTCCTGGCCTACACCGCAATGATCGCCGGCGCAGGCAACGAGACCACCGCCCGGCTGATCGGTTTCATGGGACAGCTACTCGCCGAACATCCCGATCAGCGACGTCAACTCGCCACCGACCCGTCGCTGATCCCCTGGGCGGTGGAGGAGACCCTTCGCTTTGAGCCACCGTCACCAGTGCAAGCGCGGTACGTCGCGCGCGAGGTCGAGCACTATGGGCATCGGGTACCGGAGGGCTCATACATGTTGCTCCTCAACGGATCAGCCAATCGCGACGAAACGAAATACAGTCAGCCCGATCACTACGATATCCACCGCAAAGCCAGCCACTTGAGTTTCGGCCAGGGGCTGCACTTCTGCCTTGGCTCAGCTCTGGCACGCCTCGAGGGACGGGTCGCGTTCGAGGAGGTCTTTAAGCGGTGGACCGACTGGGATGTCGACTATGACAATGCCCGTCGTGCGCGTACCTCAAGCGTGCGCGGCTGGGCGCAACTACCCGTCACATTCGGCTAGCGCCACGCCTGACGCTGGATCGAACACGCATCCGGCCGAGCCTCAAGAAAAATCCGGCGAGCTTATTCATCAACTGATGATTTCCGCAACTTCTCCTACTTTGCAGACGCCCGACTTCGATGTGCATTAGTGCAGTTCAGGGGCAAACTCTGCGCGCCTAGACGTTCGCTATGGTCGGCTAGAGGTCGGCTAAGCAACTCCTTTAGTCGCCGGTATTTCACCGGTATTTCGGTGTTTGCTAGACGAAAGACGCGACACGCGGAGGGATGTCGCTTCGGGCTGCAAGAATCTGCGGCATGAGCGACGAGGATGCCCTTCCAACCGCAACGGCTTTCTTGAGCTATGCGCATTCCGACGACGACGACGGGCAGATTGGGCGTCTCAGGGAGAGACTCGGCCAAGCCTACAAACGACACCGCGGCGAAGCCCTGGCCATCTTCTTCGACAGAGCTGGCGATCATAGGATCGAATGGGGCGAGGAGTGGCGGTCGAAAATCAGCGACACAATCTCCGGCACCACGTTCTTCATCCCGGTCATATCGCCGAGCTACCTGAAGAGCTCGATGTGTCGGGAAGAGTTCGACGAATTCGTCGAGAAGGCCGAGGGTTCAGGCCTCAACGAGCTCATCATGCCGATCTTGTGGGTTGAACCGCATCCCGAAACGGTTGAAGAAAAGCGACTGTTCGACGCTGCGAACGCGCGGCAATGGGTTGACTGGCGGGAAAAACGCAAACTCGAAGAGACCTCTGCCGCATACAAGAATTTGATTGATGAGATGGGCGAGCGTCTAGCGAGAGTAGCTCGTGAGGTCGCGGACAAGCCTGAGGTAGTCGATGCCGGGGCCACCGGGGAGGTTGATACAGGGGGCACCCAGCCGACAGCCGTTGATGAGGATAGTGGTGGCCCAAAAGGCACGCCTCCTCATATTGAAGAGCCTCCTGGTTTGCTTGACCTGTCAGTCGAAGCGGCCCAGCGAACTGCGGTGATGCTCACCTTATTGCAACAGGCGGCCGACGAGATCACTGCGATGAAAGACGGAGTCTCCGTGGAGCCTCTCGATCAGTCGGCTACCAATAGCCAGAGACTTTTTGCCATGAGGCACCTCGCCAACGAGATGACCCCATATGCAGAGCGGTTCGAGGCAAAGGCCAAGCAGGCGGAAGAAGCAGCTCGACTTCTGAACAAATCAATCTTCAGTGCGATTGATTTGCTTTCGCTTCCACAAATGGTTGTGGGGGCTAACCAGATTGAAAGCTTCGAGCGTCTTCGCGAGGTCCCGGCGCAGGTTCAAGGGCAGCTCGGCCAAATTGTTACCGTGAGGGCGCAGGTATCGATGATCGGTCGGCTGAGCCGCGATCTCCGCGCTCCATTTTCTTCAATTGAGCGCGGATTCGACTCGCTGGACGCGATTCTTCAGCTGGTACAGGACTGGACGGCAGCTTTTCAGAAGCTTGGAAACGACCCCGTCCAGGCTGATCGGGTCGGAGGCTAATTCGCTCGCCGTCCAAACAAACTGATGACGTTGTTCGGTAGTTCGGCGGGCTTCGCCGGGGCGGGTGGTTCTGGGAGTTCGTCGGCGTATTGCTCAGCCGGGATCCAATCGCCGTACGTGTCGAGGGTGAGCGTGTAGGTCGCGTGCCCGAGCAACTGGCTCACCGCATAAAATGGATTCCCTCGCTTAAGTGCATCACGCCTAAGGCGTGGCGGAGGTCGTGCGCCCGTATACCTCGCACGGCCGGTTCCGTCGCAATAGCGGGCTACTAGCGGCAATCCGACGGCTTCTGGGGCAGGCTTGAAAATGGTTTCGTAGCAGGCGCCCGGGCTACAACAATCGTCAGCCATCTCGCTCGTGTACAAGCCCATCGGTCACATCAACCACATATATATCGGCCCAGGGCATCGGCGCTTCATCCGAGGGCAAAAGAGAAGAGGCACGGAGCGCGAGTCGCAGCTCAACGTGCCTCTTCTTAAAGCCTAGGCGCGATTCGAACCCGCGGCCTCCCGATTAGCAGGCGGGTGTTCTCTCCCCTGAGCTACTAGGAGCATGTGCTGGATCTCAGGCTACAGCCGACCACCGACACGGCCGGGCGATCACGCGCACGCAAACGCTGTGATTTCGAACAGAGTGCGGCTCAACAAACCGTCACTGCCACATGCGACCATGAGCGCGTGGCCACCAGTACCCAGGACCTCTCGGTTATTAGCAACGTCGCCGATAACGCGACGCTGTCGACAAGCGCAGTTCAACACGCGTCGCTTGTCCATTCTGCCGCGGCGATCAGATGACCGTTGTGGCTATAGTCGCGGGCACCGTCCCGAATCGTCCTACCGTCGAGTGGCTGCGTTGCATTAGTGGTTTCGCGGAGTTGTCGTTAACGGCCGCACACCTAGCCCTGCCTCTATGCCTCTGGACACCCCGGAGATACTCACGGGCGGATGACTTGGCCGCGCGGCATGAGGTACGAGCCTGCCTGTCGGTCGGCGCCAATACCGCTGCTGTCATGATGCCGCAAGCTCTTGTTCCACATCGCCGTGGCGCACAACCTCCCTGCGAAGGACTGCGGCGGCCGGGCACCCACTTTCGCGAAGGCGCTCAAGCACCTGGAGGACGAGGGGATCTACACCACGCGCATGCGCCCTTGGGTCGACAAGATCAAGGATGTCGGCAACGAGGGCAACCATGAGACTCCGTCAACAACGCCGAAGCAAGCGATGGACGTCGCACAGTTCACGCGGCAGTCGATCAACCTTGCGTATGAGCTGCCGACGACGGTCGCGGAACACACGGACGACGCCGAGTCCGCAAGTTAGCTAGCGGCGCGCAACCTCGCACGCCCACCGGTATTTCACCGGTATTTTCGGCCTCCCGGCGCGTCGGCTACCGCCCCTTAACGCACTGACCAGGTGAAATCGGGTGCCCCCAGTCGGACTCGAACCGACACTTGACGGATTTTAAGTCCGCTGCCTCTGCCAATTGGGCTATGGGGGCTCGGCGGCGAATCTAGCCTGTGGTCGCAGGTTCACCGACGCGGTGTCCCGTGAAAAAGTTAACGTGCGCGCTGGCGGCCCATCGAGTAAGATCGCGCGCCGCGCGGGTGAATACTGTGCGGCCGCGCCGTCGGACATATGACACTTCTATGTCGCCCGCCAGAGGCTTGTTAAAACAACGGTCGCCTCCGTTAAGAGACCGTAAACGTCCGTCACCCTGCTCCTTTCCGCCGGGACTGTGGAGTCATGCGTAGTTAGCGTTACGCCAACGCACAGGGGCCAGTACGCAAACACCCAGAGTCGACCCGGGGACATAGGTCGACCTGATTCCACACACAAGGAGCAATGAATGTCATTCCTGACAGCAGTGCCGGCAGAGTTGGCCGCCGCGGCGGCGCAGCTGGGAGCGCTTGGTAGTGCGCTGGCAGCGCAGAACGCAGGTGCTGCCGCCCCCACCACCGCCATCGCACCCGCGGCAGCCGACCAGGTCTCGATAATCCAGTCCGGAATCTTCACCGCATACGGCGCCCTGTACCAGCAGATCGCCGCCGAAGCCCAAGCCATCCAAGAGCAATTCGTGCAGACCCTCGGCCTGAGCAGCGGCACCTATGAGTCCAGCGAGGCGGCCAACGCGGCCGCGGCCACGTTGACGTCGAACGCGTCGTCGGCGGCCGCCACCGCGGCAGCAAACCCGGTGGAAGACTTCATGAACCAGATCAGCACGTTGCTCGGCGGCCCGGTCACGAGCGTCGGCGGTCAGCCCTTCAGCCTGTCGGGCAACATGGCCAACATCGGCAGCTACGAGATCGGTAACTTCGCTTCCGCCTCGTCGAACATGTTGGGCCTGACCAGTGGTGGGCTGTTCCCTGACGGTTTCGGTGTTCCCGAAGACCTGGCCGAAGCGGCGGCTGCCGCCGGCGGCGGCGCGGCGACGGAGGCCAGTGCGGTGGCCGGGGTCGGTGGGGCCGCGGCTCCGGTCGCGGCGGGCGTCGGCGAAGCAACGTTGGTCGGCGGGTTGGCGGTGCCGCCCAGCTGGGCCACGCCGGCCACGCTGGTGTCGGCCACCACCCCGAGCGCGCTCACCGGCGCGGGCTGGACCGCCGCAGCGCCGGCGGCCGCGCCCGGAGCGTTTTACCCGGGCATGCCGGGCATGGCCTCGGCCGCGCGCAACAGCGCCGGTTTCGGCGCGCCGCGCTATGGCGTCAAGCCCATCGTCATGCCGAAGCCGGTGAGCGTATAGGCAGCGACAGCACCCCAACCGACAAGCGCAATCAAGCCAGAAGGATAGGAACACAATGTCTTTCGCAGCATTTCCTCCCGAGATCAACTCTGCGCTCATGTACGCCGGATCGGGCGCGGGACCGCTCATGGCCGCGGCGACGGCCTGGAGCAATCTGGCCTCGGAGTTGAGCACTACTGCGGCTCAATATGAGTCGATCATCACCGAGCTGACCACCGAACAGTGGACCGGCGCCGGCTCGACAGCGGCGGCGGCCGCGGCGCAGCCCTACGTGGCTTGGCTGAACAGCACCGGGGCAGCGGCCGAGCAGGCCGCCGCTCAGGCCACCGCGTCGGCGGCCGCCTACGAGGCGGCCTTCACCGCCACGGTGCCGCCGCCGGTGATCGCCGCCAACCGTTCTTTGCTCGCGGCGCTGGTCGCGACCAACTTCCTGGGCATCAACACTCCGGCGATCATGGCCACCGAAGCCCAGTACGCCGAAATGTGGGTGCAAGACGTCATCGCCATGACCAACTACCAAGCGGCCGCGGCGGTTGCCGCGGTCCTCGAGCCGCTGACCCCTGCGACACCGACCACCAATCCGGGCGGCCCGGCGGCCCAAGCCGCGGCGGTCAGTTCGGCCGCGGCGGTTCAGCCCGCGGCCGGGTTGGGCGACATCATCTCCGGCCTGCAGAGCGAGTTGAGCAACTTGACGCTGGGCACCTCGTCCATCGGTACGGGATTGTTCAACTCCTTGCCGGTGCCGGTGCAGGACCTGCTGACCGGAATCGACGGGTTCCTTGGAACACCGCTGATTTTTAACGGCATCCAGCAGGTCGGCGTCACAGGATCGTGGTTCATGTTTGCCGCCATTCCGAACGGCATCTTCGCCGCCCACACCATCGACGCCAACATCGCGGCGGCGGCGGAGGCGGCAGGGGCAGCGGCTCCCGCGGCAGTGGCGGCCGAAGGCGCAGCCGCCGGCCTCGCCAGCCAGGTCGGCGCAGCGGGTACGGCCGCCAGCCTGGGCGAAGCGTCCCTGGTCGGCAGCTTATCGGTACCGGCCAGCTGGTCTGCGGCTACGCCCGCTGCAGCAAACGTCGGAACGGCGCTGGCCGGCAGCGGCTGGACGGTTCCGGAGGAAGCGGCGGCGCCGGGGGTCATGGGCGGCATGCCGGGCATGGCCGCCGCAGCGAAGAGCGGTGCGGGCGCCTACGCCGG
This sequence comes from Mycobacterium sp. 1423905.2, assembly GCF_001673155.1. Taxonomy (GTDB): domain Bacteria; phylum Actinomycetota; class Actinomycetes; order Mycobacteriales; family Mycobacteriaceae; genus Mycobacterium. The sequence goes on along the minus strand of NZ_LZLE01000267.1, from coordinate 948 downwards.
CCCGCGCTACGGCTTCAAGCCGACCGTCATGCCCAAACAGGTCGTCGTGTGACCCGCGCAGCGGCTCAAAAAAGGGGGGACATGTCACTCGTTTGAGGCCAGCAATTAACCAGTGCGCCGTAATGTATCCGCGATACGGCTACCACCGTAGTGAATCAACTGCTAGAACATTTACAACAGCAGACCCAAGATAAGGAGAAACCAGCATGGCTGGACGCTTTATGACCGACCCGTACGCGATGCGGGACATGGCGGGCCGTTTCGAGACGCACGCCCAGACCGTCGAGGACGAGGCCCGCCGCATGTGGGCGTCCTCGCAGAACATCTCCGGCGCCGGCTGGAGCGGCCAGGCCCAGGCCACCTCACTGGACACCATGAGCCAGATGAACCAGGCCTTCCGCAACATTGTCAACATGCTGCACGGGGTGCGTGACGGACTGATCCGCGACGCCAACAACTACGAGCAGCAAGAGCAGGCCTCCCAGCAGATCCTGAGCAGCTAGCCCCGACAACCTAAGCTGCCCAACAGCTACCCATTTAGGAGGACAAGACAATGACCATTAACTACCAGTTCGGCGATGTGGACGCCCACGGCGCTCTCATCCGCGCACAGGCCGCCAACTTGGAGGCCGAGCACCAGGCCATCGTTCGCGATGTGCTGGCTGCCGGTGACTTCTGGGGCGGCGCCGGTTCGGTGGCGTGCCAGGAGTTCATCACCCAGTTGGGTCGCAACTTCCAGGTGATCTACGAGCAGGCCAACCAGCACGGCCAGAAGGTTCAGTCCGCCGGCAGCAACATGGCGCAGACCGACAGCGCCGTCGGCTCCAGCTGGGCCTGACACCCTTAACGACAAAAGGGCCGCACACCACCCGGTGTGCGGCCCTTTTGCTTGCCATAGACACCCGGTGCACTGGCACAAGTCACACTCGCGCCCGGTTTGCCTGGTTA
>NZ_LZLE01000266.1 GCF_001673155.1 Mycobacterium sp. 1423905.2 | reverse complement strand
GTTGTTGTCAGGCAGCGAGTCGGCTGATTGGTGGTCGTCCGCCGAGGGCGGAGTGGCCTCGTCGAGTGTTGTAGCGGCGAAGGAATTGGTCAAGACCGCGTCTGCGTAGGGTGTTGGTGGTCCAGGGGCGGGCGTAGGCCCATTCGTTGAGCAGGGTCCGGTTGAAGCGTTCTGCTTTGCCGTTGGTCCAGGGACAGCCGGGCTTGCTGAATCGGCGTTTGAGCTGCCAGGCCGAACACACCCAGCCCCAGTCGGTGCCGTGTCGGTAGACCAACGCGTTGTCGGTCAGTAACCGACGCACACGCACGCCGTGAGCGGCGAACCAGGCCAGTGCCCGGTGGAGAAACTCAGCGCACGTTGGGTCCTTCTCGTCGGGAAGCACTTCGCTGTAGGCCAGCCGGGTGTAGTCATCAATGGCGGTGTGGACATAGTCGTAGCCGATCTTGGTCTTCTTGTGCCGGTTGGCAACAGAGACCGCGGCGTCGCGCCCATGCAGCCGCCAGCCACCGCCTGAGGGGATGCGGCCGAGCTTTTTGACGTCGACATGAACCATGGCCCCCGGCGTGGGGTGTTCGTAGCGGTTGGGGCTGCGCCGAGAGCAGCGCACCGCCTCGCCGGTGATCGGGTCGATGGCACTCAGATGCGGTATCTGGTGGCGCGCCAGGATCCGCCCGACCGTCGAGGGATTCAGGTCGAGTTCGGCGGCGAGCACCACAGCGCCGCGCTTACGTCGTCGGCGGGCGGCGAGCACCTTCTGCTCGACCCGATGGCTGGTGCGGTTGGGCATCCGGATCGGCCGTGATGAACGGTCGATCAGTGCAGCATTGCCGCCCTGGGCATATCGGCGCAGCCACTTGTACACCGTTGCCCGCGAAATCCCCAGTTGCTCAGCCACATGCGCAGCCGGCCACCCGGCGGCGACACGCTCAACGATCAGCCGACGAGCGAACACATTGGTACGAGCGTTAGCGTGAGACACAAGGACCTCCTACGGGTGAATGCCAGACACATCCACTCCGTCAGGAGGTCCTCCCACATTCAAGCAGGCACGCCGTTAACAACCTCCCGGGTCACGACA
>NZ_LZLE01000265.1 GCF_001673155.1 Mycobacterium sp. 1423905.2 | reverse complement strand
GGGTCAACACCTTCGTCTCGGCGTGTGCATCAGGGTCGGAGGGCATCGCGCAGGCGTGGCGCAACATTGTCTTCGGTGAGGCCGACATCGCCATCTGCGGCGGGGTGGAGACCAAGATCGAGGCCGTGCCGATTGCCGCGTTCGCCCAGATGCGCATCGTGATGTCGACCAAGAATGACGACCCCGTGGGTGCCTGCCGCCCGTTCGACCGCGACCGGACCGGTTTCGTGTTCGGTGAGGCCGGCGCGTTGATGGTCATCGAGACCGAAGAGCACGCCAAGGCCCGCGGCGCCAACATCCTGGCCCGCTTGATGGGGGCTAGCGTCACCTCCGACGGCTATCACATGGTGGCGCCAGACCCCAACGGCGAGCGCGCCGGACATGCGATGAGCCGGGCGATTCAGCTTGCTGACCTCACGCCGGGAGACATCGACCACGTCAACGCGCACGCCACCGGGACTTCGATCGGCGACGTGGCCGAGGGCAGAGCCATCAACAACGCGCTGGGCAGCAACAAGCCCGCGGTGTACGCACCGAAGGCGGCGCTGGGTCACTCGGTGGGCGCCGTCGGCGCCGTGGAATCCATCCTGACCGTGCTCGCGTTGCGCGACCAGGTCGTTCCGCCCACGCTGAACCTGGAAAACCTTGATCCGGAAATCGACTTGGATGTGGTGGCGGGTAAGCCGCGGCCGGGCGAGTACAACTACGCGATCAACAACTCATTCGGATTCGGCGGGCACAACGTAGCGCTGGCCTTCGGCCGGTATTAATCTGCGTCGAATTTCCTGCGAGCCGGCCAACTCGAGAGCACAATCGAATCCACCAGAATATTGCCGGAAAACTGGGTGAGGTTCGCATGAGGCATTTGCGGCTGCGTAGCGCAATCGCGGCGATCGGTGTCGTTTCGGGATCGCTTTCGCTGGGCGGAATAGCCGCACCGGCGGTCAGCCGCGCCGACGACGACTGCGCGCCCGGCTGGGCCTGGAGCGTGGACTTGAACGAGTGCGTTTGGGTGTTGCCGGCGGCCAACGGTCCCGGTGGGCCGGGAGGCCCCGGCGGCCCGGGTGGTCCCGGTGGACCGGGCGGTCCCGGCGGGCCGGGCGGGCCGGGACGGCACTAGGTCGTCCGCGGTGACGCGCTTCACAGCTGCGTCACAGCCATAGTGGTTAAGCTGGCTAAGTATCCGTCACTCTGACAATGGAGAACAGCCGTGCCACGCACAGACAACGACACCTGGGACCTGGCAACCAGCGTGGGTGCGACGGCGACCATGGTGGCTGCCGCCCGCGCGATCGCGACCAACGCCGACAACGCCCTGATCGACGACCAATACGCCGAACCTCTGGTTCGCGCCGTCGGCATCGACTTCTTCACCCGCTGGATCACCGGTGACCTCGCCGCCGCCGACGTCGACGACGAAGAGTCCGGATGGAAGCTCGAGCACATGCCCGACGCGATGGCCGCACGCACCCGCTTCTTCGACTCATTTTTCCAGGACGCGGCATCGGCCGGCATTCGCCAGGCCGTCATCTTGGCCTCAGGTCTGGATGCCCGCGCGTACCGATTGGCTTGGCCCGCGGACATGATTGTGTTCGAAGTGGACCAACCCCAGGTCATCGACTTCAAGACGACCACCTTGCAAAGCCTTGGCGCGGCCCCGAAAGCGGACCTGCGTACCGTCGCCATCGACCTGCGTCAGGACTGGCCGCAAGCGCTGATCGATGCCGGTTTCGACACGGCCGCGCCGACCGCCTGGATCGCCGAAGGCCTGTTGGGCTATTTGCCGCCGGATGCTCAGGATCGCTTGATGGACAACATCACTGCGCTGAGCGCGCCGGGCAGTCGGTTAGCGGTCGAAGCGATCCCGGATCGGCCGCAGCAGGACATCGAGAAGGCCAAGGAGATGATGCGCCGGGCCACCGCCAAGTGGCAGCAGCACGGGTTCGAATTGGATTGGGAGGAACTCGGTTTCGAGGGTGAACGCAACGACGTTGCGGTCTATTTGGGCAACCTCGGATGGCGGACCAAAGGCACCCAAATGAGCCAACTGCTAGCTGACAACGGTCTTGCCGTGGTCCCGCAGAACAATGACTCCGTCTCCGTGGCCGATACCCTTTACTACTCCTCGGTACTGGGTGAATGACCGCACCGCAGCGCCGCGTTCTCAATGACACGGTCACCGGGCTGTTCAGCCTGTTGTCACCGGCCTACGACCTGCCGTTCCTGCAGCGGTGGGTCTACCGGCCCCCGCACGACGAGGTGATCGCCCGGTTGCGCGTCCACAACGCTCGCAGAATCGCTGACATCGCCTGCGGTACTGGCGTTCTCACCACGCGGTTGGAGCGGGAACTACACCCCGATGAAATCTACGGTGTGGACATGTCCGACGGCATGCTCGAAAAGGCTCGCGCCAAATCCAACCGGGTGCAATGGCTACGAGCACCCGCCGAGCGACTACCGTTCGACGATGGTTCGTTGGACGCCGTGGTGACAACTTCGGCGTTTCACTTCTTCGATCAGCCGGCGGCGCTTCGCGAATTTCATCGGGTGCTAGCTCCCGGCGGGTTGGTCGCCGTATCGGCATTGAGTGCGCGGCAGTCCATGCTGCCCTCGGCCAGCAGATGGAAGCCGCAACACAACGTTCCGCCAGCGCAACTGCGCTCGTTGTTCGAAGACGCGGGATTCACCATCAGCGACCAACACCGCATTCCGCGTCCGTTGTGGACGCGCGCCATTTCCGACTTGATCACGGTCGGTATCAAGGGCTGACCTCACGCCCTGAACAAGCCGGTCGCAAAGTGCGTGGTCACCAGCCTGCTCGCTAGGGGGTACTCCCGCAACACCTGAGCAAGCACACCGGCCAACTCCCCGAGCATCATCTCGTCACCGCCGCGGGTGCGAACCAGGTCGGCCACCCAGGCCGCGGTCTGCGGAATCGGGCGGTGGTCACCGGTGAGCAAGGTGGCCGAAATCGCGTGCAAGATTTGGTGTAAGACGTCGTCAGCGATGTCCAGCACACTGTGCAGGGTGTCGGCCTGTGCAGTGGTCACTGCCGCTACCAGTGACCACCGCTCGCGCAGCATCGCCACCAGTCGGCGGTGATCTTCCTCCAAAGACGCCTGTTCTGCTGCCGCAGCGTCAGGCAACGGTGCGGCGGGCTCGACAACGGCGGGCAAGCTGTCCATCGCCGCGATGGCACCGTAGGCGTCGCGCGCCCATGCGGTTGCGCCCAGCGCGCGGGCCCGCACATCGTCGTCGCCAAAAGCCGGGCCGCCGACCAAGATTGGGACACCGACCGCCGTGCTGGCCTCGATGAAGCGACGACAAGTCGCCAGGGAACCCAGCACCGAGCAACTCACCGCCACCGCGTCCGGTCCGAAGTCCTGCAGATGTTGATTCAGCCGTAGGGGATTGGTTGACGCGCCCAACAGCGTTGTCTCCCAACCAGCTGAGCGCAGCGCGCAGTTGATGATCACGGCCGGCAAGGCGTGCCATTCCCGCTCGGCGCACGCCACGACGACGGTGCCGCGGCTCACCGGGAACTGCTCGACGTGTTCGGCGATGACCTTGGTCGCGGTGATTGCCATGGCGGTGGCGGCGTGCTCCTGGGCAACGGTCCATTCGCCACGCTGCCAGCGCCTGCCCACTTCGCGCTGAGCGGCGGCAATGACATCGGTGAGTACTGCGACCGGTTCGGCGCCTGCGGTCAACATCTCCTGCATCAGCCCGATGACGGCCTGACTGTCTCCCTTGGCCAGCGCGTCGTCGTATCGCTGGAGCGGTTTGGCAGGAACGCTCACCTGCAGCATGTCACGGCAAGCAACGCCATGTCATCGTGTGGACGGCCGTCGAGGTGTTCAATCACGTCCTGCTCGACCACCTGGCAGATGACGTCGGGACCGGCGGCGGCATAGGCCGAGAGCAGTTCGACCAACCGATCGACGCCGTACTGGCCGTCGGGGCCCATCGCCTCGTCGATGCCATCGGTGAACATGAGCATGGTGTCATCGGGGTCCAATTGAACGGTCACCGGTTCATACTGCGGGTGCGCCAACACCCCCACGGCGGCGCCGCGCACGTTGACCTGTTCGACACGTCCGTCGGCGCGCACCACGATAGGGCCGGAGTGCCCGGCCGAAGCCAAGTGCAACTGCAGGCCAGCGCCTGCAACATGCCGCATACGCGCGCACAGCACCGTCACCAATTGAACCGTGCCCGGATCGCGCATCACGGTGTTCAGCGCACCCAGCACCGACTCCGGTCGCCGGTCGAAATACGTTGCCGTGCGGATGCTTTGGCGCATCCGACCGGTGAGGGATGCCGCCTCGACACCCTTGCCGCAGACGTCGCCCAGGCAGATCGTCCAGTCGCCGTCAGCGCCGTGAACGTCGTAGAAATCGCCGCCAATGTCGAGGTGTTCGACTGCCGGCCGGTACAACGACGCCATATCGACACCGTCGATGCGCGGCAACGTCGGCGGCCGCAAGCTGTGCTGCAGCACTTCGGCGACCCGCGCGCGGTCTTCGTATAGGCGCGCGGAGTCCAGCGCCACCGCCGCGCGTGCGGTGACGCGGTGGATGACCGCAACGGTCTCGTCGTCGAAGCGGCGTCCCTCGCTGCGGACCATGATCAGGGCACCCAGGGTGGTCCCACGGGCGGTGAGGCCGACACCGAGTACGTCGGCGGGTCGAAGGGTGGCGGCCTCTTCCATCAGACGCGGATGGGGGATCAATGCGCGCAGGCTGCGCTCAGTGTCGACGGAGTCCGCCACGTGAACCAGCTCGGCACGGCCGGTCCGCAAAACTCGGCCCAGCCCTTGGGAGTCAATGCTGCGGCGCGAAATGACCTCGTGAAAGCCCGTGTCGTCTCCGCCGACAAGCAACAATCCGCCTGTTCTGCTGTCCGGCAGGACCAACATCGACCAATCGGCCAGTCGCGGCCGGATCATCGTCAGCAGCAGCAACGCGGTTCGGCGGAGGTTGAGCGAACCGGAGAGCCCGTGTCCCACCTTTTCTACAAGCTCGTCGCACTCTTGAGGCGACAGCGCCGCGGGCGGCTCGATGTATGTCACCTCCTGGTTGAGGGAGGTTTGCTTGGAACGCACAGCACCACATTTCCCGCCCGCTATGAGCGTCGGTATTTCACTGCGAACGGCTGGTCGGTGGTGGGACGGTCCAACGGGCTGCGCATCGAGGCGATACCGATCCAAATCGCAACCGGACGGTTCAGGGCTGGGACCTCAACCCAATAGCCAATCTACGCATTTCGGCTGCAATGCGCTACCGCCAGTAACGCATAAATCGAGATGGAGTCGCCATTCTCGCCGCGAGTACCAACGGGCCGTAGGTGACTGTGCGGAGCCCGACGGCGATGGATCACCGGGTGATCGCTGCCACCTGGGCGCCTGCGACCGGTAGGCCGGCATGCCAGGATGGGGCAATGGCCGACGACGCGTTGGGTGAAGAGCGCGAATTCAACGAGCGCAACATCGAAGAGTTCCGCCGCAACGGGGGCAAGGTGGGCGGACAGTTCGAGGGGTTTCCGCTGCTGCTGTTGACGTCAACGGGCGCGAAAAGCGGAGCGGCACGAGTGAATCCGGTCGCCTACTTCGATATCGACGGCAAGATCTACATCGTCGGCTCCGCTGCCGGCCGGGAGAAGAGTCCTGGATGGGTGCACAACATCCGCGCCCACCCGGAGGTGACGATCGAGATCGGCTCGGATCCCCCGAAGGTGGCCAAGGTTCGTGAGTTGGCACGCGACGAACGCGACTCGATCTACCGGATCGTCGTTGAACGCGCACCCGGGTTCGGCGAGTACGAGAAGCGAACGGATCGGCTCATTCCGGTATTCGAGCTGGCCGTCGACTGACGCGGTCTCAATCAGATGACCGCCGTCTCGGCCAGCATGCGCCGCTGGCGCTATCGCGAGGCGCGCGACCACATCGTGGCAGAGATGGCCGTGGCCCCGACTACTGGGCGCCGGTCGCAGCTATAAAGGGTGTTGACCCCCAGCCCATGGGCGGATCGCAGCTGGCTAGATTTTGACGCGACGTCGGCGGAGAGGAATGTGATGAACGCGCGTGTCGAGCAGTTGGAGTTCCAGGCTGAGGCCCGACAACTGCTGGATTTGATGGTCCATTCGGTGTACTCCAATAAGGATTCTTTTCTGCGGGAGCTCATCTCCAACGCCTCAGATGCCCTGGACAAGGTCCGGCTGGAAGCGCTGCGCAACAAAGAACTGGACGTTGACACCTCCGACCTGCACATCCAGATCGAAGTCGACAAGCCGGCGCGAACCCTGACCATTCGCGACAACGGCATCGGCATGACCCGTGACGAAGTCGTCGATCTGATCGGCACTTTGGCCAAGTCGGGTACGGCTGAACTGCGCCAGCAACTGCGTGAAGCCAAGGGAGAGGGCGACTCCGAAGAGCTCATCGGGCAATTCGGCATTGGTTTCTACTCGTCGTTCATGGTGGCCGACAAGGTTCAATTGCTCACCCGCAAAGCCGGTGAAAGCGAAGCCACCCGGTGGGAATCCAGCGGTGAAGGCACCTACACCATCGAATCCGTCGAGGGCGCCCCACAGGGCACCACGGTCACCCTGCATCTCAAGCCGGAAGACGCCGAGGACGAACTGCACGACTACACCTCGGAGTGGAAGATCAAGAGCTTGGTCAAGCAATACTCCGACTTCATCTCCTGGCCCATCCGGATGGAGGTGGAACGCCGGACGCCTCCGGCTGAAGAGGGCGGCGAAGAAGTCGTCACCCTGGAGACCGAGACCCTCAACTCGATGAAGGCGCTGTGGGCCAGGCCCAAAGACGAGGTGTCCGAGGAGGAGTACAAGGAGTTCTACAAGCACATCGCGCACGCCTGGGACGACCCGCTCGAAGTCATCTCGATGCGGGCCGAGGGCACCTTCGAGTACCAGGCGTTGCTGTTCATCCCGTCGCACGCCCCTTTCGATCTGTTCAATCGGGACGTCAAAGTGGGCGTTCAGCTGTACGTCAAGCGAGTATTCATCATGGGCGACTGCGATCAGCTCATGCCCGAATATCTGCGTTTCGTCAAAGGTGTCGTTGACGCACAAGACTTGTCGCTCAACGTTTCTCGAGAAATCCTCCAGCAGGATAGGCAGATCAACGCCATCCGCCGCCGGTTGACCAAGAAGGTTTTGTCCACCATCAAGGACATCCAGTCCGAGCGTCCCGAGGACTACCGCACCTTCTGGACGCAGTTCGGCCGGGTCCTCAAGGAGGGACTGCTCTCCGACTTCGACAACCAGGACACCTTGCTGAGGGTGGCGTCGTTCGCGTCGACGCACAGCGAAGAAGAGCCCACCACACTGGCCGAGTACGTCGAGCGAATGAAGGACGGTCAGACCCAGATCTTCTACGCCACCGGCGAGTCACGGCAGCAACTGCTCAAGTCGCCACACCTGGAAGCGTTCAAGGCCAAAGGGTACGAGGTGCTGCTGCTGACGGACCCGGTCGACGAGGTCTGGGTGGGCGTGGTCAACGAGTTCGACGGCAAGCCGCTGCAGTCCGTCGCTAAAGGCGAGGTGGACCTGGGTTCCGACGAGGACACGAGTGCAGCCGAGCGCGAAGAGCAGGAGAAGGAGTTCGCCGGTCTGCTCGCCTGGCTGAAGGAGACACTGAGCGACCACGTCAAGGAAGTGCGGTTGTCCAGCCGGCTGACCGAGTCACCGGCCTGCCTCATCACCGACGCTTTCGGGATCACCCCGGCGTTGGCGCGGCTGTACCGGGCGTCTGGCCAGGAGGTTCCGGTGGGCAAGCGCATCTTGGAACTCAACCCAGCCCACCCGCTCGTCACCGGTCTGCGTCAGGCGCACCAGGACCGCAGTGACGACCCCTCGGTTGCTGAGACCGCCGAATTGCTCTATGGCACTGCGCTTCTCGCTGAGGGGGGCGCGCTCGAGGATCCGGCGCGGTTCGCCGAATTGCTTGCTGATCGATTGGCTCGCACGGTCTAGGGCACGCGGCCACCGTGCCGGCGCGCCGGAAAGCCGGCGCCGTCGCGTGGATTGCGGCGACGCTCGGTTACCTCAGTTTGGAGTTCGCCGCCGCCGGGGCCATGCCGGGCTACAGCTACGCCGACAACTACATCAGCTTGCTGGGGCTGCCGGCCCGCTCGCCCCGAGCCGGGCTGATGAACGCGGCGTTCGGTGCGCAGGGTGTGCTGCTCTTGTTCGGCGCCCTGCTGCTGGCGCGCGGCCGACGTACCGGCTTATTCATAGGTTTGGTCGCGGCCAACACCGTGGGCAACATCGTGGTGGCGACGGTGCACAGCGGGTCGGTGTGGCACGGATGCGGAGCCGTGTTCGCGATCGCCGGAGGCAATGCCGCGATCCTGACCGGGGCTCGGTGCCTACCCAGACCGGCCGACGCGCAGTGGTACCGACGCGTCTCCGACTGCGTTGCCGGCCTGGGATTCGTCGGCCTGGTGCTGTTCCTGCGGTATGCGTCCAGCAACACGAGCGTGCCCTGCGTCGGAGTTTGGGAACGCCTCAGCGTCTATTCAATCTTGCTTTGGCAGGCTCTGACCGCCGCGTTGCTGCTGCGAGGGGACCGTCGCGGCGATTGAAACCGGTGAAGACGGGATAAACAGTGCGGATGCCGGAATTTCGAGCTATCTCGCCCCGAGGCGAGATTGTTGCGACGAAGAACTTCGAGTGCGCGGAGGACGCTCACGCTTGGTTCATGTCTGTCGCCGGCCACGCCGAGCGCGGCTGGCGAATGCAGGTCAGTGACGAGGGCGAATGGGCATACTTCGATGACACGGGCGGCTTCACCGCCCCAGCGAGCCGACATCTGTAAGCAGTGTCGGCCCGCGGTCAGCGGCGCAACTTTTCGCGGACCAGATCGGTGAGGAAGCGCCTCGCCGACACGGGTCGAAAGGCGCGCGCTGCGTCGGTGAGCGCGTCACGCGCGGCGGGACTGAGTTCGATGTCGGCGGCCGCTACGTTGAACTCGAGCTGTTCGACGCTCGACGCGCCCGGTATCGCGACGACGCCAGGCAAACTGATCAGCCACGCGAGCGCCACCTGAGCCGGCTGCGCACTCACCTCGGCCGCGACATCGCGCAACGTTTGAAGCAGCGGCTCGATGCGCCGCAGGTTCTCGGTTCCGAACAGTGGGTTGACGGCGCGGACGCCACCAGGACGGTTCTCCACGCCGTACTTGCCGCCCAGTAGCCCTTGGGCCAACGGGCTGTAGGCGATCACAATGCGGTTCTCGCGCTCGGCGAATGGGACCAGATCGTCGAGCGCGCCGGGATGGGCGAGCGAGAAGTGAACCTGGTTACTGATCACCGGACGGCCGAGCGCCGCGTCGGCTTTCTGCCACCGCTCCAAGGAGTAGTTCGAGACCCCGGCCGCGCCGATGGCGCCTGAGTCGAGCAGATCCCGCATGCCGGGCATGATCACCGTGTCGGGGACCACCGGATTCGACTGGTGAATTTGGTAGAGCGGGATGCGGTCAAGCTGCAGTCGCTGGGCGCTGGCGCGCTCCCGTTGTTTGATTACTGCGGGAAACGGCGCGACCGGAAATATCTTGCTGGCAACGGCGACTATGGCGCGCTCGTCGCCGAGGGCTTCGCCCAGTATTCGCTCGCTTTTCCCCAGGCCGTAGACCTCTGCGGTGTCGAACAGCGTGACGCCCAGGGCAAGAGCGCGTTGGACGATGTCACGAGCCGGTCCGGAGGCGTAATTGTCACCGTAGCCCCACTCGCGCGATCCGAACTGCCATGTGCCGAGCCCGATTCGGCTGACTTTGCCGACTCCTTCGACGTCCAGAAATTTCATGATGACCACCCTACCCAGGCCCGCGCGCTCAGCTTGTGGGCGGCGGCGCTGGATGGTCCGAATGCTCGGCGTGCCAACGCAGTTCTGCCCGGCGAACCTTGCGGTGTGCATGGGCGAGCCACCCGAACCCGGCTGCTCCCAAGATGACCGCCATGATTACTGCGACGGTGCCACCGACCGTGCTGCCGGTCGCGAATGCGAACAGGCCCACGATCAGGGCGACGACACCTGCGCCCACGCCGACCAAGCCGAGACCGTGCGGGCCGTTCTTCAGGGTTTCGCCGGCGTTCTGACGAGTGGTGCGATGGTGATCAGCTGGGTCGTCTTTGGGCAAACTCAACTTCGCTCCTTTGACAATGAGGACTAGACCAAGGTGTTTGGCTCGCGTGTCGAAGCTACGTCTCGACAGCGGGGGCAACCGGCACCAATGCGCTGTCGGCGTCGTCGCTGGCACCGCTCGACATCGTGAACCTTTACCCGCTGGTCAGAGGGGCTAAACGCCGCTGGGGCCCGGTCGGCATCGTTTGTGTCCAAGTCGGTCGAATAGCCGGACCGTGACGGGTCAAACACGCCCCGGCCGACGGTCCGGTTCAAACATTTGCTCCGCCCGACGACGTGCGGTCGAGGCCGATATGACATGCTCGCCTGCGGAGGGCGATATGTCTCGAACTGTGGTGATCGGTGCGTCCAGTGGGTTGGGGCGCTGCATAGGTGTCGGGCTAGCACAACGTGGGCATCAGGTGGCGCTGCTGGCCCGGCGACGTGAGCGGATTGCGGCCGCTGCGCAGGAGGCAGGAACGGGCGCGGTCGCCGTCGAATGTGATGTCACCGACGAGGTCTCGTGCCGGTCGGCGGTCGAGGAGGCCGCACGGGCTCTCGGCGGTATCGACAATGTCGTGTACACCCCGGCCATCAGTCCGCTGGTCCGCATGGTGGACACCGATGCCGACACCTGGCGGCGGGTGTTCGACACCAACGTCATCGGTGCCGCGCTGGCCACCGCCGCCGCGGTATCGCACCTGACGGCGTCGGGCGGCAAGGTCGTCTACCTGTCGTCGGATGCCGGCACTTTCGGTCCGCCGTGGCCCGGGTTGGGCGCGTACGGAGTCAGTAAAGCGGCGCTGGAAAGGCTCGTGGAAGCCTGGCGAGCCGAGCATCCGGAGATTGGGTTCACCACCCTTATCGTCGGCGAGTGCGCCGGCGGGGAGGGTGACGCGCAAACCGGAATGAATTTCGGCTGGGACCCCGAACTGGCTATGAAGGCCTACCCGCTGTGGGTGTCGCGGGGCTGTATGCCAGGCAAGCTCATGCCGGTCGAAGACTTGGTGGAAGTCGTACACACCATTCTGCGCACCACTGCCGCCACGTCGATGCCCGTGGTCATCGCCCGTGGTGCCCCGGCAACCGCCGGAGCGGTACTCGACGGCGGGTAGCCGTTGGTCACCGGTTCAGCTCCGGGGATGGATGAAGACGCCTTCGGCGGACACCGTGACGCCCTCGGCGTCGCTGATCTCTCCGGCCGCGAACGTCTTGACTCCCTCGACCCGTTCGACCCAGGCCTTGGCGCTCAGCGGTCGATTCAAGGCTGTCTTGCGGTGGTAGCGCACCGTCAGTGTCCCGGTATAGGCCGGCCGTCCCGGTTGGTGCGCGGTCGCGCCCAGGATGTGGTCCAGGACCATGGCGGAAACCCCGCCGTGCACATGTCCCGATGGTCCCTCGTAGGCGGCGCCGAGGACGAAGTCCGTCCACACCGAGCCGTCGCTTTCGCGATGCACGATGAGTGGGGGAGCCGATGGATTGCGCGCTCCCACAACGATATTGCCCGATGCGATGCCCTGACCGTCGTCGACCGCACGTACACCGAACGATCCCGGCATCAGTGCCGCACTGAGCTGGTCTGTCACGCCATCGATCTGAGCGGTGGCCGCGGCGATGACGTCGTGGTCCACTTCGGTGCGAATGGTTGCGTCAATCAGTCGCCGCACCGCGATCGCCAGCGACTCATAGATCGGTGACGAATCAGTCATTGCGGCAAAGGAATCGACCATGCCCGTCACGATAAAGGTCGGTTCAGCTAGGGCGATGGTCAGGTAATTCACCGGGCCGATCAGACACCGCCGGAAGGCAGTGATGACAGACTTTCTGCTGTGGCTGAAATTCACTTCAACTCGGTAGCACCAATCATTCCGGTCGGCGACTTGGACATTGCTCTCGACCGCTACCGTCGACTCGGGTTCGACGCGCGCAGTTACGAAGGTCCGGAGCGGTACGGTTTCGTCGACCGAGGATCGGTTCAGCTGCACCTCACCGAGTGGGACGAACACGATCCGCTGCGAACAGCCGCCAGCGTGTACATCTACATCGATGACGCAGACACATTGCATGCGGAATGGAAAGCGCTCGACGGACTCCCGGGCCGGTTGATCCGGCCGCAGGACACGCCTTACGGCCTGCGAGAATTCGCCTATATCGATCCGGACGGCACGCTGCACCGGATCGGGTCACCGCTGAACCGCTAGCTGTGTTGCCGAACCTTCATCGCTGCGGTGATCATTGGAAACTGCAGCGGCAGCCGGGCTATCGCGATAAGCCGCAGGTACCAGGGCTTATCCCACCACAAACGCACCATGTTCAGGTTGCCCGGAAACACTGCGAGGAAGAGGGCGACGGCCGCAGTGGCACCCAATCGACGGGTTCGCCGAGGCAACAGCAGCGCGGCGACGGCGAGCTCGGCGACTCCCGATGCGTAGGTGTAGAACCGCGGGGTTCCCGGCAGCTCAGCGGGGATAATGTCGTCGAACGGTTTGGGCGCCAGGAAGTGCAGTGTGCCCACGCCCAGCAATAGCGCCGCAATTCGGTATGCGCCGGTCGTGCCGGGGTCACGCGTTGATTGGCTTGTCATGGTGCCCATTGTGTCGTGCGTCGTCGGCACCGGCTGAGGCGGCGTTACGATCCTTCGATGTGCGAGCCTGGCGAACGGGTGGAACCGCAACTGAGGCAGGAGATGTGATGGTCGAGATACATGTGGAACGCACCATCGCCGCGCCGGTCGAAGCGGTATTCGACTGGCTCGCCGATCCGGCCCACCTGGCCGCCGCGCCGTTGGCGTTGAAGGCCGGATACCGGAAAGACTCACCACCTCCCGGCGCCGGGGCGGTGCGTGAGGTGATCGGCGCGGGCATGTGGTTCCGGGAAGACATCACCGCCTACGACCGGCCGCACAGCTACTCCTACCTCATCGTCCGCTCAGTCCCGGCGTTCAACCATGACGGCGGCACGCTGACCTTCACTCCCACCAGCGACGGCACACACGTCGACTGGCTGACCAATTACACCCATCCCGGTTACGCCGGCGGCAGACTCATGCAGGCGGTGAGCCGCCCGCTGCTCCGCAGCAGCTTCCAATCGATCCTCGCCGCCTGCGCAAAAGCGTTGGAGCGCTGAGTCTTACAGGTTGGGCCGACGGTCAGCCCACGGCCGCGCCTGTTCCAGCTGGGCTGCCAACCGAATCAGCTGACCCTCCGCGCCCAGCCGCCCAACGAATTGAACGCCGATCGGCAAATTCTCGGCGGTCCAGTGCAACGGGACGCTCATCGCAGGTCGGCCGGTGAGGTTCGCCAGCTGCGTGTAGGGCACCCAGCCGAGATTCTCAGTGATCAGCTGGTCGACGATCGGGGTGTACCGCAGCAATCTGGCGACTCGAGCGGTGAGCAATCCCTGCTGCGCCAGCCGCAGCACCGGCGGGACGTCGAACGCGCCGATGCGTGGTGGTGGCGTCGCAGTGGTCGGGGTCAGGAGCAAGTCGTGAGACGCGTGGAAGTCCGCGAGCCGGCGGACGTGCTCATGGCGACGCTCGATCGCGCGGACCAGATCCACCGGATTGGTCGCGCGGCCCAACGATGCCATCAGCCGGGTGTCGAGTTCGAATCCTGAATCGTCGCTCCCGCTGGCGGCCTTGGCTTCGTCGACCGAAAAGGCGCAGTAGACGAACCAACTGGTGAGGAAGTCCTTGGCGAGCGCCGCGTCGTCGTGCGGGGCTTCGGCCAGCTCCACGACCTCGTGTCCGAGCTCACTGAGCACCTCGGCCGCCGCAGCGACCGCAGCGAGAGCTTCGGGGTGCGGGGTGGCATTGATCGAACTCGCGGTGCACACTCCGACGCGGAGCCGGCCGGGGTGTTGGCCCACCTCGTCGGCGTACGTGCCTGGTGGATTCGCGGGGAGGTACGGCGACACCGGTGTGGGACCGGTGAGTATGTCGAGCATCGCCGCGCTGTCCCGCACCGACCGGGAGACCACCCCGTCGGTCGCGCTGCCCCCCAACGGCTCCCCATGCACGGGACCGGAGGGAATCAATCCGCGGGATGCTTTCAGACCGAACAACCCACAGGCCGAGGCCGGAATCCGAATGGAGCCGCCGCCGTCGCTGGCGCCCGCACAGGGCACGATGCCGGCCGCGACCGCGGCGGCCGCGCCGCCG
>NZ_LZLE01000264.1 GCF_001673155.1 Mycobacterium sp. 1423905.2 | reverse complement strand
CTGCTGGTGTCGCCGACCCCGCAGCACCAGGCGACGATCGATGCGCTCAAGAAGCTCGACTTCGCCGACAGCACGGCCACCGGCGAGGCCATCTTCACCGCCCTGCACGCGGTGAGCGCCCTGGCCATCACGGGCGGCGACACCCCGCCCCCGGCCCGCATCGTGCTGCTGTCCGACGGCGGGGAGAACAAGCCGTCCAATCCCAGCGACCCGCACGACGGGGCCTACACGGCGGCGCGGCTGGCCCGCGACGAGGGCGTGCCCATCTCGACGATCTCGTTCGGCACCAAGACCGGCGAGATCGAGATGGACGGACAGCGTGTCGCCGTCCCGGTCTCGACGGACCAGATGAAGACCATCGCCAAGCTGTCCGGCGGGCAGTCCTACACCGCCAGCAACGTCGCCGAGCTCAACAAGAGCTACAACGCCATCGAAAAGGACATCGGCTATCGCACGGTGCCGGGGCCGGGCAGCGCCGGGTGGCTGCGCCTGGGCGTGATCACCGCCTTGATCGCGACGGCGCTGGCGCTGCTGATCAACCGGCGGCTGCCGGTCTGAGCGCTCAGGAGGGCAGCCGGCGGTTCAGGAACAAGCCGGCCAGGATCGCGCCGGCCAGCGCGACCGCGCCCAGCAGCATCCACGCCATGCTGGCGTCGCCCTTGACGGTTTCGTAGCCGATCTGGCGCTGCAGGGTCGAGTAGACGTTTTTCAGCGACTCCAGGCTGTCGGCGTGGAACGCCTGCCCGTCGGTGATCTCGCAGATCTTCTGCAGCGTCTGGTCGTCGACGGGAACCGGGATGGTGGCGCCCTCGTACTCGACGGTGCCGTACGGCGTCCCGAAGGAGATCGTCGAGATCTGCACGCCCGCGGCCTTGGCGGCCCGGGCGGCGGTGAAGGCCCCCTGCGGGGCGTTGGCGTCCAGCGGCACGTTCTCCGCGCCGTCGGACAGCAGCACGATGCG
>NZ_LZLE01000263.1 GCF_001673155.1 Mycobacterium sp. 1423905.2 | reverse complement strand
ATCGACCTGGTCGACGA
This sequence comes from Mycobacterium sp. 1423905.2, assembly GCF_001673155.1. GTDB lineage: Bacteria > Actinomycetota > Actinomycetes > Mycobacteriales > Mycobacteriaceae > Mycobacterium. The sequence continues at coordinate 52,814 of NZ_LZLE01000263.1, read as the reverse complement.
GGCCGCCAGCCGGCTGAAGATGGAGATCGACTCCCGGCCCGTCGAGATCGACGAGGTCGAGCGGTTGGTGCGCCGCCTCGAAATCGAGGAGATGGCACTGGCCAAGGAGGAGGATGAGGCGTCCAAGGAGCGGCTGGAAAAGCTGCGCTCGGAGCTGGCCGACAAGAAGGAGCAGCTCGCCGAGCTGACCACCCGGTGGCAGAACGAGAAGAACGCCATCGACGTGGTGCGTGAGCTCAAGGAGCAGCTGGAGATCTTGCGCGGGGAGTCTGAGCGCGCCGAGCGCGACGGTGACCTGGCCAAGGCGGCCGAGCTGCGCTACGGGCGCATCCCGGAGGTGGAGAAGAAGCTGGATGCCGCGCTGCCGCAGGCCCAAGCCCGCGAAAACGTGATGCTCAAAGAGGAGGTCGGACCCGACGACATCGCCGAGGTGGTGTCGGCGTGGACCGGCATCCCCGCCGGGCGGATGCTCGAGGGCGAGACCGCCAAGCTGCTGCGCATGGAAGAGGAGCTGGGCCGGCGCGTCATCGGTCAGCGCAGGGCCGTGCAGGCCGTGTCCGACGCCGTGCGGCGGTCCCGGGCCGGTGTTGCCGACCCGAACCGGCCGACCGGGTCGTTCATGTTCCTGGGCCCGACCGGCGTCGGCAAGACCGAGTTGGCCAAGGCGCTGGCGGAGTTCTTGTTCGACGACGAACGCGCCATGGTCCGCATCGACATGAGCGAGTACGGCGAGAAGCACTCGGTGGCGCGGCTGGTCGGTGCCCCCCCGGGCTACATCGGCTACGACCAGGGCGGTCAGCTGACCGAAGCGGTACGCCGGCGTCCGTACACGGTGATCCTGTTCGACGAGATCGAGAAGGCCCACCCGGACGTGTTCGACGTGCTGCTGCAGGTGCTCGACGAGGGGCGGTTGACGGACGGCCAGGGCCGTACGGTCGACTTCCGCAACACCATCCTCATCTTGACGTCCAACCTGGGGTCGGGCGGCGACGAGGAGATGGTGATGGCGGCGGTGCGCTCGGCGTTCAAGCCGGAGTTCATCAACCGGCTCGACGACGTCATCATCTTCGCCGGCCTCGAGCCGGGCGAGCTGGTGCAGATCGTCGACATCCAGCTGGCTCAGCTGCAGAAGCGGCTGTCTCAGCGGCGGCTCACCCTCGAGGTGTCGCTGCCGGCCAAACAGTGGCTGGCGCAGCGCGGCTTCGACCCGGTGTACGGCGCACGGCCGTTGCGCAGGCTGGTGCAGCAGGCGATCGGCGACCAGCTGGCCAAGATGTTGCTGGCCGGCGACGTGCACGACGGGGACATGGTTCCGGTCAACGTCAGCCCGGACGGCGACTCGCTGATCCTGGGCTAACCTTTGGCGCGTCGAGTGTGCGTCGATGGCTCTCACAGTGCGCTGGCGGCGGGATTTCGGGCATCCCGCCGCCCTGGGCGCACACCCGAAGCCGTCAGCGCACACTCGGCGCTTCGTCTAGGGCTGACCGCCGCCCTTTCCGCCGGTACCCGCGCTGCCGCCGCTGCCCCCGGTCGAGCCGCTGGGTAAAGTGCCGGGACCGCCAGGTCCGCCGACGGCGCCTGGCTTACCCGGTGCGCTGCCCCCATCGCCGCCGGTACCGCCACTTCCTCCGGCGCCGCCCAGACCGGTATCCGAGCTACCGCCATCGCCACCGGCACCGCCATTTCCGCCGTTGCCCGCCAGGGTGCCGGACCCGCCTACGGCGTTGGCTCCGTGGCCGCCGGTGCCGCCAGATCCTCCGGCTCCTCCGTTACCATCACCGATGCCGTGCCCGCCGGTACCCCCGTCGCCGCCCGTGCCGCCCGACGCGGTGCCGCCTAGCGCGGTTCCAGCGGCACCGCCGCCACCACCGGAACCACCGGCGCCGCCAATATCGCCGGCGCCCCCATCACCGCCGGTTCCGCCATGGCCACCAGGGCCGAGGCCGCTAGATCCGGCGGTGCCGCCGGTTCCGCCGTCGCCGCCCGCCCCGCCGCTGCTGTTACCGCCGTCCCCGCCGTCGCCTCCGGCACCGGCAGTGCCGGTAAAGGTGCCACCGCCGTGGCCGCCGTCGCCGCCGCGCCCAGCGTCACCGCCGTCACTATTGCCGCCGGTACCACCTGCGCCGCCGTCACCGGCGCTGGTCCGGCTGACGGCACCGTCGCCGCCATTGCCGCCTCGGCCGCCGTCTCCGGAGCGGCCGTCACCGCCGCCACCACCGGCTCCGCCTGTTCCGCCCTTGAAGACCGTGTCGTTTCCAGTGCCGTCGCCACCCGCTCCACCGGCTCCGCCGGTCACGCCGCTGCCACCCCTGCCGCCGGCTCCGCCGTTGCCGCCGAGGTCACTCTTGATACTCACTTCGCCGCCCTGGCCGCCGTCACCACCGCTTCCACCTGCGGCGACCGTGCCGCCATCACCGCCATTGCCGCCAGCGCCGCCTGCGCCGGCCGTTCCGCCGGTTATCGACCCATCACCACCATTGCCCCCGTGGCCACCTTGGCCAGCCGTATGCGAAATGCCGGCTGTGCCCTGTGTGCCGTCGGTGAAGCCTGTTCCGCCGGCTGCGCCCACGCCGCCCTTGCCGGAGTTGCCGCCGTCACCGCCGCGACCACCATCGCCGCCCGGCGCGCTGACGGTGCTGGCAGCACCGGTGGCCCCCCTGCCGCCATTTCCGGGCGTGCCCGCATTGCCGCCGTCGCCACCATCGCCGCCGACGCCGCGGGCAGCTTGACCGTTGATTCCAGTCCCTCCGGTGCCACCGTCGCCGCCGCGGCCGCCATCGCCACCATTGCCGGCGTTGCCGCCGTTAGTGCCGTTCGCACCGGCCGCAACTCCGTTGGTACCGGCGATGCCGTCTCCTCCGGCGCCACCGTCACCGCCCTGGCCGCCCGCCCCGCCAGCGCCCGCAGTGCCGCCCTTACTCCCACCATTTCCGCCGGTGCCGCCGGCTCCGCCAACGCCACCGTTGCCGCCGTCGGTACCGTTTCCGGTCACACCTGTGGTTCCGGCCAGGCCCGGTGCACCATTGCCGCCGATGCCGCCGACACCGCCGTTCCCGTACTGTCCGCCGTTACCGCCGGCGCCGCCGGCTGCGCCGTTGGCGCCGGGCGTGGTGCCGTCGGCTCCGGTTCCGCCGGCCCCGCCGTTGCCGCCGGCGGTCGGCGTCGTGCCCGTGGTGCCGTTCACCGCTTGGCTCGAACCGGCTCCGCCCCGGCCCCCCTGGCCCCCGACTCCTGGGTCACCGCCATGTCCGCCGATTCCGCCGACACCGTTGTGGACAGTCCAGGTTCCCGTGGCCCCAGCCCCGCCATTGCCGGGCGTGCCTCCATTGCCGCCATTGCCGCCGGCTCCGCCGGCTCCCTGGCTGGCCGCCTGGCCGAAGATATTCGTGCCGCCGGCGCCACCATTACCACCGGCGCCCCCATAGCCTCCGCCCCCGCCGTTACCGCCGTCACCACCGTCGGCGCCGCGCACCGCTCCGATAGCTCCGTCGTGACCGGCGCCGCCGGACCCGCCCGTGCCGCCGGCTCCACCCGCCCCACCGACTCCACCGGAGCCTGGCAGTAATCCGCCGGCACCGCCGGCACCGCCATTGCCGCCAGATCCGCCGGCACCACCCATACCGCCGGCCGGGCTTGCCGTGGTGCCTGCCGTGCCCTCGGCACCGGCGCCACCGATGCCGCCGGCGCCACCCATCCCCCCCGAACCGATGAGCCCGGCACGGCCACCCGCACCGCCGTCGCCGCCGGTTCCACTGGGCAAGGCGGCCGCTCCACCGGCACCGCCGCCACCGCCGTTGCCGTACAACCAGCCACCGGCCCCGCCGGTCCCGCCATTTGCGCCGGCACCTCCGGCGCCGCCCAACCCGCCGTGGCCGATAAGACCGGCAGCGCCCCCAGCGCCGCCCACCACCCCGGCGGTGGGCTGCGAATAACCGTTGCCGCCGTTGCCATACAGCAGTCCACCGGCCCCGCCATTGGGGTTGGTCGCGGTGCCGTTGGCGCCGTCGCCGATCAACGGGCGACCCAACAGCGTTTGAGTAGGTGCGTTGATCGCTCCGAGAACTTGGCGCTCAAGGACTTGTAGTGGAGAGGTGTTGGCCGCCTCGGCACTGGCGTAGGTAAAGCCGGCCGCGCTCAGATTCCGGGCGAATTGCTCGTGGAAGACGGCCGCCTGCCTGCTGAGAGCTTGGTACTCCCGGCCGTAGCTACCGAATAACGTCGCAATGGCAGCCGACACCTCATCCTCGGCGGCCGCGGCCAACTCGGTGATGGGCGCTGCGGCCGACGCGGCGGCGTCGACCAATGTCGAGTTAATTCTCGCGATTTCTCCGGCTACTCCGACCAGAGCATCAGGCACCGCCACAAATGACACGAGACCCTCCCAACCACAGCGCAACGGTCAGAAATTACCCAGGTCGCCCGCCCTTAGGTGCCGTTTTCCGCAACCCGGGCGGGATTTGCCAGCGGTCGTCCCTTCGAACTAGCTCGGTATTGGGTCCTGTAACTGGGTTGTGACCTGGTCGAATTCTTCCTTCGGTACCGACTACCGATACTCTGTTGGGGATGGTCCCGCTTTGGTTCACGCTCTCCGCACTGTGCTTCGTCGGTGCGGCGGTGTTGCTGTACATCGACATCGACAAGCGTCGTGGGCGTAGCCGGCGCCGCAAGTCGTGGGCGCGGTCGCACGGCTTCGACTACGAACGCGAATCGACCGAAATCCTGCACCGCTGGAAGCGTGGCGTGATGTCGACCGTCGGCGACGTGCCGGCCCGCAATGTCGTGCTGGGGCAGATCCGCGGCGAAGCGGTCTACATCTTCGACCTCGAGGAAGTCGCCACGGTCATCGCCCTGCACCGCAAAGTCGGCACGAACGTCGTGGTCGACCTGCGGCTCAAAGGGCTCAAGGAACCACGCGAAAGCGACATCTGGTTGCTGGGCGCGATCGGACCGCGCATGGTGTACTCCACCAACCTCGACGCCGCCCGGCGCGCCTGCGACCGGCGCATGGTCACCTTCGCCCACACCGCACCGGACAGCGCCGAGATCATGTGGAACGAGCAGAACTGGACGTTGGTCGCCATGCCGATTGCCAGCACCCGCGCGCAGTGGGACGAGGGCCTGCGCACCGTCCGCCAGTTCAACGACCTGTTGCGGGTGCTGCCGCCGCTGCCCGCCGAGACCTCGTCCGAACCGGCGGAGCTACCCGCGCCGCGTAAACCCGCGCCGACGCGCCCGCTGGCGCCGGCGGCCCGCGCCGAACTGCCACCCCGACGCGCCGAACCGGACGTGACCGGACTGCTGGGCGACGGCGGACGACGACAGCCCGAGCCGGTGCGCCGCGACGAGCCCCGCCCGGAAACCGGCCGTCGGCAGCCCCCCGGCCGTAACGGCAACCAGGCTCCCAACTTCCAGCGCTGACATCTCACTGGGGCGACGACCCCGACGGCCGCTTCGCTACGCTGTCCGACATGCCGCGCCCTGTCGCCCTGGTCACCGGGGCTACCTCCGGGATCGGCGCCGGGTACGCACGCCGGTATGCCCGCGACGGCTACGACCTGGTCCTGGTCGCCCGCGACGTCGCCCGGCTGGAACAACTAGCCGACGAACTGCGGGCCGCCGCGGGCAACATCGAAATCCTCCGGGCCGACCTCGCCGACGCCGCCGGCCGCGACCAGGTCGTCGACCGGTTGCACGCCGGGGTACGAGTCCTGGTCAACAACGCCGGCTTCGCCACGCCGGCCGAGTTCTGGAAGACCGATCCGGCTGCGCTGCAGGAGCAACTCGACGTCAACGTCACCGCGGTGATGCACCTGACCCGCGCCGCCCTGCCGCCCATGCTGACCGCCGGCTCGGGCACGGTCATCAACATCGCCAGCGTCGCCGGTCTGCTGCCCGGGCGCGGGTCGACGTACGCGGCGTCCAAGGCGTGGGTGGTCTCCTTCTCGGAGGGGCTCTTCGACGCGTTGCAAGGCACCGGAGTCGGGGTGCACGCCGTGTGCCCGGGGTACGTGCACACCGAGTTCCACAGTCGCGCCGGAATCGACGCGTCCACGGTGCCGTCGTTCCTGTGGCTCGAGGTGGACGACGTAGTGACCGAGAGCCTGGCCGACATAGCCCGCGGCAAGACGATCAGCATCCCGAGTGTCCGGTACAAAGCCCTCACGTCCACGGCACGGGTGTTACCGCGGCGGTTCGTCCGGACCGCCGGTGGACGGCTGGCGCCGCGCCGGGTGATCGGTGCGATCGGCAGACGGGTGGGTGGCCGTGACCGACTCTGAACGTAGTGAACTCGCCGAGCTGGTGCGCCGGCTCGCGGTCATCCACGGCCGTGTGACGTTGTCGTCGGGCAAGGAGGCCGACTACTACGTCGACCTGCGCCGCGCCACCCTGCAGCATCAGGCGTCGGCGCTGATCGGGCGGTTGATGCGCGAACTCACCGACGACTGGGATTACGCGGTGGTCGGTGGCCTGACGCTGGGCGCCGATCCGGTCGCCACCGCGATCATGCACGCCCCGGGCCGTCCGATCGACGCGTTCGTGGTCCGCAAGTCAGCCAAAACTCATGGCATGCAACGACTTATCGAAGGTGCGGAGGTGGCGCGTCAGCGGGCTCTGGTGGTCGAGGACACCAGCACGACGGGCAATTCCGCGTTGACGGCGGTACGGGCGGTACAGGAAGCCGGCGGCGAGGTGGTCGGCGTGGCGACCGTTGTGGACCGTGCCACCGGCGCCAAGGAGGCGATCGAAGCCGAGGGGCTGGCGTATCGCAGCCTGCTGGGCCTCGCCGATCTAGGGCTGTCCTAGGTCGCTGGCTGTGCGCGTTCTCCTGGTAATTGCCGCAGCACTGTGCTGTTTGGTGGGCTGCTCGAGTTCGAAGCCCGGACCGATCTACGGCGCGCACGCCGCCCGGGTCGGTGAATCGGCGGCGGTGCTGGGCTGGAACATGTCGGTGTCGAACCTGCGCTGGGACGGCGACTACGTATTGGTCGACGTCGATGCGGCTCCCACCGACCCGCACGCCCCGCATGCGAAGGTCGAGGACATCCGCTACGGCCTCTACGGCGCCCTGGCCCATCCGATGGAGGTCAACGGGCTGGGCAGCTGCACCGACGCGGTGGGCAAGATTCATCCGACCGGCGCGCCGCTGTCGGCGCCGCCCGACCGGCTCACCGGCACCGTCTGTCTGGGACCGCTGAAGGACCGCAGCGCGGTGCGCGGGGTGTACACCTACTCGCCGCGGGACCGGATTCACGACACCGCGGCGGCCTACCCGGCGGCATTCCCGGTCGGACTGCTGCCGACCAACCAGAACGACACCGGCCTGGTGGTGAAGACGACCAGCGTGTCGGCCTGGCGCGCCGACGGCACACCGGTGACTAAGGCCCAACTCGGTGACGCGGGGGCGTTCACCGGTAACGGCTACATGCTGCTGGGGCTGGAGGCCGACGCCCTCGCCGCCCGTTACCGCGACGACGCGGCCGCCCGCGGCGGCCCCCTGATGCTGCTCGCCGCGCCGACCCTGCCGGGGCGCGGGTTGAACCCGGCCTGTGCGGCCTACGGCTCGTCGGTGCTGATCCTGCCCGAGGCGTCACGCGATGCGGTGCAGGTGACCGCGTCGCTGTGCACGCAGGGCGAGATCAACGACGCCCTGCTGTACGCGACGGTGGCCGTCGTCGGCACCCACGCCGCGGTGTGGACCGCGAAGTGAGCGAACCGGGACCCACCGAGTGGGGCGCACCGGTCACCGGCGTCGGCCCGTGGGTCGGGGAGCCGCCCGGCGATCCCCGTTTCGACCCGATCCTGTTGCGCGACGGTGACACTCGCAACGTCGTCGACGCCTACCGGTACTGGACCCGCGAGGCGATCATCGCCGACATTGACGGACGCCGGCACGCGCTGCACGTGGCGATCGAGAACTTCGGCCACGACGCGAACATCGGCTCGGTGGTGCGCACCGCCAACGCGTTCGCCGTGGACACCGTGCACATCGTCGGGCGGCGGCGCTGGAATCGGCGCGGTGCCATGGTGACCGACCGCTACCAACGGCTGCGCCACCACGACAATGCCGCGGAATTGATGGCGTTCGCCGCCGACGCCGGGCTGACCGTGGTCGCCGTGGACAACGTTCCGGGCGCCACGCGGCTCGAGCAGACCACGCTGCCGCGGGACTGTCTGCTGGTGTTCGGTCAGGAAGGACCGGGCATCACCGACGACACCCGCGCGGGCGCGGCGCTGACCGTGTCGATCGCGCAGTTCGGCTCGACGCGCAGCATCAACGCCGGGGTGGCCGCCGGGATTGCGATGCACGCCTGGATCCGGGAGCACGCGGACCTGTCGCGCGCTTGGTGAGCGTGCATTCTGGGCGTCGAGTGGGCGCTGGCGGCGGCATTTCGGCGGTGTTTCCGACCTGAGTGCACACCGAAAGCCGTGACCGCACAGTCGGCGTGGCCTTACGTTGGGATGCGTGCGCGACGTCCTGGCCGATCTCATGTCGATCTGGCGCGCTGGTGAAACCGCGGGAGTCGGCACTGTGGTGCGCACGTTGCGCTCCGCACCCCGACCACCGGGCGCATCGATGGTGGTGGCGCCCGACGGTTCGGTCAGCGGGTCGGTGTCGGGTGGATGCGTCGAGGGCGCGGTGTACGACCTGGCCACCGAGGTAGTGCACAGCGGCTCGCCGCAACTGGAGCGCTACGGCGTCAGCGACGACGACGCTTTCGCCGTCGGCCTGACCTGCGGCGGCATCATCGATATCTTCGTCGAACCGGTGTCGCAGACGACGTTCCCGGAGCTGGGTGCGGTGGCCGACGACATCGCCGCCCATCGGCCGGTCGCCGTCGCCACCGTCATCTCGCATCCAGAGTGGGTCGGGCGCAGGCGGGTGATCTGGCCCCACACCGCCGCCGGATCACTGGGCTCGGCTCGCGCCGACGCCGCCGTTACCGACGACGCGCGTGGTCTGCTGGCGCTGGGCCGCAGCGACATCCTCGAATACGGGACCGACGGCCAGCGGCGTGGTGAAGGCATGGAGGTCTTTGTCGCCAGCTACGCGCCGCGCCCCCGGATGTTGGTGTTCGGCGCCATCGACTTCGCCGCCGCCCTGGCGCGGCAGGGATCGTTCCTGGGCTACCGCGTCACCGTCTGCGACGCCCGCGCCGTGTTCGCCACACCGGCGCGGTTCCCGACGGCCGACGAGGTGGTCGTCGAGTGGCCACACCGCTACCTGGCGGCCCGGGTCGCAGCAGGCGCGGTCGACGAGCGCACGGTGATCTGCGTGCTCACGCACGACCCGAAGTTCGACGTGCCGGTGCTGGAGGTGGCGCTGCGGTTGCCCGCGATCGGGTACGTGGGGGCGATGGGTTCGCGGCGCACCCATGACGACCGGATGGAGCGGCTGCGCGCGGCCGGGCTCACGGATGTGGAGCTGAGTCGCTTGTCGAGTCCGATCGGTTTGGACCTGGGCGCTCGCACACCGGAGGAAACCGCGGTTTCGATCGCCGCCGACATCATCGCCCGACGCTGGGGTGGCCAAGGCCGGCCGCTGGCCGAGCTCAGCGGCCGCATCCACCGAGACGTGTGATCCCGGGTTACGTCGGTGTGCCAGGCTGATTCGCGACGCAGTTGTCGAATCCGCCCGGACATGAGAGGACTTCAACGATGAAGATCGCCAACCAGTTCACCGTCAGCGCGCCGATCGAGCAGGCCTGGGACGTGCTGTGCGACCTGGAGCAGGTGATTCCGCTGATGCCCGGAGCCCAGCTGACCGGCCACGAAGGCGACAACTACCTCGGCAAGGTCAAGATCAAGGTGGGACCGGTCACCAGCGAGTTCAGCGGCAAAGTCCACTTCGTCGAACAAGACCGCGCCCAGCACCGCGCCGTCATCGACGCCAAGGGCAAGGAGTCGCGCGGCACCGGAAACGCGGCCGCCACAGTCACCGCGCAGCTGCACGAGGCGGGGGAGCACACCCAGGTCACCGTCGACACCGATCTCAAGATCGTCGGCAAACTAGCTCAATTCGGCAGCGGCATGTTGCAGCAGGTGTCGGAGAAGTTGCTGGGCCAGTTCGTCGAATCCCTGGAAGCCGAATTGAAGGCCCAGGGCGCCCAAGCGTCGCAGAGCCCGGTCAACAGCAACGGCGAGATACCGAAGAGCGCCGACGGTCCCGTCGACGCCGCGGCCACGGCGGCCTCCGCCGAGCCCGCACCCATCGACCTGTTGCAGCTCGCCGGGGGCGATCAGGTCAAGAAGTACGGCGCGGCCGGGATTGCGGTGCTCGCCGCCCTGCTGCTGATCCTGGTGGTGCGCCGACGGCGCTGAGCGCCGGCTAGTCCGGCATCGCGGCCACGAGCTGCTCTGCCGTCAACGGCAACGACCGCACCCGTACCCCAAGCGCATCGCACACCGCGTTGCCGATCGCGGCCGCCGTCGGTCCCTGCGCGCACTCACCCACGCCCAACGGCGAATTGCCCTGCCCGGCAATGAATTCCACATCCACAGCAGGCACTTCGGAGAATCGCAGGATGGGGTAGGTCTCCCAGGTGGTGCTGGTGACGTCATACCGGTCGAAGCGCACCCGCTCCTTGAGCGTCCAGCTGGTGGCCTGGATGGCACCGCCCTCGATCTGGTTGGCCGCGCCGTCGGGATTGATGACCAATCCGGCGTCCACTGCGATCGCCAGCCGCCGCACCCGCACCTCGTTGACCGCCTCCACCTCGGCCACCACCGCGCAGTACGCCGAGGAATTCTTGTAGCGGGCGTAGCCGATGCCATGGCCGACCGCTTCGTGCGCGGTCCGCTGCCTCCAGCCGGCCCGGTCGGCCGCCGCCTGCAACACCGCCCGTCCTCGCGGATCCGACAGGTGCGCCAGGCGGAACTCCACGGGGTCGCGACCTGCCGCTAGGGCCAATTCGTCCAGCATCGACTCGATGGCGAAGACGTTGAGATGGGCGCCCAGCGAACGCAGCGCCGACGTGCGCAACGGCATCTCGGTCAGCAGGTGGTTGGTCACCCGGTAAGCCGGAAAGTCGTAGCCGGGAATGCCGTTGCGGCTGGAGCCGCCGCCGAAGTCGACCGGCGGTTCGCCGCCGGCCCGGATCGGCTCGCCGCCGGCCCGGTGGCTGGCCGTCAGCAGCGCGTTGGTCGGCGTGGTTCCCGGACGGCCCATGTAGCTGCCGCTGTAGATCTCGTGTCGCCAGGCCAGCACGCTGCCGTCCTCGGCGCAGTCGGCCTCGATTTCGACGACACCCGCCGGGCCGAGCGGGCTCCACGCCAATTCCTCGGCGCGCGACCACACCACCTGGACGGGCCTTCCGGGCACCGCATGCGCCAGCAACGCGGCGTCCAGCGCGACGTCGTCGGCGCCGTTGTGGCCGTAACAGCCCGCTCCCTCGACGTGCCGCACCACCACCCGGTCGACCGCCAGGCCCAGCGCCGCGGCCAACTCGTGGCGCAGCTGGTACACCCCTTGGCTGTGCGACCACACCTCCATCCGCCCGTCAGAGTGGGCGAGTGCGGCCGCGGCCGACGGCCCGATGGCGCCATGCGCCAGATACGGCCGGTGGTAGCGCGCCGAGTGCGACCGGGCGGGTGGGGGTCCCGTCGAGCCGCCTTGGTCGGCGATCACCCGGGTCTCGGCGCGCGCGGACAACAGAAACGCGGGTAGATCGTTCTCGTCGGGCAGGGTTGGGCGCTCGTCCCAGCTGGCGTCGCCGCGCAACCGGTCGGCGGCGCGCAGCGCCACCTCCTCGCGCTCGGCCACCACCGCCAAGAACTCACCGTCGCGCACCACGGCCACCACGCCCGGCAGGGCCTCGGCGGGTCCGGTGTCGACCGTGCGCAGCCGGGCCCCGCGCGACGGCGGGCGCACCACCCGGCCGTACAGCAGGCCGTTCCAGCTCAGGTCGTGCAGGTAGCGGGGCCGCCCGGTGAGCTTGTCCGGTAGATCCAGGCGCGCCAGATCGGTCCCGACGACCGCGTACTCCGACTCCGCCTTGGGCGCCACTGCGCCGCTGGCCTCCCGATCCAGCAACGCGTCGTCGGCGAGCTCCCAATAGCTGGTGGCCACCTGCTCCGGACCGGTGATCTCCCCGTCACACACGTCCAGCTCGTCGGGTGCCACGGCGAGCTTGGCGGCGGCGACTTCGAGGTAGATGGCCCGGGCTTCGGCGCACACCTGGCGCAGCGCCGCCCCGGAATGCTGGATCGACCGGCTGCCCGCGGTGAAGCCCTCGTCGGGGCTGCGATCGGTGGCCGCCGCGATCATCCGGACCCGCGAAACGTCGACGTCGAGTTCTTCCGCGGCGATCTGGGCCAGCGCCGTCAACACGCCCTGGCCCAATTCCACCTTTCCTGAGCGCACCTCCACGATGCCGTCCGACCGGATCCCCAACCACTGACTCAGCACCGGGTTGGCGGCCAGCGACGGCGACACGTCGCTAGCGGTCATCGCCAAATCCGTTCAGCTGGGCCGCGGCGCTCAGCACCGCCCGCACCACCCGGTTGTGTGACCCACAACGACAAAGGTTGGGATCCAACGCTTTTCGCACCTCCGCCTCGGTCGGATCGGAATTCTCGGCCAGCAGGGCCGCCGCGGCCACCACGATGCCCGACATGCAGTACCCGCATTGCGCCGCTTGACCGGCGATCAGGGCACGCGCCACCGGATGCGGCTGCTCAGCGGTGCCCAACCCTTCGACGGTGCGGATCGACTTGTCGGCCACCGACCACAGAGGCGTGTCGCAGGAGTAGATGGGCCGGCCGTCGGCGAGCACGAAACAGGCGCCGCACAGGCCCACCCCACAGCCGAACCGCGTCCCCTTCAGGTTCAGGTGATTGCGCAGCACATAGAGCAGCGGTGTGTCGTCTTCGGTGTGGACCTGGTGGCGCTGGCCGTTGACGGTCAGCGACCACACCGCCGCGGTGTTGTCCTCGCCCATGGACTCCAGCATCCTCGCCAGAACCGCTTAGGGCAGGATCGGCAGGTATGGATCAGGTTTGGGCAAACCGGGCGGCGAGCTCCGAAGCCGCTGTCACACAACGGCACCTGCAACGGCTCTGGGCGCTGCCAGGCACGCAGCTAGGTGTGGTGGCCTGGCCCTCCGAGCGCAAAGACCGACTGTTCGGCACCTGGCACTACTGGTGGCAGGCGCACCTGCTGGACTGCCTGCTCGATGCCCAGCTACGCGACCCGCAACCCGACCGACACGCCCGCATCGCGCGGCAGATCCGCTCGCACCGGCTACGCAACAACCTGCGCTGGGTCAACAACTACTACGACGACATGGCGTGGCTGGCGCTGGCGCTGGAACGCGCCGCCCGGGTGGCCGGCATACAGCGCCGTCGGGCGCTGCAGAAACTCGCCGATGAGTTCGTCAACGCGTGGGCGCCCCAAGACGGCGGTGGCATCCCGTGGCGCAAGGGCGGCGAACGGTTCTTCAACGCCCCCGCCAACGGCCCGGCCGGCATCTTCCTGGCCCGCTATGAGGGCGGGGTGCGCCGGGCCGACCAAATGAGCGACTGGATCGATGGCGCGCTGATCGACCCAGAGACTCATCTGGTGTTCGACGGCATCAAGGACGGCTCACTGGTGCGCGCCCAGTACACCTATTGCCAGGGCGTGGTGCTCGGCCTGGAGACCGAATTAGCCGTGCGCACCGGCGCCGAGGCCCGCGACCGGCACCGCGCACGCGTGCACCGCCTGGTGGCGGCGGTCAACCAGGAGATGGCGCCCAACGGTGTGCTCAAGAGCGCCGGGGGCGGCGACGGGGGTCTGTTCGCCGGGATCACTGCGCGCTATCTGGCGCTGGTGGCGACCACGCTGCCCGGTGACTCCGCCGACGACGCCGTCGCCCGCGACACCGCCCGCAACATCGTGTTGGCCTCGGCCAAGTCGGCGTGGGACAACCGGCAGACCGTGGCCGGCCTGCCGGTGTTCGGGGCGTTCTGGGATCGTGACGCCGAACTGCCCATCGCCGGTGGCCAGGCGGCCCAGTCCGTCGACGGCGCGGTCAGCAGCTCTGCGATCCCCGAGCGCGACCTGTCGGTGCAGCTTTCCGGCTGGATGCTGATGGAGGCCGCGCACAGGGCCGCCGAAGGCGTCTCACTCGGGTAGGGCGGCCTCGTCGGTGGGGCTGTCCTTCTTTGCCTTCCGCGACTTGAACCCGCGCCAGGCCGCGATCATCGCCGGCAGCAGCGAGACGAACAGGATGCCCAGGATGATCTTTTCCAAGTTCTGGTGCACGAAGGGCACGGTGCCCAAGAAGTAGCCGGCCAGCGTCGCACCCGCCCCCCAGGCGATTCCGCCGACGATGTCGAACGCCAGATAGACCGGGTAGCGCATGTAGGACACGCCGGCGATCACCGGGACGAAGGTCCGGACGAACGGGGCGAACCGGGCCAGGATGATGGCCTTGGGGCCGTGTTTTTCGAAGAATGCGTGCGACTCGGTGACGTAGTGCTGCTTGAAGAAGCGGGAGTCTTCCTTCTTGAACAGCGCGGGCCCGATGCGCCGGCCGATGAAGTAGCCGGTCTGGTCGCCGAGGATCGCGACGATGGCGACCGCCGGCGCCAGTACCCAGATGCTTGCGGGCGGATTGGGGTGCGCGGCCAGCAACCCGCCGGTGAACAGCAGCGATTCGCCCGGCAGTAGCGGGAACAGCAGTCCGGTCTCGATGAAGACGATGATCAGGATGCCGGGCAGCACCGCTGACCCGAAGACGCCGTTAGCGCCCAGCCAGTACATCGGGTCGAGGATGTCGCCCAGGGCCACCACCGCGGTGCTCATGAGGCATCAACATACCGGCGTTGCAATACTGAATGGGCCCAGTCGTGGAGGAGGAACGTTCATGCCCATCGCAACGCCCGAGGTTTACGCCGAGATGCTCGGACGTGCCAAGGAAAATGCCTACGCCTTCCCGGCCATCAACTGCACCTCCTCAGAGACCGTCAACGCCGCGATCAAGGGCTTCGCCGACGCCGGCAGCGACGGCATCATCCAGTTCTCCACCGGCGGCGCGGAGTTCGGCTCCGGGCTCGGGGTCAAGGACATGGTGACCGGCGCCGTCGCCCTGGCCGAATTCGCGCACGTCATCGCCGCCAAGTACCCGATCAACGTCGCGCTGCACACCGACCACTGCCCCAAGGACAAGCTGGACAGCTACGTGCGCCCGCTGCTGGCCATCTCCGCCGAACGGGTGAGCAAGGGCGCCAACCCGCTATTCCAGTCACACATGTGGGACGGCTCGGCGGTGCCGATCGACGAGAACCTGGAAATCGCGCAGGAACTGCTGAAGCAGGCCGCGGCCGCCAAGATCATCCTGGAGATCGAGATCGGCGTGGTCGGCGGCGAAGAGGACGGCGTCGCCAACGAGATCAACGACAAGCTGTACACCACCCCGGAGGACTTCGAGAAGACCATCGAGGCGCTCGGGCACGGCGAGCACGGCCACTATCTGCTGGCCGCGACGTTCGGCAACGTGCACGGTGTCTACAAGCCGGGCAACGTCAAACTGCGCCCCGACATCCTGGCCCAGGGGCAGAAGGTGGCCGCCGCGAAACTCGGGCTGGCCGAGGACGCCAAGCCGTTCGACTTCGTCTTCCACGGCGGCTCGGGCTCGGAGAAGTCCGAGATCGAGGAGGCGCTGCGCTATGGCGTGGTGAAGATGAACGTCGACACCGACACCCAGTACGCCTTCACCCGCCCCATCGTCGCCCACATGTTCACCAACTACGACGGCGTGCTCAAAGTGGACGGCGACGTCGGCTCCAAGAAGGTCTACGACCCGCGCAGCTACTTGAAGAAGGCCGAAGCCGGCATGACCGAGCGGGTCATCGAGGCTTGCAACGACTTACATTGCGCGGGAAAGACCCTCGGCTAACCGTCCGGATTGCGCTCAGTGTGCGGCTGGCCGCACACCCGGCGCCCAGCGTGCGGCTGGCCGCACACTCGGCGAAACGTTGACCCGCCGGGCTAGCTCGCCGGTGACTGGCAGATCTTCCACTGGTCGTCGCGGAACTGCAGGTCCAGGCTGCGGGTGGAGCGCAGCTGCGGGTCGTAAGCCATGAACGTGGTCACGTTGGCCTCGGCGTGCTGGCCGTTGACGATCACCTGGTCGATGGTGGCGATCACCGGATACTGCTTGGCCGCCGAAACCCGTTGATACGTCTCAGTCCAGGAGTGTTCGTCGTAGTCGACGTAGCCGTCGCGGGTGGTGCCGCACGTGATGGTGCGCAGCGCGGTCAGGTCGCCGCGCTGCACGGCGCCGTCGAAGCTCTGGATGACCTGCCGCACCTGGTCCTCCTGTGAGGCCTTGTTGTGCTTGCTGCGGGTCAGCAGAACGGTGCCCAGGATGGCGATCGCCGTCAGGGCCAGCACGATCACGACGATCGCCAGCACCCAACCCCACTTGTTCGGTTTGAACGACGCGGCTCTGCCACCGGCGCGTCCGGGGATCGATTGCGGGCCCGAGGGTTTGGGGGCCATTGACGGGGGAGCAGGCGGAGCGGGCGGTGACGGCGGCGTGACGGCGGGCGCCTGCTGCGTCTGGATCACTTCGGTGGCGGCCTCCGGCGCGGTCGCCATCACTTGGGTTTCTTTGGCGTCGAAGCCCGGGGCGGTGAAGCGGCGCTCGGGTTGCGCTTCGGCGTTCGCGGCCTCCGGTGTCGGTTGCGGATCGCGCTTGGCGATCACCACGGTTTCGGTCTCGGCGTCGCTGGCGATCAGCGGCTTTTCCCCGGTGCCTTCCTGGCCGGCCGGTTCGCCCGCGGCTTCGGTGCCGTCGCGGTCAGGCTCGCGTTCGTCTGGCATCAGTACAGCTGTCCTCCGGCTATCGAGTGGGTAGTTGGAGCTTAGCGACCCAACCCTCGCACAATGGAACTCATGACACCGATGGGTGACCTTTTGGGACCTGATCCGATTCTGCTCCCCGGAGACAGTGAAGCCGAGGCTGAATTGGCCGCTGGGGAGAACCCGGCCATCGTCGCCGCCGCGCATCCGTCGGCGTCGGTGGCCTGGGCGACGCTGGCCGAGGAGGCGATGGCCGACGACAAGGCCGTCACGGCGTATGCCTACGCCCGCACCGGATACCACCGCGGCTTGGACCAGTTGCGCCGCAACGGGTGGAAGGGTTTCGGCCCGGTGCCCTACTCGCACGAACCCAACCGTGGCTTCCTGCGCTGTGTGGCGGCGCTGGCGCGCGCCGCGGACGCGATCGGTGAGACCGACGAACTGCTGCGCTGCCAAGATCTCCTCGACGACTGCGACCCGCAGGCCCGTCCCGCGCTCGGGCTCTAGAACGCCCCGTCGCAGTTGCCGGCGTCCTCCGGGCACTCGACCTGCACGGTGGCGTGGTCCAGCCCGCGAGCATGCAGCACCGCGCGCGCTTCGTTGAGCACCCGGGCGGAATCGGCGTTGGTGCTCAGGTGGGCGGTGACCATGTCCTTGCCCGGCGACAAGGTCCACACGTGCAGATCGTGCACCTCGGTCACTCCCTCGACCCCGGCCAGCGCCCCCCGCAACTCGTCGACGTCGATATGCGCCGGTGACGCCTCGGACAGGATCCGCAACGCCGCTCGCGCCAGCGCGATCGCCCGCGGCAGCACCCAAAGGGCGACCAGGACTGCGACGACGACGTCGGCGTACGGCCAGTGCGTGGTGATGGTGACGATCCCGGCGATCAACACCCCGATGCTGCCGACCGTGTCGGCCACCACCTCCATGTAGGCGCCCTTGACCGCCAGGCTGTCACCGGAGTGCGAGCGCAGCAGCAGCGCCACGGCGAAGTTGGCGGCCACGCCGGCCAGCGCGACTACCACCATCGGTACGCCGGGTATGACGGGCGCTTCCCGGAGCCGGTCGATCGCCTCGTAGAGGATGAACGCCGCGACTCCGATCAGCAGAACCGCGTTAGCCACCGCGGTGAACACCTCGGCGCGGTGCCAGCCGTAGGTGCGAGCCGGGGAGGTGCTGCCGCGTTGGGCCAACACCACCGCGCCCAGGCCCATGAATACCGCGACGACGTCGGTGAGCATGTGTCCGGCGTCGGCGAGCAGCGCGATGGAGTTGATCAGCAGCGAGGTGGTCAATTCGACCACGAAGAAGGTCGCCAGAATCCCCGCGGCGGTCACCATCTTCGGGATCATCCGCGAGGCGTCCGCCTCCGCGGGTGTGTGGCTGTGTCCGGCACCCATGCCGAGTAATATATGCGGATCCGCGCATGTATTGCAATGGGTGGCTAGAACCAGACGTTCCAGAAGCGGGTGAGCGTGCTGCCCGCACCGGCCAGCCAGCGCGGGATGCCGGACAAGTCGAACAACCCGTACACGACGGCGAAGAGCCACCCGTTGAGCGCCGGCGCCAGAAAAAGGAACACCAAGAACAGCGGGGCGAACTGCTTGGCCGGCGCCACCGCGCGTTGGGTTGCCGGACTGAGATGCGGTTCCAGGGCGTCGTAGCCATCCAGACCGGGTATCGGCAGCAGGTTCAGCACTACCGCGGTCAACTGCAGGAAGCCGAGAAACACCACGGCCGACCAGAGCACCCCGTGGGCGCGGTCATAGCCCAGTCGGGCGGCGGTCAGCAGCACCACCGCCAACGCCAGGTTGGCCGCGGGCCCGGCGAGGCTGACCAGGGTCCGGCGCCGGGCGCTCATGAACCAGGTCCGCAGGTACACCGCGCCGCCGGGCAAGCCGATTCCGCCCAGGGCGATGAACAGCATCGGCATGCCCAGCGACAGCATGGGGTGGGTGTAGCGACGCGGGTCCAGGGTCAGATAACCGCGCAGCGCGGCGTCGTGGTCACCGAAGCGCCACGCGGTAACGGCATGGCCGAACTCGTGCAGGCACAGCGACACCAACCAGCCGGCGATGACGAAAACGAAGACCGCGGCATAAGACAGTGGGCGCACGCTGGAACCGACCTGCCACGCCACAATTCCGCCCAGGGCAGTCAGCCCTACCAGGCCCACGAAGATCGGGCTGGGTCGCACCGGTCGAAACTACCGGACCAGCAGCCAGCCCTCGATGTGGCGGTAGAACGTCGATCGTCGCACCGCGCGCCCGCCCGCGACCCCTTCTCGTACGACGGTGGCGCCGGTGGTGCCGAGTTGCGCGGCGCGACCGGGCACCCAGCGGCGCCACATTCGGCCGTCGACGGACGCGCGCAGGCCCGGTACGGCCGCCGTCGGTTCGATGCGCACCCCGGTCACCTCGCCATCGAACAACGTCGTGTCGTCCACGACCGCCTCACCGCGGATCACCTGGTCGCCGCCGGCCGGCCGCCACTGTGCCCGCCCGACGATCACCGCTCCGGTGTCGTCGCGGATCAGCGGCACCCGGCTGGCGGGCCGGCCTCGGACGCGCCGCGCCGCGCGCCGTCCGGTGGGCAACCGGTACACGCCGGTGGCGGCGGTGCGCCGGCGCGGTACATATGCCACTTCGACGTCGAGCCGGTCGGCGCGCAGCAACCGCGTCAGCACGGTCGCCAGGTCGGCGTCGTCGCCACCGACCACCACCAGCCGTTGACAGGTGCCCACGGCCGCGTCGACGTCGGCGGTGGCGGCCACCCGGTGCAGGGGCAGGCCGGCCAGCGGGCGAGGAACGTCGGCGCCGGCGAACAGCAAAACCGCCACGCTGGAGGAGCTCTCCACCGCTTTCCCGGCGCTTTTCATCAGTTCCTCGCAACCTGCTCGGTAGGGTAGGTCACCGGCTGGACCACAATAAGCGGGCAGATAACCCGCCAGAGCAGGGAGCAAGGCATGCCGGCAATCGTCCTCATCGGCGCCCAGTGGGGCGACGAGGGCAAGGGTAAAGCCACTGATCTGCTGGGTGGGCGGGTGCAATGGGTGGTTCGCTACCAAGGCGGCAACAATGCCGGTCACACCGTCGTGTTGCCCACCGGGGAGAACTTCGCGCTGCACCTGATCCCGTCGGGTGTGCTGACGCCCGGGGTGACCAACGTCATCGGCAACGGTGTGGTGGTCGACCCCGGCGTCCTGCTCGGCGAACTAAAGAGCCTGGAAGAGCGCGGCGTGGACACCTCCAGGCTCTTGCTGTCTGCCGATGCGCACCTGTTGATGCCCTACCACGTCGCCATCGACAAGGTCACTGAGCGCTACATGGGCAGCAAGAAGATCGGCACCACGGGCCGCGGCATTGGGCCGTGCTATCAGGACAAGGTCGCTCGCATGGGGATCCGGGTCGCCGACGTGCTCGACGCGGACCGGCTGGCGCGCAAGGTGGAGGCCGCGCTCGAGTTCAAGAACCAGGTGCTGGTCAAGATCTACAACCGTAAGGCGCTGGAACCGGCGCAAGTGGTCGAGCAGGTGCTCGAACAGGCCGCCGGTTTTCGCCATCGCATCGCCGACACCCGGCGGCTGCTCAACGACGCGCTGGACGCCGGTGAAACGGTGTTGCTGGAAGGCTCGCAGGGCACCCTGCTCGACGTCGACCACGGCACGTATCCGTATGTGACGTCGTCGAATCCGACGGCGGGCGGGGCGGCGGTGGGATCGGGCATCGGTCCGACCCGGATCAACACGGTGCTGGGAATTCTCAAGGCCTACACCACCCGCGTCGGTTCGGGCCCGTTCCCCACCGAGCTGTTCGACGAATACGGCGAGTACCTGTCCAAGACCGGCGGCGAATTCGGGGTGACCACCGGCCGGCGCCGGCGCTGCGGCTGGTTCGACGCGGTCATCGCGCGCTACGCAACCCGGGTCAACGGCATCACCGACTTCTTCCTGACCAAGTTGGACGTGTTGTCCAGCCTGGAGACCGTGCCGGTGTGCGTCGGCTACCGCATCGACGGATCGATCACCCACGACATGCCGATGACCCAGAGCGATCTGTGCCGCGCCGAACCGGTGTACGAAGAGCTGCCCGGCTGGTGGGAAGACATCTCCACCGCGCGCGAGTTCGACGACCTGCCCGCCAAGGCGCGCGATTACGTGCTGCGCCTGGAAGAGCTTGCCGGAGCCCACGTTTCGTGCATCGGTGTGGGTCCGGGACGGGATCAGACCATCGTGCGTCGGGACGTGCTGCAGGCTCGCCCGTGACGCATTATTCGTCGATTCGTCCCGAAGAGGTAGACCCCGATTACGAACACCACGGCGGCTTCCCGGAGTACGGGCCGGCCAATCCCGGCGACGGATTTCGCAGGTTCGTGACGACGATGCGCCGCCTGCAGGACCTGGCGGTGTCCGCCGACCCGGGCGACGACGTGTGGGACGAGGCCGCCGAGCGGGCCGCCGCGTTGGTCGACTTGCTCGGCCCGTTCCAGGCCGCCGAAGGACAGTCACCGGCGGGGCGCACCCCGGACCTGCCCGGCATGGGCAGCCTGCTGCTGCCGCCGTGGACGCTAACCCGCTACGAACCCGAGGGCGTCGAGATGACCGGCTCGTTCAGCCGGTTCCACGTCGGGGGCAACTCGGCGGTGCACGGCGGTGTGCTGCCGCTGCTGTTCGACCACATGTTCGGCATGGTGTCGCACGCCGCCTCGCGGCCGATCAGCCGCACGGCGTTCCTGCACGTCGATTACCGCAAGATCACCCCGATCGAGGTGCCGCTGCTCATCCGCGGTCGGGTCAGCCGGATCGAGGGACGCAAGGCATTCGTGTCCGCGGAATTGGTCGACGGCGACGAGACGCTGCTGGCCGAGGGCAACGGCCTGATGGTGCAGCTGCTGCCGGGGCAACCGTAGCTATTGGTTCGGGTTCGGCGGCACCACGATGATCGTCGCCCCGGGAATCGCGGCGAGCGTCGCGGCCAGGTTCGCCACCACGCCGGGCGGCAGGCCCTGCGGCAGACCGGGGAAGTGCGCCGCAGTGGCCGCGGCCGGGACCGCCGGAGCGTTAGCGGGTCGGGTGGCCGCCGCTGCGCCTCCCGCCGAGCCGGCGGTCGTCGGGGCGGCCGCAGCGGGGGTGGGCGAGGAGCCGCCGCCTCGGGCGGCCAGACCGGCCAGGCTGGTGCCGGCCAACCCAGCTGCCGCCATCCCGGTGTAGCCGCCGTCGGAACCGCCGGTCATGAACATCGGTGTGGTACCGGGGAACATCGCGGCCACCTGCCGCACCGCCGGCGGCACGAACCAGTTCTGCGGCACGGACAGCCCGCCGATGCTGTTCGAGTAGCCGGACAGCGCCGTGATCGGTGGCCGTTGCGGCGGGGTGATGAATCGACCGGTTCCGGGGTTGGCGTCATCGGCTCGGGAACCACCGGGAATGGAGATGTTGCCGCCGCCAGCCGCTCCGCTGTCGTCGATGTCGGCGCACCGACCGGCGTCGCTCTCGGCGACCGCGTCGTGGCGGTAGACCTCGATGAGCTGCGCGCCCTGCACGGCCGTGCTGACCGTCGCAACGACGACGGCGGAGGCCACCAGAACATCCAGATCCCCGATGGGCGTGGGGATCCCGATCGGCTCGGCCGGGAGCACTCCCGCGGCGGCGGGTGCGGCGGCCGCCGCGGCCGCCGCCTCGACTCCGGGGTCCGTCCCGGTGGTGGTGCCGGGCGGGGGAGTGAACGGCGTGAGCTCCGCCGCGGCCGCCGAGGTGCCGGCATAACTGTCCATCACCACGATGTCCTGAGCCCACATATCGACGTAGTCGGCCTCGCTGGTGGCGATCGCCGGCGTGTTCTGTCCGAAGATGTTGGTCTGGACCAGCGCCATCATCGTGCTGCGGTTGACGGCGATCTCGGCCGGCGGGACGGTCGCCGCGTAGGCCGACTCATAGGCGTTGGCCGCGGCCACGGCTTGAGCGGCGGCCTGTTCGGCCTGCGCGGCGGTCGCCGACATCCACGTCACATAAGGGGCTGCCGCGGCTGCCATCGACAGCGCCGACGATCCAGTCCATTCGTCGGCGGTGAGCCTGGCGATCACTTCGGCGTACGAAGCCGCGGTCGCGTGCAGTTCTCTGGCCAACCGGTACCACGCCGCCGCAGCTTGAATCAGCGGAGCCGAGCCGGGACCCGAATACAGCCGTGCGGAATTGATTTCCGGCGGTAGTGACGCGAAATCCATCAACATGGGTTGGCTCGCGCCTCCTCACCGAGAACTACACAGCAAGCTGCCAGCAGACTGACACAAAAACTCAAGAAAAGAGCGCAGACGCGGCTATCTCATAAAGAGGCTTCGCTGCTTTCCAGTGCGCGGCCCTATCCTTGATCGGCATGCAGACGAGCGAGAGGCTGAGCTGGTGACTGAGGGCTTGACCGAAGGACAAGACGAGCCCACTGGCACGACGGAGCAGTCCGCCCCTGCCCAGGACGACCAGACGACGGTCCTCAACGTTGCGCCCGCGGTCGCACATGCGCCGTCGGACGAGCCGGTGCAGGAGCCGGCTGACGAGCCGGTCCAGCCCGAAGCCGACCTGAGGCCGCGGGTGCTGCTGCTCGGTGCCGGCGAGCTCGCCCGCGAGCTCACCGTCGCGTTGCAGCGCCTCGGTGCCGAGGTGATCGCCGTCGACGAGTCCGCCGACGCCCCCGCGCACCGCGTGGCCGACCAGGTGCTGGTCGTTCCCCTCACCGACGCCGACGAGCTGGCCGGCGTATTCGGGCGGCTGCAGCCCGATTTCGTGGTGACGCTGACCGATGCCGTCTCGGTAGCAGCGTTGGATGCGCTCACCGCCCAGGAGGCCCAACAGGCCGATTCGCCGAGCGGAATCACCGAGCTGGTCCCCAGCGCCCAGTGTGTGCGCTTGACCGCCAACCGTGAAGGCCTGCGCAAACTGGCCGCCGACCAACTCGGTCTGCCCACCGCCCCGTTCTGGTTCGTGGGGTCACTCGGCGAGCTGCAGGCCGTCGCCGCCCACGCCGGCTTCCCGTTGCTGGTCAAGCCGGCCAACGGGGCCGGGCCGGGGCACTCGGTGGTGACCGGCCCCGAGGCGGTGGAGCGCGCTTGGCAGGACGCGGTCGCCGGCTACGGCGGGCAGGCGCAACCGCGGGTGTGGGCCGAAACAGTGGTCGAGGTCGAGGTGCTGGTCACGTTGATCGTGGTGTGCACCGACGGGCCGTCCGGTCCCGTCATCGACTTCTGTTCGCCCATCGGACATGCCGGCGCGGACGGCGGCGAACTGGAAGCCTGGCAGCCGCAGCCGATCAGCACCGCCGCCCTGGATGCGGCCAAGTCGATCGCCGCGCGCATCGTCAAGGCGTTGGGCGGTCGTGGCGTTTTCAGCGTCGAGTTGATGATCAACGGCGACGAGGTGTATTTCGCCGACGTCACGGCGTGGCCGCAGGAGACGGCGTGGGCGACGCTGCGCAGTCAACGACTTTCGGTGTTCGAGCTGCAGGCCCGAGCCGTCATGGGGTTGGCGGTGGACACCATGATGGTGTCGCCGGGCGCCGCCCGCACGGTCGGGATCGGAACCCACGGGGCGGTGCCGACCGCCGACGCGCTGACCGCCGCCCTGGCCGTCCCGGAAAGCGACGTGCGAGTGTTCGGCGCGCGCAGTCCTGCCGCCGGAACCGCCCGCGGGCTGGGCGTGGCACTGGCCACCGCACCCGAGGTGGAGGCCGCCCGCGACCGCGCCCGCGACGTCGCGGTTCGGCTGAATATGCGAGACTCGGACGGATAGCTACGCACGAGCTTGCGTTGAAGTCGTTCTACGCCAACGACTTCTGTCCTCCTGCGCGACTACACCGTCGCTCACGAAATCGCGACTGAACGTATGCGGCCGTTCAATGGGCACCGGCTGGCGCGAGGCGGGACCGGGACAGATTCCAGCACAAGCCGGTCACCACGCGCGAAAGATGCCGTGGCTGCTCCAATCAAGCCGCGAGGATTGCTTTGGCCACTTCGTCGGGGTGGGTGAGCATTCCGCTGTGCGTCCCGGGAATGACGATGGGTTCGACACCGAGCCGGGCGGCAAATTCGGGCCCCGTATGCGGCATCGCCTGATCGCTGTCGCTGGTGACGTAGGCGGTAGGAATAGCGAGACTCGCGGCATCAATGTCAAGAGCGCCAAGGAAATAACCGCCGGGCTGTGAGGTCATTAGATCGGCCACCAACCGCTGCAACTCCGGGACAACACCTTGCATCAACAGCTGCTCGACGTATTCCAGGCTCGGGGCGATGGCGCCGAAAGGCGATCCGTCGATCAACCGCAGCATCAACTCGCGTGTGTCTGGTGGGGTCTCATCAACGAGGGACCTGCCGCGAACCGGCACGAATGCGTTGTAGTAAATGATCTTGGTGACCCGGTCGCCGAGGAGGTGACCGGCGCCAGTGGCGGGATAGCCGCCCCAGCTGTGCGCGACGAGGATCACGTTGTCGAGTTCACGCCGGCGCACCTCGTCGACGATGTAAGCGACCGCGTCCTTGAGCTTGTAACCAGACGGATCATCACCGTCGCCCAGACCGGGCAGGGTCAAGGTGATAGCCCGATGGCTCGCCGCGCGAAGCCGATTGGCAACCGGCCGCCAGCACCAGGCCCCATGCCAGCCGCCTGGAATCAGCACATACGTCAACGGTCGAACGTTCGGCCTTGTCCGGGTATGGCGTGACTTCACAGTCGTTACGATGGGCGCATTCTGAGCGTCCGAACGCATGACATCGCTTGTGTTCGTTCGCTCAACTTCAGGTGTCGAAACACCGCCGACCTCATGGCCCGCGCCCAGCAATAAACCCCGCATCGCTTTAGCGGGGGAAGACGCCCGTTGGTCCAATGACGTTGTCTCCGAAGTGTTCATCCACCCTCCTCATTCTGGTTGACAAGAAATGCGGACGCGCCCGCTGTCAGGACGTAGGCAGTCGTCGGGCCAGTATCGCTTCCCCCGAAATGACTGCCGTGTAGCCGAATTCAGGCACGCAAAGTTCTCCATCAGGTTCGATTTCGTCGCTAGCGATGGGTGAGGGTTACCAGACCATCGCGACGGCGGCTGCCACTAGCAAGACAGTCACGAGGCCATGGAGGACAAGTTGTCGCAGTACGGTGTTCGGGACAACCGGATCCGATCCGGTGGACTGCGAGTAATCCGGCACCACATACTGGTTACGGCTTGTGCCGACTTCTATTCTTGCGGATAGCTTTATGGTCATTCCTCGTTTACCGATCCAGTCGGTATAAAGTCGCGTCACCAAAAACTTTTCGGCAAAGGATTGACGCTCCCAGCGGCTTCACGCACATCTGCGGGTCAGAATCATCTCAGCGAGTAGCGGACCGGCAGGTGTTTAAGACCACCAACGAGTGTCGTCGCGGACAACTCGGGCTTGCCCGCGAGCTCAATCGATTCCAGCCTGGGCAGCAGTTCGCGGTAGAGACTGCTGATCTCCATCCGTGCTAATCCCGCACCTAGGCAGAAGTGCACGCCGTGCCCGAAGGCTAGGTGCTTGTTGGGATTACGGCGGATGTCGAAGTCAAACGGATCGTCGAAAACCTCCTCGTCGCGGTTTCCGGACACGTATGCCAGATAAACCGACTCTCCTTTAGCGATGTCGACCCCTCGAACCGTGGTGTCAGCGGTTGCGGTGCGCATAAATTCCTTAACCGGGGTGGTCCACCGGATCATCTCTTCGACCGCCGTGGGCATCAGCGTGAGGTCTTGCTTCAATCGCGCTAGCTCACCGGGGTTTTCGATGAGCGCGCGCAGTCCGCCGGAGATGGCGTCCTTGGTGGTGTCATGGCCGGCGCTTGCGATGATCACGTAGTAGGACGCGGTGTCCACGTCCGAGAGCGGCTCACCGTCGATGCGCCCGTTCGCGATGGCAGAGGCGATGTCGCCGGTGGGCTTTCGGCGGCGCGACCCGGTCAGTGTGGCGAAGTAGTTGAGGAAGTCCTGCATTACCGCGAGCACGGCCTGGGGTTCTTGACTTCGCTGGTATTCGGCGTCATCGCGGCCGAACATCTCCTGGGTCAGTGTCTGCATCCGAGGGAAGTCCGATTCGGGAAGGCCCAGCAAGGACAAGATGACGTACAGCGGAAAGTCGGCTGCGATGTCGGTGACGAAGTCGCACTCAGGTCCGATCTCGCGCATCTTGTCGACATAGCGCTTGGCCAGCCGGTCCACCTGCTCCTTTAGGTTGCGCATGGCCGTGGGACGGAACCAGTTCGCGCCGATCGCGCGCACCTTGCGGTGGTATAGGTCGTCCATCTGGACCAGGGTGCGCATGCCGGTCCCGGCGTCTTGCTGTGCCTTGCGCAAATCGTCGGCATCGGCGGGTGTGAGCACCGGGCGGGGCGCGCTGATGAACAGGTCGTTCTCACGCTCGATCGCCAGAATGTCTGCATGCTTGGTGATCGCCCAGAAGGGCCGATACGGCGGATGGTCCACCCACGCAACCGGATGGTGCGCCCGCAGCTGCCGAAGCCCTGTGTGCAACCGCTCGTCGTCGGCGTACGCCGATGGGTCGGCCAATACTTTAGTGGCATCATGCATTGCGGGTGCGTTCATATGAATTCCTCACTCTGGGTTGTCAACTCGATAGTTGAAGGCTGAATGGGCCGCCGGCGACGCGGCCTTCGTCGCTCCGACGCATCCTCAGAGCCCGATCGGCTCGAGGCGGCTAAGGATCTCTTCGCGCCGTGCCGCGAACTGCTCCGGCAGCTGGAATCGCTTGCCCAGCTCTTGCGGCGACTCGTCACAGTCCCAGCCGCCCTCGTTATGTGTTACGGCCAGTTCGAAGAGGGCGCCGCCGGGTGACCTGACGTAGACCGACTTGAAGTACTTGCGGTCCCGGAGTTCGGACAAATCTGTGTAGCCTGCACCTTCGATCTCTAATTTCAGCGCGCTCTGATTCTCGAGAGTGTCGGCGTTCCAGGCGAAGTGGTGGATGGTCCCGGCGCCATAGGTCCATGTGCCCGGCTCATCCGTGCGGTTGACAACAAGCTCGACCGCGCCACCGAGGCCGGCCTTGCCGGCCTTCAATGCAAACCGGTCACCTCCGGTCAAGCCCTCGTGAGCACCGAGGTGATTGGCGGCGAACTCGACGGCGGTGTCCGGCCCTGTCACGTGCACGCCCACGCCGTAAATCCCGTGAATGGCGTACTCCTCGGGCACACCGTTTCCGCTGTAACCACGACGAGGGTCGTCGACGACCTCGACCAGCTGGTACTCGATCCCGCACGGGTGCCGGAACAGCACGCGGCGGCGATCGAACACGGTCGCGTTCCGGACGTCCGCGGCGCGCTCCTGCAACCGGGAGGACCAGTAGTTCAGCGAACCCGCAGGAACGGCGAGCAATACCTCACGTGTCTGGTTGGTACCACGTCGCCCGCAGATCCCGGCCTGACCAAACGGGAACGTGGTGAGCACCGCGCTTGGGTCGCCGTGGGCGTTGCTGTAATACAGGTGATAGATCGGGATCGTCCCGTCAAACAACACCGTGCGTTTGATCAGCCGCAGCCCGAGCACCTTGACGTGAAAGTCAACGTCTTCCTGGGCTCCGTTCACCGACATGGTGATGTGGTGACTATCGATGATGTACGACATTCGATCTCTTCCTCTAACTGACGCTGGGAAGCGGAATGGCGGTGAACACCGCATCGGGGTCGTAGTGCTTCTTGGCGGCGATGAGTCGTGCCGCGAAGCCCCCATAGGCGTTTGCGATCTGCTCGTGGTCGTCAGGGCCGAGTAGATTGGCGTAGCCGCCGGGCAGCGCCTGCGGCGCAAGCGCGTCCGATAGGGTCTGTGCCCAAACACGGTGAGTGGCGCCGTCCCCGGCCTCCCAGCAGGCACCGATTTCGGCGACGAAATGTGGGCGGCGGTTCGCGAACGCGGTCTGGCCCGGGGCGACGCGAGTCGATGCACCGTGACAGTGGTGGATGGCGAAGAGGCTGCGTGGCGAGGTCAGCGTCCGCGCGGCCTCGACCAGCGCATCGATGACCTCGGGCGTGTACCCCGCGAGCGAGCGGGTGCGAAACGCCCAGCGCATTCCGCGAGCACACGCCGAGTCGAACAGACTCAGCACCTCGCGGTAGGCCATCGGCGCGACTTGTGTTGTCACTGGCGTGCCGAGCGTTGTGAGCAGATCGACGGCTGCGAGGCCGCAACCAAGATCGCCGCTCCAGGCCGGCTGAAGGTAAACCATTGGATTGCCGTCCGAGTCGGACATCAACCCGCTTTGCACGGTCAGCGCGTCAGGCGCTGTCGACAACAGCTCACCCAGCCCACGCCACACCGCCGCGGCCTGTGACGACGGAAACATGATCATCCCGCCGATCAACCAGTCCAGTGGATGCAACCGCACCCGCATCGAGGTGACCACGCCGAAGTTGCCACCGCCACCGCGCAGTGCCCAGAACAACTCGGGCTCGTTAGTCGCGTCGGTTGTCACGATTCGGCCATCCGCCAGGACAACCTCGGCGCCGAGCAGATTGTCCAAGGCAAGCCCGAACCGTCCGTTGAGCGGTCCGTAGCCCCCGCCGAGTGTCAGGCCGGTCATACCAACCCCGCCGCAGTTGCCGGTGGCGGCAACCAGGCCGTATGGAGCGACCGCGTCGATCAAGGCAGCCGCTGTGACGCCCCCACCGACTGTTGCGACCCGCGCCGTGGTATCCACTGTGACACTTCGCATTCCGGACATGTCGATCACCAGACCGCCGTCGCACACAGCGCGACCCGCCCAGTCGTGGCCGCCGCCGAGCACCGAGAGCCGCATCCCCCGGTCACGCGCCACACGGATGGCTACCTGTACATCGCGCGGTGATTCGGCCCGAATGATCAATGCGGGACGATGTTGCGCAGCCGCATTCCAGATCAATGGTGCACCGGTGGGCATACGCACCTGGCCGGCTTTAATCCGGCTCGCCAGATCGTTGGCGGCCGCGGTTATCACATCGGTTGTGCTCATCTGTCTCCTCCCGGTTGACGACGACCTCCAGCAAAAACAGCCGCACGACGCGACGCTTCGAGCGCGCCGCAAATGCCGCGCTCGGTCTTCAGCACTCGTTCACCCGTACCGCCATACGCTTCGACTTGTTTCAGATAGTCGGGCGCGGGTTGAATGACGTTGTCGACAAAGCCTTGTTCGCTGATCGCGGCGATATGTGGGTAGCGCTCCCGCTGCGGCGTGCTCAGGGCCATCGACGCGTTTTGAACCCCCAGTGATGTCGGAATCAAGGAAATCTGGGCACGACCGGTGTAGTAGCCTATTGCCGGTCTTACTGCCAAACATTCACGGCCACAACGGAAGTACCGTTGCTTCGTGCCACTGGCGCGCCACGTAAGCGCTTCCCATACCCGCGCCATCACGGGGATGGGCAACGTGAAAATGCACTCCGCCTGTTGGAATTCCAAGTGCGACAGCAATGCTTCCGCGCCATTCTTCGCAGAATTTGTGTCTGTCACGCCTATGACGTTAAGAAGCCGAGGGGCAAGCGGCCAATCTGTGCTCACTGAGTGGGTCTTCGTGCTGAGACCAAATCGCGGTGCGGTGGCGGCACAGGCGTTTTCAGTATCCAGGACAAGCGCACACGCCCGGGCACTTCGGTGATCCGATCAGACCCCGAACCGCTCGCACTGCTTCGAACGCAATGAAAGACGTTCAGATTTAACGGTATTCGATGCACACAGGCCAGCGCCGAATCGGCCAGCAGCCTCGGCGGACGAGATCCCTCGACCCCTGTGCAGGTGAAGTTCGACTGCACCGAAATCACGGCGCAGCGCCATCGCTTCGTCGCGCGGCCCACCCTCTACGGCGTCACGAGTCCCTTAGCTTCCAGAAGTAGGTCAGCCGCTCACTCACCGGTCATGATCGTGGGCGGGTTAGCGTCGCCGCTGGTAATCGCGGGCATGATCGAGGCGTCCGCGACCCGCAGACCCTCGATGCCACGCACGCGTAGGTCAGGCCCGCAACGGCATTCGGATCATAAAGAAGATGCGCGTGCTCAGGCTGGGCGTCGAAATGCACCAGGCCGTCGAGCAAGACCTGGCGGGTAGCGTCCCGAACGGCGCCCGACCGAGCAGTATCCCTTTGGCGAGATACATTGTGGTGCTTGAGATTTCAACTGCTCCGGCAGCACTTACTTCTGCGCCATTCTTCGTCGATTCGTTGGCTGCCACGCCGATGACGTTAAGAAGCCGCGGGGAGCGGCCAATCTGTGCCCACGGGGTGGGTCTTTCTCGCTGATCACCAATTCACGGCGCACGAAGGAGTCCAGAGATACGGGCACCGGTGGCCTTGGTTGCAGCGAGCAGTCCGATCGGCGGTCGCGGTCCCGCGACGATCGTCGACAAGGCTGCTACAGCGCCGTTGCCCAGCGGAATCGCTACCGCGACACAGCTCATTCCCGCTATTAGCTCGCCTGCGTCGACTATGGGTGCGGTATAGCCCCGTTCGGTTTGGGCCCTCGCAGCCGCGCATCTGGGTGGTACCGGGGACCCGGGTTGGGCGATCACTCCTAACGGAACGCGAGCGTCCACCGAATCCAGGTACACCACCTCGCCGCCGATCATTGCGGACAACTGCACTGCGGCACCGGTGGCGGAGGCCAGTTCGGCGATCGGCCGCCGGGCGGCCACCCGCAATCGACTCTCAGCGCTCACCCGCGACGCCAACCCCAACAGGCTCGCGCCGAGCCGATAGCGGGTACCTTCGCGACTGACCGCCCCGACTGCAATCAACTGCTGAAGTAGTCGACGGACCGTCTCCCGCGGGATCCCGCTCACCTTCGCCAAGTCAAGCAGTCGCACTGGTTCCAGCGCACCTACGAGATCTAGCAGCTCAAATGCGCTCTCGACGACCCCGCGACCGTCGTGGTGAAATGAGCCGCCCGCCGCGCGCGCGCGCTCACCGAGGTCCATACGATCGGTCCTGCGATCCGACTCAGACTGGCCCACCACCGACCCCTTTATGATTGCTGTCGTCCACACCAACATCACGGCGTCGCCAGCATTCAACACGCGAACACCCGCGATCTATGCCCAGCGCGAAGAAGAGATACTCCTGTTCAGGATGATGTCGACCAAACCGTCTCAGACGCAGACGGTCCGAAGGGCTGCAATGTGGCCCGGGGCGGCCCTGCGAGAGGCGCTTTGCCAGCATCCGTGATTTGGCTAGGTATCCCATTAGCGCCGGGCGGCTGAGCAGACCATGACAGTACAGGCCATCGGCGGCAGGTAATGGCGACAGCATGAGCGGCATGCCATCAGGTGCGAGCACGTCTAAGTGGCCGACCAACGGATGCATGCCCGGCCGATACGTTGGTCGTTTCCCGTTGCGTGGCTAGGTGCTCGCGGCGCTTCGTGTCAGACGGAAGCCGCTGTGTCGCATGACTTGCGACTCTGTTAAGCGGCGCGTTGGCAGCAGTCATTGTGGGAAAGGTAATACTTGCGCGCCAATCTTGGCCCGAACCTGCGCCCGTCACGCCTATGACGTTAGGAAGGCACGGGGCAAGCGGCGAACCTACGCCCACTGAGTGGGTTTTTATGCGTCCGAATTCAGGGGTGTCATGCCGCGACGACCGTCGAGGCTGACGACGAGTGACGGTGAAACGCGGTCATCGCATCGGTAGCTTGGCCGTTGTAGATTCGACTTGCTTCATGAGATGCCTTCGCCAAGGTCCGACTGGATGGCACGTCGACCTTACGCTCGTGGGTGGCTCGGATGACGAAGCGGCCGGCGCCAAGCGGTGACGACGAGAGCGACGCCCCGCGGGAAGGCCCCACCGTTCGGGAGTACTGCAATGCCTCTAGCGAATCGCCAAGCGCCTACGCACGGATATTCTGGCTCAGAACGTTGGGGAAGGACGAGGTAAATCGCGCATGAGCACAGGGCAGATACGCGCCTATGCAGGAGACATCACGCCTCTCGAGGCATGGAAGCTACTTAGCGACAACCCCCGCGCCGTGTTGGTCGACGTCCGAACGGACGCCGAATGGAGGTTTGTCGGCGTGCCCGACCTCTCCAGCCTGGGCCGCGACGTGGTGTACATCGAGTGGGTTACGACCGACGGCAGGCCCAACCAAAACTTCGCCGCCGAGCTGAAGGAGCGGGTCCCGCCGGCGCAGGCCGACGAGGAGCGGCCGGTGGTATTCCTGTGCCGGTCCGGAAACCGCTCGATCGGTGCCGCCGAAGCCGCCACCGAGGCCGGGCTGGCGCCGGCTTATAACGTGCTGGACGGGTTCGAAGGGCATCTCGACGACCACGGCCACCGCGGGGTGGTCGGCTGGCGCGCCATCGGATTGCCGTGGAAGCAGGGATGACACGGGGATGACCGACGACGGTTCTGTGCGCAGGCCCAAGGCACTGCCGGATGGCGTCAGTCAGGCCACCATCGGCGTGCGTGGCGGGCTGTTGCGGTCGGGGTTCGACGAGACCGCCGAGGCGATGTTCCTCACGTCGGGCTACGTCTACCCGTCGGCCGGAGTGGCGGAGCAGTCGTTCACCGGCGAAGTCGATCACTTCGTCTACTCCCGCTACGGCAATCCGACCGTCACGATGTTCGAGGAGCGGTTGCGGCTGATCGAGGGAGCACCAGCCGCGTTCGCGACCGCCAGCGGGATGGCGGCCGTCTTCACTTCCCTGGGCGCGCTGCTGGGCGCGGGCGATCGGTTGGTCGCCGCGCGCAGCCTGTTCGGGTCGTGCTTCGTGGTGTGTAACGAAATACTGCCGCGCTGGGGCGTGGAGACGGTGTTCGTCGACGGCGATGATCTTTCGCAGTGGGAGCAGGCGCTGTCGGTGCCCACCCAGGCGGTCTTCTTCGAAACGCCGTCCAACCCCATGCAGTCGCTGGTGGACATCGCCGCCGTGTCCGAATTGGCTCATGCCGCCGGCGCGAAAGTGGTGCTGGACAACGTCTTCGCCACCCCGCTGTTGCAGCAGGGCTTTCCGCTCGGCGTTGATGTAGTGGTGTACTCCGGCACCAAGCACATCGACGGCCAGGGCCGGGTGCTGGGCGGTGCCATTCTTGGTGACAAGGAGTACATCGACGGCCCGGTGCAAAAGCTGATGCGCCACACCGGCCCGGCGATGAGTGCGTTCAATGCCTGGATATTGCTCAAAGGCCTGGAGACGCTGGCCGTTCGCGTGGACTACAGCAACGCCTCGGCGCAGCGCATCGCCGAGTTCCTCGAAGGCCATCCCGCGGTGCGCTGGGTGCGATACCCGTTCCTGCCGTCGCACCCGCAGCACGATCTGGCCAAGCGCCAAATGACCGGCGGTGGAACGGTTCTCACCTTCGAGCTGGACGCTGACGAAGGCGTCGCCAAGCAACGGGCCTTCGAGCTGCTGGACAAGTTGCAGCTGATCGACATATCCAACAACCTCGGTGACGCCAAATCCCTTGTCACGCATCCGGCTACCACGACACACCGGGCGATGGGCCCGGAGGGCCGCGCCGCCATCGGCTTGGGCGACGGCGTGGTCCGTATCTCGGTCGGACTGGAAGGTACCGACGATCTGATCGCCGACATCGACCAAGCGTTGAGCTAGCCGGCCGCCTTCTGTTCGGCGTGCTCGGCCTCTTCGGCTGCGGCCAGCGCCCCTTGCCCCTGGGTCTGCTGCATCCAGTTCGTCACCACCCGGGCGTAAATCATCTGGCTGGTGATGGCCATCTGCCCGCGGCTGCGACCCAGGAAGGAAATCACCCAGCTGAACAACGCGGCGATGCGGTTGCGGTAACCGACCAGGTAGTACAGGTGCAGCACCAACCACGCCAACCAGGCGATGAACCCGCCGAACTCGAACTTCCCGATCTGTGCGACGGCGCTGTACCGGGAGACGGTCGCCATGCTGCCTTTGTTGAAATAGTCGAAGGGCTTGCGGTTGGCCGGGTCATCCTGGCCCTTGACCGCCCGCTTGATGGTCTTGGTGGCGTAGTGCGCGCCCTGAATCGCACCCTGCGCCATGCCGGGGACGTCGGGAACCAGGGCGAGGTCGCCGATGACGAAGACATACGGGTGGCCCTTCACGGTGAGATCCGGCTCGACGATCACCCGTCCGGCGCGGTCGGTCTCGGTGCCGTCGGACTGCTCGGCGATCATCTTGCCCAGCGTGCTGGCCTGCACACCGGCGGCCCACACCTTGCATGCGCATTCGATGCGCCGTTCGCTGCCGTCCTTCTCTTTCACGGTGATGCCCTTGTAGTCGACGGCCGAGACCATGCCGTTGAGCTGGATTTCCACCCCCATCTTCTCCAGCCGTCGTTGCGCCTTCTGGCCCATTTTCTCTCCCATCGACGGCAGCACCGCCGGGGCGGCGTCGAGCAGGATGACGCGGCACTCGCTGGGCTTGATGGTGCGAAACGCCCCGGCCAGCGTGCGTTCAGCCAGCTCGACGATCTGGCCGGCCAACTCCACGCCGGTGGGTCCCGCGCCGACCACCACAAAGGTCAGCCGGCGTTCCCGCTCGGCCGGGTCGGTGCTCACCTCGGCGGCTTCGAACGCGCCCAGGATGCGGCCGCGCAGCTCCAGCGCGTCGTCAATGCTTTTCATGCCGGGCGCGAAGGTGGCGAATTCGTCGTTGCCGAAGTAGGACTGCTGGGAACCGGCGGCCACGATCAGGCTGTCGTACGGGGTCACCGTGTTCATGTCCATCAACTTCGACGTCACCGTCTGGTTCTTGAGGTCGATGTCGTTGACCTCACCCAGCAGGACCCGGATGTTCTTCTGTTTGCGCAGGATTAGGCGGGTGGTGGGGGCGATGTCTCCTTCGGACAAGATGCCGGTGGCCACCTGGTAGAGCAGGGGTTGGAATAAGTGGGTGGTCGTCTTGGAGATCAGGGTGACGTCCACGTCGGTCCGCTTCAACGCCCGGGCGGCGTTCAGGCCACCGAATCCGCTACCGATGATGACGACGTGATGGCGCTTGTTGGTGGTCGACAGTTCGCTGGATGGGGCCGACATACTTCTTCCCTTTCTCCGGTCCGTCTGGTCTCACACTCTGCGCAGCGCATACCCACCCTATGACTCGGCTAGGCCAACGTCTTCAGCCGGCGGAATGTGTGGGGGACGGTCCGGGGCCTTGCGGGTGAAGCACGATCCCCGTCAACGGCTGACGGCGGTTGCGTCAGTGACCGCCGCCGCCAGTGCTGCCGCCGCCGCCCCCTCCGCCGGTGCTGCCGCCTCCGCCAGTGCTGCCGCCTCCGCCGGTGCTGCCGCCTCCGCCGGTGCTGCCGCCTCCGCCGGTGCTGCCGCCTCCGCCGGTGCTGCCGCCGCCGGTGCTGCCGCCGCCTCCGCCGATTGTGCCGCCACCGGGAGCACTACCGGGTCCACCAGGTGCGCCGCCACCGGGACCGCTGGGTGCGCCGCCGCCGGGTGCATCACCGGGTCCTCCTGGTGCGCCGCCGGGGCCGCTTCCCGGTCCACCGGGCGCGCCACCCGGTGCGCCGGGGCCGCTTCCTGGTCCGTTAGGTCCGCCGGGGTGGTAGGGGCCGCCGGGACCGCCAGACCCACCGGGATGCCCGGGATGCCCGGGGTGGTATCCCGGTATGCCGTTTCCCGGGAGGGGCTCATTGGGATAAGGAATGACGTCCGGATCGGGTAGCGGGGAGTCGTCGTGACAGCTGAACGGATTGAGGTTCGGTCCCCATGCGGGATCCCAGAAGTCGCCCGGACACCAGTGCGGTGGCGGGCCGGGATCGCCTTGCGCCTCGCCGGCGACGCCCACGCCAACTAACCCGAAGCCCGCGGCTATCACGGCTATTGAAGCTGCCCAGTGTATGTAGCGTCCCATAACCATCTTTTTACTTAGGCTAACTGTATGTGCGCCTATCGGCACCCGAAAGATTGCTGTGTGTTCAGCGTCGGCCGCGAGAAGTCGCGGCACGGGTGAGGGTTTGATCGTCGACGCAGCCGAACTTGTTCCTAGCGCCGCCAGGTCTGCCCGACCGGGCCTGACCTCATCCGATCGACAACACACTTCCCGAGCCTGACGGCAGCACTATTTCGCGGGCATTTCTTATCTCGGCACTGACGGTGTTTCGCGGGAGTTTGTGCGAGTCAAGTCGATTCGCTGACTTTGCCGCCAGCATCGATTAAGCTCACGCCGTACCGAAGAGACCGAGGGGCGAACCAGTTGGAAATACTTGTCACCGGGGGCGCAGGCTTCCAGGGAAGTCATCTATCCGAGTCGCTATTGGCCAACGGGCATTGGGTCACCGTCCTGAATACGTCATCGAAGAGCGCGACCCGGAACACGAATGACTTTCGTTCGCACGAACGAGCGGCCTTTATTTCCGGTTCGGTGACCGATGGAGAAACGGTCCATCGCGCGGTACGCGAGCACCACGTCGTTTTTCATCTGGCCGCGAATATCAATGTCGACCAATCTCTCGGTGATCCAGAAAGCTTCCTCGAAACCAACGTCATGGGTACCTACCGAGTGTTAGAGGCGGTCCGGCGCTACAAGAATCGGTTGATTTATGTGTCGACCTGCGAAGTGTACGGCGACGGCCACAATCTGCAGGAGGGCGAACGCCTCGACGAGACAGCGGAGCTGAGGCCGAACAGCCCTTACGGCGCCTCCAAGGCAGCGGCCGATCGGTTGTGTTACTCCTACTACCGCTCGTATGGTCTGGACGTCACAATTGTTCGGCCATTCAACATCTTCGGCGTCCGCCAGAAAACCGGCCGATTCGGTGCCCTGATTCCACGACTCGTCCGGCAGGCCATCAACGGCGAAAACCTCACGATCTTCGGCGACGGTTCGGCGACACGCGATTATCTGTACGTAAGCGATATCGTCAATGCCTACAACCTGGTGTTGCAAAACACCGCGCTGCGCGGACAAGCGATCAATTTCGCGAGCGGCACAGACACCCAGGTGAAAGATATCGTCGAGTACATCGCTGAAAAGTTCGACGCCAAGATCACCCGATGTGACGCACGCGCCGGCGAAGTCGCCCGTTTTCCCGCCAATATCGACCTCGCCAAGAGCATCGGGTTCAAACCGGAAGTCGATATCTGGGAGGGCATCGACCGCTATATCCAATGGGCGAAGGATCAGCCGCAGTACGCCTACGAACATGACGGATACAGCGGCGCGTTGTCTCCGCGGTGATCACCGCGATTGTGGCCTTCCGGGAAAACGTGCGTGGCGTGTCGAGGGAGCAAGGAACATCAAGTGAACAGTCCGGCTGAAACGTCAGCGTGCGGAGACTCGTTCGATGATGAATGTCTGACGTCGCTGCGCGCGCGGGTCGACGCGTGGACCGCGCATGACGCGCTGGCGCAGTTGGTTGCGATGTTCGGCGGGGCATTCCCGCGGCACGATGATCTCGCCGCCCGGCTGGCCTCCCTGGACGAGTTCAGTGAGGTGTGGGATTACCGGGGCCGGACGAGGGCACGTCCGAGCGGGGAGCAGGTGCAGTCCCAAGACGCCGGCGGCGGAGCACGCTGGATGATCCCACGTCTGGACCTGTCGGACTGGCAGCTGGACACCATCACGACGCTGGCCCAACAGCTGGGCCTCACCGATGAGTCTTCGCCCAGCGGAACAACATTCGACTACCTCTTGGTGATCGGCACCGGACGTTACTCCAACATGCTTCGGGCCCGATGGGCGCGGGAACTGGCTGCCCAGTACCGCATTGGTCATATCGTCCTGGCCGCCGCTTCTCGGCGGCTGTTGCCGTCGGAAGCGGACGCGGTCGCGTCTTGCGCCCCCGGCGCGCGTACCGAATTCGATCTGCTGGCGGCCGCCGCGGCCGACGCGTTCGGCGTGGATACCCGCGAAGTGGTGCAGCGTGGGCAGCAGCGAGTCAGCGACCCGCATCGGGGCGAAATGGTCTGGCGCTTCGGCGAAGACAGCAATGACCTCGGGCTGCCGATCACACTGCTCGAGGCTCCGTCGCCGGACCCTAACAACCGCCGCGCCACCTCCGCGGACACCTTTGCCTTCACCGCCCAGACACTGGACATGCGGCACTCGAGTTGTCTACTGGTGACCGGTCAGCCATTCGTGCCCTATCAGAACTTCGACGCGCTGCGCACTCTGACGCTGCCGTTCGGAATTCGCATCGAGACGGTGGGATTCGGCATCGACCGCTACGAAGGACTGCACGAGATGGACCTGCAGCACCCCGCCAAACTGCTGCAAGAAGTCCGCTCGACGATTCGGGCCGGCCGCAGTCTGCTGGAACGGGTCGAGGCCTACCAGCGGACAGCTCCGGCGTAGGTCGCCCACCATCAATCGGCTGCGGTGATCGTGCATGGTGTGGCGGGCGGATAACTGCCCGAGACGGCGCGCAACTGCCCGGGCGGCGGCCAGGGCCGCAGCCCCATGTTGCCCAGGTAGCGCAGCGGGTTGACGTGTGCGCGCCGCACCCGCGTCTCGAAATGCAGGTAACCGTCAGCTGATTGGTCCTCCCGGCCGAGGCTGCCGATCTGGGTTCCCGCGCATATCCGATCACCCACGGCGATGTGTCTGGCCTCGCCGGGCCGAAACACGTAGCGGACCTCGGTATCGCCGTCCGAGATGATCACCGAGTAAAGGTGATCGAGTTCGCCTGCGAAGCAGACGGTTCCGGATATGGCGGCGTAGATCGGGCTGCCGGGATCAGCGGCGAAGTCGACGCCGGGATGGAAACCGTCGGCACGCGGCCCGTATCCGCGGCCGATGGCGCGCGGCTCCGCCTCGATCGGCAGCCGTGGCGTTGGCTCGGTGCGGTCGAACTCGCCGCGTACCCGCCGGCGGTAATCCGCTTTGAGCAGATCGACCTCGTCGAGTGCGTAACCGAACAACAGGGACCGGTCATATGCCACACCGAAGTTGTGCCGAAAATCCGGATCGAGCCGCATGTAGTGCCCGACGCGCGAGATCCGTTCTTCCAGCGTCGACCAGCCGTTGTGCGTCAAGCGGATTCCGTCGAGTTGCCCTATCCGACCGTGATCGGTGATATTGGCCGGCCAATGCGAGTTGTGCATCAACTTGGGTCCCGCGTACAGACCCGGGTACCAACGCCAGAACGGCCCACGCATCGCCTCGGCGGTGCCCATCACCGGCACCATATCCGGGTATTCCGGATCGTCCCAGCGGGACACCATGGGACACATCAGCGCCGCCACGTCGTCCGGGGTGCGCGCGAGCACCTCGCGGATGTCGATGTCGATTTGGAAAATCCAGTCCGCGTCGACCATCACCATCCAGTCCGGGCGACAGAAATCCGCCATCCGGTACAGCAGGTCCAGCCCGGTGGACTCGGGTATCAACCACGGTGTCGGCGGGAGATCTTGCCGAGCGCGAACAACATTGGTGACCGCCGGGTGGTTTGCCAAGATCGCAGCGGTGTCGTCGGTGCTGCGGTCGTCGATCGCGTAGATCTCGTCGCAGAAGGTGGCCAGCGAGTCCAAGGTCGCAGCCAAGGTCTTCCCGGCATTGTGGGCGCGTGTTACCGCCAGTATCCGCATCGTGGTGCCCGCTAGGCCGGGTGCATCACGCGAGAACCGACGTGTAATAGCTGGGCTTGTCGGACGGCGCGACGTAATGACCAGGCATCGCGGCCACGCGGTGATCGGCCAGCAGCTGCGCGGACGTAGTCCCCACCGATCGCCACCCGTGGTTGGCGAGGTATTCGGGAGCTTCGCTGCGGGCCCCGGAATAGTTCAGCGACCAGATATCCAAATCGAATCCATGCTCGCGCCAGTTGCGTGTCGCACTGCGGATGATCTCTTCGACCCGCCCAGAGTCCGATGACCCGACGAACGTCTCCATGGCCATCCGGCTGGCCGGGGCACTGAGCTTGGTCACGTTGTCCAGCAGCCGATCCTGGGCTTCCGGAGGCAGATAACCGAACAGTCCTTCGGCAATCCAGGCGGTGGGCAGCGCCGGGTCGAATCCGCTACGCAGCAACGCGGCCGGCCAGTCGTGGCGCAGGTCGGCCGGCACCATCCTCAGGTGCGCCGTCGACTCAGCACCCAGCTGCGCCAACGTTTCGGCCTTGAACTGCAGCACATGGGGCTGGTCGATCTCATACACCGTGGTGCCCGGCGGCCACGGCAGTCGATAGCCGCGCGCGTCGAGACCCGAGGCCAGGATCACCGCCTGCCGAATCCCGGCGGCGGTCGCGTCGGCAAAGAATTGATCGAAGTAGCGAGTGCGAGCCACCAACTCGGTCGTCATTCGCTGCAGGCCCCAAGCCGCTTCGGGCTCGTCGACGTCGGACGCGCACAGGTCTCCGCTGGCCCACCTGATGAGGAACTCGATGCCCACCGCGCGGACCAACGGCTCGGCGAACCGGTCCTCGATCAACGGCTGGGCCGAATTGGTAGCCCTGGCACGGCCCGCCGCCACCAGCGTCGCGGTCGCGCCGACATGACTGGTCAGATCCCAGCTGTCGTCGTCTCTACGCATCACGATCCTCTCCGGGATCAAGAATCGCATACCACCAGCGTGCTCAGTGACACTTTTTTCTCGCTTTGAGTCAGGGCTGCGCCGCGCGGGTGCCGCCGCTGATGAAGACGGTGTCATCGTCTGCAGCGGGCACATCCAGGCCGCTGCGCCGGAACAATTCGGCCAGCGGCACGCCCTGCACCTGCCAACCTCTGGAGCCGAGGTAGTCGAGGACGTGGTGGCGCGGGCCGGTGTAGACCAACGAGGCCAAGTCGACGTCGACACCATGGTCGCGGAACGGGTCGGATATGGTCCGTGCTCGCTCCGCGCTGAAATCAACGACACTGGATACGAATTCGGTCGCTATCCTGCTCTCCGGCGCGCTGAGTGCGGTGATGTTGTCGAACAGCTGGTCCTGGTCTTGCGGCTTCAGATAAATCAGTAACCCCTCTGCCAGCCACGCCGTCGGTGCTGCCGAATCGAGGCCCGCGGCTTGCAAAGCCGTCGGCCAATCGGCGCGCAAGTCGACGGCTACGGCGCGTCGAGCAGCGGAGGGTTCGGCGCCCAGGTGGGCCAAGGTGGTCGTCTTGAATTCCAGGACTTGCGGTTGGTCGATCTCGTACACCACAGTCCCGGCCGGCCACGGCAGACGGTAGGCTCGGGCGTCCAACCCGGCGGCGAGGATCACCACTTGCCGAATCCCCGCGTCGGTGGCGTTGAGTACGTAGTCGTCGAAATACTTGGTGCGGACGGCGTTTCCGTCAACCATCGCGCGCGCCACGGTCGGTGAGACGTCTGCGATCGCCGACATGTCGAGTTCGCCGTCCATCATCTTGGTGAAGAAATCCAGCCCCACCGCGCGGACCAGAGGCTCGGCGAACGGGTCGTGGATCAATCCGCGCGGATCTTTGGTGGCCATCGCGCGCCCGGCCGCGACAATGGTCGCGGTGACGCCGACGCCAGAGGACAGGTCCCAGTTGTCGTCGTCGGTGCGGGGCATCAGGTCTCCTTATTGGCGTCGGAACAGGCGCCCATGCTGGCTACAGAACCACGCGAGGTCCCCGTCCGGTCCGCGGACGAAGTTGGATCGACTGCCGGTCGGCTTGTTGTCGGCTCCGAGGTCGAGTCCATAGTCGAGCCGGTAGAAGGCTAGTCCCAGTTTTTCGCTCTGCTGGCCATCCGGGTCGCCGACCCACATGCTGCCAGCGAGCTGCCCGTCCCGTGCCTGGAAGTCGATGACCGTTTGCTCGATGCGGCCATCCTGGGCGACTTGCTCGGCGATGTACCGGCCCTCGTATGGCGACAGCTCGGCGGCGGCAAGGTGTTGTGGCGTGGCGGGCAGGTTGGTGACTCCGGCGAACCTGTGCAACGCCCAGTCGCAGGCGAAAAGGTCGTTGATCAGATGGAAACCGCCGTCAGAGTTGGTCAGCACGGTCATGGCGAAGTCGCGCTGTGGCACCATGAAGAAGCCAGAGCGTTGCCCCTTCCAGGTGCCGCCGTGCTCGACAATGGTCACATTCTCCGCGGACGGCCGCAGCATCCAGGTCACGCCCATCCCGGTCAGCTCGACCCAGAGTGTTCCGCCCGCGCCGGGGTTCGAGCGCATTTCCTCCAACGATTGCCGGCTCAGCAGCTTCTCACCGTTCGGCGTTCTGCCGTCACCGAGGTGAAACCGCGCGTAGCGCAGCTGATCTCGCGCGGTGGACATCAACCCGCCGGTGGGGTTGCAGCTGCGTGGGAATGGCCAGAAGTCAGGTTCCACAATGGCTTTCCCGTCGACCACACTATGGGCTGCCGCCACCTTCATACCGATGATCCGTTCGGTGAAGTAGCGGGTGTGAGCCAGCCGCAGCGGGTCGATCACCAGCTCATGCACCACAGCCTCGTAGGTCGTTCCGGCGATAAGCTCGATGATGCGGCCTGCCACCACCAGACCCGCATTGTTGTACGCGAACGTGGTTCCCGGAGGAGTCAGCTGCGGTAACCGTGTCATCGCCCTGACGTAGCGTGCCACCGCGTCATCACCGCGGCCGAAGTCCTGCCCATTGCGGCCATCCCAGCCTGCGGTGTGGTTGAGCAGTTGGCGCACGGTCACCGTGGCGCTCGCTTCTTCGGAGGCTACCGCGAACTCGGGGAGGTAGCGGCGCACCGGTGCATCCAGGTCCACTTTGCCCTGCTCGACCAGCCGCATCATCACGGTCCCGGTGAATGTCTTTGTCGTCGAGCCGATTCGGAAGACGGTGTCACCGTCGACAGGCAACGGATGGTCGACGTTGGTGACCCCGAACCCCTTGACGTATTCGTGACCGCCCACCCAGACGGCGACCGCGACGCCCGGAATGGCATAGGCCTGCATTCCCGCGGTTATCTTGGCGTCGAGTTCGTCGAACGCTGCGCCAAGGTCTGCGCCGTGAGTGGTGTGCCCGGGCTGCGCCGGGCTATGTGGGCCAGCCGCTGGCATTCTCTTTGTACTTGCCGTTGAGCGCGACGCAGAAGTCAGACGCGGTGCCCGCGAGCATGATGTAGTAGGTCTCGCCGCCGCGGCTGTTGAACGACGTGGGGGTGTTCCACCCGCTGTTGCACATCGACGTTTCATTGCCTGCGTTGGCCCGGCGCCAGTTGGTCTTGGCGCAGGTGGTGAGGGCCTCGATATCTGGCTTGGCGGTTTTCCCCGCCACCAACATCGCGCCGCCCCACAGGCCATCGTTGCGTCGGAACGCCCGCGCCGCGAATCCGGCGTTGTTGTTCTGACAGTTCAGCGCCCGGCGCAACAGCGAAAACGGCGCGGAAAGCTGAGGATTCGCGGTCGACGCCGCGGCGTTGATGAAGGCGGCGGCATCGTTGCCGTCCACCTCTTGAACACTCGGATTGCCCAAGGTGGCCAGCTGCTGCGCGAGCTGCCCTCCGCCGCCGCCACCGATGACCGGACCAGCGTTGGTGGGCGTCATTGCCGGCAAGGTCACCGGGTCGGCGGCTGCGGTGGGCGCGGCCAAGCCGCTTAGCAGCACCGCGCAGGCGGCGACTCGAACTCTCAACCCAGTGGCCATAGCGGTTAAATGCCTAACTCCTTGGCGATGATCGTCTTCA
The DNA here is from genome assembly GCF_001673155.1 of Mycobacterium sp. 1423905.2. Lineage (GTDB taxonomy): Bacteria > Actinomycetota > Actinomycetes > Mycobacteriales > Mycobacteriaceae > Mycobacterium. Next base: position 8,530 of record NZ_LZLE01000263.1, on the reverse strand, counting down.
TGATCTCATTGGTCCCGCCGTAGATCGTCTGAATGCGCGCATCGACGAAGGCCCGCGACACTCGGTACTCCCGCATGTAGCCGTACCCGCCGTGCAGTTGCAGGCACCGGTCGGCGGTGCGCACCTGCAGGTCGGTGGTCCACCACTTCAGCTTCGCCGCGCGGCCGGCAGTCAGTTCACCCACCAGATGCTGCGCCAGGCAGTCGTCGAGATAGGTTCGGGCAACGTCTAATTCGGTCGCCAGCTCGGCAAGCACGAATTGGCTGTTTTGGAAGCTGCCGATCGGAGCGCCGAACGCTTTGCGCTCCCGCACATACTCGAGGGTCTCGGCCAGAATGCCCTCCGCTGCGGCCACCGCACCGATTCCCAGGGCCAGTCGCTCCTGCGGAAGATTGCGCACCAGCTGGTAGAAGCCGTCCCCTTCGGCGCCGAGCAGGTTGGACACCGGCACCCGCATGTCGGTGAAGCTCAGTTCGCTGGTGTCCTGGGCGTGCAGGCCGATCTTCTCCAACTTGCGGCCCCGCTCGAATCCCGGGGTGTCGGCTTCGACGACCAGAAGCGACAGGCCCTTGTGCCGGTCCGGTGAGGTCCGGGCGGCGATGACGAACAGGTCGCCGCTCTGCCCGTTGGAGATGAACGTCTTAGCACCGTTGACCACGTAATGGTCGCCGTCTCGCACCGCCGTCGTGCGGATCCCCGCCAGGTCGCTGCCCGCGCCGGGCTCAGTCATGCCGATCCCTAGGACGGTCTCGCCCGTCACCACACCGGGTAGCCAACGCTGTTGTTGTTCCGGCGTCGTCAGATCGGTCAGATAGGGCAGGACCACATCGTTTTGCAGGGTGAAGGCGATGGCCTCTGCGGCCGCCCCGCCTCGCTGCAGTTCGTCCATCACGATGGCGTTGTATCGGAAGTCGTCGACACCCGGGCCGCCGAACCGCTCGGGCACCGAGATACCCAGCAAGCCAAGCTTTCCTGCTTCGATGAACAATGAGCGGTCCCACTGGCCGTCCCGTTCCCACTTCTCGTGCGCCGGAAGCACGCTTCGCTGGACGAAGTCGCGCACCAGCTCCCGAAACTGGTGATGCTCGGCGGTGTAGGCGACGGCCATCAGCGGAAAGCGTTGCTACCGGTGAACGCCTGGCCCAGCACCAACTGGTGCATCTCCGGTGTGCCCTCGTACGTGAGCACCGACTCCAGGTTGACCATGTGCCGGATCACCGGATACTCCAGCGATATCCCGTTGCCACCCAATATGGTTCGCGCTGTCCGGCAGATCTTCAGGGCTTCGCGGGTGTTGTTGAGCTTGCCGAAGCTCACCTGCTCCGGACGCAGGCCGACGCTGTCTTTGAGCCGACCCAGGTGCAGCGACAGCAGCTGGCCTTTATGCAGTTCGACCGCCATGTCGACCAATTTCGCCTGGGTCAACTGGAATCCCGCGATCGGACGACCGAACTGGGTGCGCTGCGTCGCGTAGTCCAGCGCCGCCTGCCACGCCGACCGGGCCGCTCCCATCGAACCCCAGATGATCCCGTAGCGCGCCTCGGACAAGCAGGACAACGGTCCCCGCAAGCCCTTTCCCTCGGGCAGCATCGCGTCGGCCGGCAACCGCACATCGTCGAGCACCAATTCGCTGGTGATCGACGCCCGCAACGACAACTTGTGGTGAATGGTGTTCGCGGCGAATCCCGATGTGTCGGTCGGCACGACGAAACCGCGCACGCCGTCGTCGGTCGCGGCCCAGACCACCGCGACGTCGGCAATCGAGCCGTTGGTGATCCACATCTTGCGACCGTTGAGCACCCAGTCCGAGCCGTCTCGTCGCGCCCGCGTCTTCATCGCCGCGGGATCCGAGCCGGCGTCGGGTTCGGTCAACCCGAAGCAGCCCAGTAGGTCCCCGGCGGCCATGCCCGGCAGCCACTGCTGTTTTTGTTCCTCGGAGCCGAACTTCCAGATGGCGAACATGGCCAGCGAGCCCTGCACCGAGACCATCGAGCGCACGCCGGAATCGGCGGCCTCTAATTCGGTGCAGGCCAAGCCGTAGTGCACCGCCGAGGCTCCGCCGCACCCGTAACCCTCCAGATGCATGCCCAGCAGCCCCAACTCGCCGAATTGCTTCGCCAATTCCCGCGCGAACGGCAGGTCACCTTCTTCGAACCATTCCGCGACGTACGGGGTGACGTTTTCGGCGCAGAATTTTCTGACGGTGTCGCGGACCGCAATCTCGTCATCGGACAGCGATGCGTCCAGGCCCAGCGGGTCCTGCGCGTCGAACGCGGGCGGTGTGTTGGTGCTCATGCTCCCATCCTGCCCTGCCCCGGTAATCTCGCTGCATGCAACCACGGCGGGGGCAGACGTGGCCGGCCTGGCTGATGACCGACGTCGTCGCCGTCATGGTTTTCTGCGCGGCCGGGCGCCGCAGTCATGACGAAGGACTGAATGTCAGCGGCGTCGTGTCGACGGCTTGGCCGTTCCTGACCGGGACCGCTGTGGGCTGGCTGGCGGCGCGCGGCTGGCGACGGCCCACCGCCGTGGCGCCCACCGGAGTCATCGTGTGGGTCTGCACCGTGGTGGTCGGCATGGTGCTGCGCAGATTGACCTCCGCCGGGGTGGCGGCAAGTTTCATCGTGGTCGCGTCCTCGGTCACCGCGCTGCTGCTGCTCGGTTGGCGAGCGGCGCTCGGGTTGGCGCGACGGCGTCGTTGATGGTGCGGACGGACGGCGACACCTGGGGGCCGGCCACCGGCGTGGGCATGACCGCCACGTTCGGCGCGGCCGCTCGGGCGGTGGCGACGAACCAGGGGCTGCTCAACGATCCGTTCGCCGAGGCGCTGGTGCGGGCCGTCGGAGTGGAGTACTTCACTCGGGTGATCGACGAGGAACGCTATGCCGGCGATGGGGGTGACAACCCGCTGATCGCGGGGATACTCCGCGTTCTGGGATTGCATGCGCGGTTCGTGGACGAGTTCCTGGCCGACGCTTACCAAGCGGGCCTTCGTCAGGTCGTAGTCCTGGCCTCTGGCTTGGACACGCGACCGTATCGGCTCTGGTGGCCGCGAGGGACCACGGTCTATGAGATCGACCAGCCCAACGTCCTGGACTTCAAGACGCAGTTGCTGCGCAAGCTGGGTGCCAAGCTGAGCGTCAACCGTTGCGCGGTGGGCATCGATCTGCGTCAGGACTGGCTTTCCGGGCTGCGGCGGGTCGGCTTCGATGACGCCCAACCCACCGTCTGGGTCGCCGAGAACCTCTTCGTGGGCTACCTGCCGCCCGATGCCCAGGACCGGTTGCTGCATAACGTCACGGAGGTGAGTGCCCCCGGCAGCCGGCTGACCGCCGACCACATGCCCACCTGGACGGCGGCTCAGCTGCGCGAAGGGCAGGCCTTCGTCGACCACTGGCGCCGGCACGGCGTCGATATCGATCTGTCCAGGCTGACCTACGCCGCGGAGTTCAACTCCGTGCCGGAATTGCTGGCGGCCAACGGTTGGCAGACGTACGAGCAGACCGTCGTCGAGCTGCTCGAAACCATCGGGATGGCGGGCAATCCGCAAATCAGCCCTCGCCGAGCCGAGATCTCACCGCGCTATGTGACCGCCACCAGGATGGGCGGCCGGAATGCATCCCGGCCGTAGACGTTAGACATTGACGTGATGCCCGGATCCAGCCAATCCGCCCCGGCGGCCCAGCTGCGGTTCGTCCCCGCAGCGCTGGACGATCCACTGGCCCAGCCGTTGTTGGCTGAGTTGGCCGCGGAGTACGCCCAGCGATACGACAGCTCAGCGCCCACGGTGCTGGCCTGGTTGACCGACAACCCCGGCGACGAATTCGCGCCTCCGCACGGTGGCATGCTCATCGGCCTGCTGGACGGGCGCCCGGTCACCGGCGGCGGGTTCAAACGCTACGACGCCCACACCGCGGAATTGAAGCGCATCTGGACCGACAGCGGACACCGTCGCCGCGGCTTCGCGCGTGCGTTGCTCACCGAGTTGGAGGCCGAGATAACCGCCCGCGGTTACCGCAAGATCTATCTGATGACCGGCAATCGCCAACCCGAGGCCGAGGAGCTGTACGAGGCGACCGGATACACCCGCCTGCCCGAACCGCTGCCCAGCAACGGACCGGTGTTCCCGATCGCCTTCGTCAAGGACTTGCGATGACCCCCAACCTGCACCTAGCGGTCGCGCTCGACGGATTCGGCTGGGATCCGCACGCCTGGCGGCCGACCGTGGCTTCCGGCATCGATCCCACCGCGATGCTCACCGGCCGGTACTGGGCCGAGCTGGCGGTCACCGCCGAGCGGGGCCTGCTCGACTTCCTCACCATCGACGACTCGTTGATGCCGCAGGTGGGACGCAGCTCGCGGCTTCATCCGGATCGGCTGACCGGACGCGCCGATGCCGTATTGACCGCAGCGCGCATCGCACCGGTCACCCGACACATCGGCCTGGTCCCGGTCGCCACGGTCACCCACACCGAACCGTTCCACGTCTCCAAATCCATTGCCACGCTTGATTTCGTCTCGCACGGCCGAGCGGGTTGGCAGCCGCGGGTCAGCGCGACCCCGTATGAAGCGGCGCTGTTCGGGCGGCGTTCGATCGACCCGTCGGAGCTGTTCGACGAGGCACGCGACGTCGTCGAGGTGGTACGCAGGCTATGGGACAGCTGGGAAGACAACGCGGTGATCCGCGACGTGAGCACGGGGCGCTACATCGATCGGGACAAGTTGCACTACGTCGATTTCACCGGCAAGTATTTCTCGGTCAAGGGGCCGTCCATCACTCCGCGGCCGCCCCAAGGTCAGCCGGTGGTGGCCGCGCTCGCGCACGCGGGACCGATCTATGAGTTCGCCGCTGCCAGCGCCGACGTCGTCTTCATCACGCCCACCGACGACTCGCAGGTGCGCACCATCGTCGACGAAGTTCACACCGCCGGCGGTCGGCACTTAAAAATCTTCGCCGACGTGGTCGTTTCCTTCCGAGGCGACACCGACTTCCGTTCCGACGCATTGGTCTTCGGCGACAGTCCAGCGCAACTCGTGGAAATGCTGTTGTCCTGGCAGCGGCACGGCATCCACGGTGTCCGCCTGCGTCCGGCCGTCAACGTCGCCGACTTCCCGGTAATCGTCGACGAGGTGGTGCCATTGCTGCAGCGGGCGGGCTGCTTCCGGTCCGGCTACGTCGATGGAGAAACGCTGCGCCAGCGGCTGGGCCTGCCGGTCGCGGCGAATCGCTATGTGGGAGCGGACAAATGAGCCCTGTACCGCTGTCCATTCTGGACCTGTCGCCGATCAGCGCCGGCAGTGACGCGGCGGCCGCACTGCGCAACACCATCGACCTGGCCCAGCATGCCGAGCGGTGGGGTTTTCGCCGTTATTGGGTGGCCGAACATCACTTCGTCGGTGTCGCCAGCTCGGCGCCTGCGGTGCTGATCGGTCAGATAGCCGCCGCTACCAATAACATTCACGTGGGGGCGGCCGCGGTTCAGCTCGGGTACACCACCGCCGTCGCCGTCGTCGAGAGCTTCGGCATGCTGGATGCGTTCTACCCGGGCCGTATCGATCTAGGTGTCGGCCGCTCCGGACAGCGCCGCTCGGACGACAACAAACCGAAGAAGCCGAGAACCCCACGGCCGCCGCGGCAATGGCATGAGGTGGACGGCGTGGTGGTTCCCACCCCGTTCGATCTGCGCGGCCTGCTCGATCTCGACCGGCTGCAGGCCACCATGGCGATCTTGCAGCAGCCTGAGGCAGTGTCCCCGGACTTCGCCGAGCAGGTCGGGGACATCGTCGCGCTGCTGGACGGGCGCTACCGCGCCGGTGAATTCGACGTGCACGCCGTGCCCGGCGAGCACGCCCGGTTGGCCCCGTGGATCTTCGGCAGCACCCGCGGCCAGAGCGCGCAGGTCGCCGGGGCGATGGGGTTGCCGTTCGTCGCGAGCTACCACATCACCCCCGCCACCGCGCTCGAGGCGATCGAGGCGTACCGCAATGCCTTTACGCCGTCTCAGACGCTAGAGCGACCCTACGTCGTGGTGTCGGCGGACATCGTCGTCGCCGAGGACAGCGCCGCCGCCCGCCGGCTGGCCGGCAGTTACGGCCATTGGGTGTACTCCATTCGCACCGGCGTGGGCGCCATGCCCTACCCGGATCCCGCCGACTGCCCGCCGCTGACCGACGAACAGTATGCACTGGTAAAAGACCGGCTGGCAACGCAATTCGTCGGCAACCCGGACGAGGTCGCCGAGCGACTGCACGCCCTGCAACGGGTTGCCGGCGCCGACGAACTGGTCGTCACCTCGGTTACTCACCGGCACGAAGACCGGCTGCGTTCGCATGAATTGATCGCCCGGCGTTGGGGGTTGACCTGTTGAACCGCAAACCCATTCATCTGGCCGCCCACTTCCCGGGGGTGAACAACACGACCGTGTGGACTGACCCCAGCGCGGGCAGCCAGATCGAGTTCGACTCCTTCGTCCACCTCGCCCGCACCGCCGAACGCGGCCTGTTCGACTTCTTCTTCCTGGCCGAAGGGCTACGTCTCCGCGAACACCGCGGCAGGATTCACGACCTCGATGTCGTCGGGCGCCCGGACACCTTCACCGTGCTCGCCGCGCTGGCCGGTGTCACCGAGCGGCTCGGGCTCACCGGGACCATCAACACCACCTTCAACGAACCCTTCGAGGTGACAAGGCAATTCGCCACCCTGGACCACCTGTCCGGTGGCCGGGCCGGATGGAACATAGTGACCTCCTCGGACGCCTTCACCGGCGCGAACTTTCGGCGCGGCGGGTTCTTGTCCCACGCCGACCGCTACGTGCGAGCCGAGCAATTCCTCGCCGTGGCCCGTGAGTTCTGGGACAGTTGGGCACCCGACGCGGTGCTGGCCGACGTCGCCGGCGGTGTGTACGTCAACGCCGAAGGGATCCGCAGTGTCGAACACCGCGATGCGCAGTTCGACGTGCGCGGGTTCGCGACGCTCCCGGCCGGCCCGCAGGGTCACCCAGTGTTGTTGCAGGCCGGTGACTCCGACGAAGGCCGGGCGTTCGGCGCCCGGCACGCCGACGCCTTGTTCACCTTGCACGGGTCACTCGAAGACGGCCAGCGCTACTATGCCGACGTCAAGGGCCGTGCCAAGGCTTACGGCCGAGACCCCGACCAGCTCAAGGTGTTTCCTGCTGCGACATTCGTGCTCGGTGACAGCGACGCCGAAGCGCACGACAAGGCGCGCCACATACGTTATCAACAAGTCAGCGGCGCGACGGCGATCGCAATGCTCGAGCAGGTGTGGGGCCGGGAGCTTTCCGATTACGACCCCGACGGTCCGCTGCCCGACTTCGATCCGGTCGTCGACAGCACCATCACCCAAGGCCGGGTCCGCCACGGCGACCCGGTTGCGGTGGCCCGCCGCTATCGGGAACGCGCCGAGGCCGAAAACCTGTCGATCCGGGAGCTGGTAATCGCCGTCACCAGCAGGCACCAGTTCGTCGGCAGCGCCGCCCACATCGCCGACGAGATCGACCGCTACGTACAGGCCGACGCGTGTGACGGGTTCATCATGGTGCCGCACCTGACGCCGCACGGGCTCGACGAATTCGTCGACGACGTGGTCCCGCTGCTGCAGGAGCGCGGCGCCTTCCGCACCGAATACACCGGCGAGACGCTGCGCGATCACCTGGGGTTAACGCGCTAGGGCCAGCGCCGCCTCCGTGGCCTCGCGGATCGGTCCGCGCCACAGCTGGCCGTGACCGGGAACCAGCACGTCGCTGTCCACCTCAGCCAGCGCGGACAGAGTGTGGATGCAGTCCTGCTGGCTGTAACTGAAGATGGCCGGCAGCAATTGCGGTCCGCGGTGACGCAACAGCGGGTGGCCGGTGATCAGCGCATCGCCGCTGACTAGGACGCCGTCGACCAGATAGGAGCAGTGCCCGTTGGTGTGACCGGGGCTGAAGACGGCCTCGGGCCGCCCCGGCAGGCCGGCGGCCACCTCGGCGGTCAGCGGCTGAGTGCTGGGGATGCCGTCGCGGATCAGCCCGCCGCTGCGGACCACGTGCGCGGTCCATACCGCCCAGCGGGGACGCCAAATGCGAAGGGCCACATCGATTGTCGACACTTGTTCTAGATAGTCGCGTTTGGCGTGGCCCACTTCGCGGGGATGGCAGTACACCGGAGTGCCGTGCTCGCTGGCGAACCAGATGGCCGAGCCGAGGTGGTCGATGTGGGCGTGGGTCAACAGAATGGCGCGCACATCGCCGGGTTGATATCCCAGCCGGCGCAGCGACCCGAGCACTTCCTCGCGATCACCGGGATAGCCGGCGTCGATCAGCAGGACGCCGGTGTCGTCGGTGACCAAGGTCCAGTTGACCGCATGGCCTTGGACGAGGTGAACGGTGTCGGTGACTTGGACTAGCTCCGCCATGCCCGCGATTTTAGGAGCGATCGCCAGCGCGGCGAAGCCGGGCGCAGCGGGTCGCGACTTTTTGGGCGGAGCGATCGCCAGCGCGGCGAAGCCGGGCGCAGCGGGTCGCGACCGTGA